>JBJLEE010000074.1:0-81618 GCA_045566075.1 Pirellulaceae bacterium | reverse complement strand
CCTTTACGGAACCGAACGTGAGTACGGTCGAATCCAGACGATGCCGTACCCAAGCGAGGGACGAGGATCCGGTGAAGCGGAAGTATACAAATCCAAGTCGCCATTCCGCCGCGGCGTCGGAAAAGTCGACTGGCAAAAATAGTCCACGATTGCATAACTATATTCATTTCTGAACCAGCCGCAGTACACTTTTGCCTCATTTCTGCCTTACTTCACGTATAATGAATGTCGTGAAGATTCCCGCCTATACTACGCTCCTGCTTGCCCTCCTCGCAACTGTGCCACTCCGCGCAGATATCCCAAATCCGGTACTCTCCTCGATCTACCCACCCGGTGGTACACCGGACTCTCAATTCACCGTTACCGTTGCCGGCGCCTCAATCGACCACGCCGAAAACCTATTCTGCCCGCACCCCGACATATCGTTTGAAAAACTCTCTGATACGGAATTCAATTGCACCGTCGGCCCAAATGTAAAACCCGGCCGCTACAGCGTCCAACTATACGGAAAACGGGGACTCTCCTCGTCTCGCATCCTGCTCGTTAATTCGCTGCCTTGCCTCAATGAGGAAGATCCCAGCGAAGCAATTGAATCAGATACAAACATTGAGCTTCCCGTCGCACTGCATGGCGCAATCGGAGCAAACGGGGACATCGATCGCTACGTATTTACCGCTCAGGCAGATGAGGTAATTCTGATTGAGTGCTGGGCACAGCGGATCGACTCCACACTGCGAAGCAAACTTGAAATCTACGATGCCAACAATCGCAAACTACAAACTGAACAACACCAGTTCGGAACGGACACCATGCTCGCCGTCCGCATTCCGGCTACCGGCCGATACATAGTTCAATTATCCGATCTGATTTACAGTGGTGCCGCGACATCACTCTACCGACTTGAAATCCACTCACAACCGCGGACTCTCAACACACTCCCAAGTGCGATCACCACCGGTACAACTGCAGAAGTCCAGTGTTTCGGTTACAACCTCGGCGGCAAAACTGTTAAAGGCACACTCCTTGAATCGCTGCCACTACAACTTTCCTCCGCTCAGTTGCAATCAGATTTCCGAATCCCAGCATTCGCGGATTCGACATCTGCCACAGTCGCTTCCACTCCTGTCGTACCGCACAAGTCTATTCACCCTGTCGATATAGCCGTAATTGACTATCCAGTCATCGCCAATTCCGGTAGCAACGTAGACAGTAACACATCGCTTCCTATCGAGATTCCCATCGATATAAGTGGTCACCTTCCAAACGCTCAAGATCGACATTGGTACCAAATTCAGCTGCATGCAGGTCAGGCGATTACCATTGAGTCGATCGGTGCACGCATTGGTTCACCCGTTGACCTTGCCGTTCATGTATTCTCTGAAGACAACACCAAACAACTTCAGGTTCTAAATGACGAACGGTTCAACATCGGTGGCACTCGATTCCCCACTGCCCACTTCGACGCAACGGCAACTTTCATTGCACCCGCAGACGGCATATACCACCTAGTCGTTCGCAATCGCATTGGAAACAGCAATAAAGATTACCGGCGAACCTATCGACTGAAACTCAATCGGCAAAAACCCGACTTCACTGTTGTTGCTATCGGAAAGCTCAATGCACCTACAGGACTCACCGTAAGACCTGGCGGCCATGAAACGATTCATTTACTTGCCACTACAAGCTCATCGCATCAGCACTCCATAAGAGTGACGGCATCCGGCCTACCGCCGGGGGTTACGTGCGAAGATGCATGGATCGGTCCGGGAATACGACAGATCCCTTTAACCATTTCCGCAACCGATACAGCAGAACCATTCATCGGTAGTTTTCAACTGCATGCATCCATTGACGTTGGTGGTCAGACGGTCACCCAACGTGTATTACCGGGAACCATGAACCGCACCGATCTGCCATTGGGGTCAGGACGACTGGAGTCCGATTTTACCCTTTCAGTAACCGATGCCGCACCAATCACCGCAACTGCATCCATCGACAGAGAGCGTTATCAACAAGGAAGCATCATTGACCTGAACATCACTGTCGACCGGCGAGAGGGCCAACCGGATGCCGAAGTAAAACTAAACGGGGACAGCCTGCCACCGCAGATTCAGGATCATGTCACTTCAATCGACTCTGGGGAATCACAAGGCGTTGCAAGTTTCTATATTCCGGAACACTTGCCGCCAGGTATGTACACTATTGCGGCTCGAGTCCGCACTACTCACAGTTATCCACTTGATCCGGCGCTTGGTGCTGCCAAAGAGGCTGCGACAACAATCCTGACCAACGCCGTCTCATTTGAAGTCTATCCTGCCCCGTATATTGTTCGAATTGATCTGGATGCACCGAAAAAAATAAAACGCGGACAGGTCATTCAAATGCCATATTCATGTATCCGAAACAATCAATTTATTGGCAAAATACACACTGAGATCCGAGCGCCGGGTGGCGTAGTCGGAATTCGTGGGCGAGGCGTGACATTTGTAGGGCAAACCGAGACTGGCGTAATCCAAATCATCGCAAACGATGACGCACCACTTGGAAAACAATCAGGCCTTAGACTAGAAGGACTTGGTACAGTAGAGGATGAAGGCATACATTTAGGAAGCGTATTTCTTGACTTGGAAATCGTTGAATAACAGCAAAGCTCCTTAAACAAAATGACATCATATCAATCCAATTCACCGAAACATATCTGGTTGGCTGCGTTACTGGTAGCTTGCTGCCAAACTGTTAGCGCTGAAGATGTGATACTGACCTCCCCGGTGAGTTTCACTAACGATGTTATGCCAATTCTTACCAAATACTCTTGTGACTACGGTGGATGCCACGGAAAAGCCACTGGACAAAACGGGTTTAGACTCTCGCTATTCGGTACAGATGCATCGGAGAGTTACCGTGCAATCGTCATTGAAGCAAAGGGGCGACGCGTGTTCCCGGGATCGCCGGAAAACAGTCTGCTACTGAAAAAAGCCACTGGTCAAACGGCACATGGAGGCGGAAAACGCTTCGATATGAACTCCAGTGCGTTTCTTGTGCTGTCTGCCTGGATTCAGGATGGAATGCCCGGGCCTGACAAGAATGGTGTTCACTTAGCTGAGCTCGACTGGTCTCCAAAACAAATCACACTAGAAGCTGGTGCAAGTCGGGCAATCAGTGTTATAGCCAAGTACTCAGATGGAACAACCCGAGATGTATCTGACATGGCACTCTACGAGCTAAACGAAGATGGCATCGTAACGGTGGATTCGACAGGTCAAATAAAGGTGGTTGGCGATGGTGGTCTGGCTGCTGTAATCGTCAAGTATGGCCAACTTGCTGGCACTGTACAGATCACGGTGCCTTACGCCGATGAAGCTGCACCATCGAGCGAATTGGAAAGCCGTTTCAAGCAACTCGATGCAGAATTCGCTGGGAACGCGATCAACCAAGCACTTCTCAGACAATGGCGACAACTCCAGATTCAACCATCTGAAGTTTGCGATGACGAGACGTTCATTCGTCGCGTGAGTCTGGACATAAGTGGCACGTTACCTACAGCCGAGCAAGTCACTGCGTTTGTAAATGATACAACGTCCGATAAACGCGCACGTCTCATTGATCGCTTGCTAGACACACCTGAATACGCAAGCTACTTCGCACAAAAGTGGGCGGACATCCTTCAAAATCGCGGGAAGGGCTATTCCACATCAAAACAACGACCTGGTACTGCGTTATTTGCTAACTGGATTCGCGATTCACTGCTGCAAAACAAGCCCTATGATCAGTTCGTAACTGAAATCCTGACGGCAACGGGTAGTCAGGCAGTCAATCCGCCTACCGTTTGGTACCGCAGCGTTCGCACTCCGTCAAATTATGTAGAGTCCGTGGCACAAGCCTTTCTCGGCGTACGTATTCAATGTGCTCAGTGTCATCATCATCCAGCTGATCGATGGAGTCAGGCCGACTATTTTGGATTCGCTGCTAACTTCGCCCGTGTCGGTCGTAAAACAGGTTTCGCTGATGCTGAAGTGCCCACGGCAGAAGTAATTTATGTAAAAGATGAGGGAGACGTATTCCATCCACGTACCGGCGAATTATTGAAACCCAAACCCCTCGGTGACGATGCATTCAATCTTTCTGTGTTTGATGATCCACGCATTGCTCTCTCCAGATGGATGACGCAGCCGGACAACCCGTACTTTGCCAGCACCATGGCAAATCGCATGTGGTCGCACTTTTTCTCAAGAGGCATTATTCATCCGGTCGATGATCGCCGAAGTACAAATCCTCCGAGCAACCCTGAACTGCTTGACGCGTTAGCAGAATCTTTTGCAGACAGCGGTTTCGACATCAAGCATCTGATCCGGACGATCTGCAATTCACACGCATATCAACTTGATTCAACCCCGAACCAGAATAATGCCACGGACAATAAGTCTTTTGCGAGATTCTATCCAAGGCGTATGGCAGCTGAGATACTTCTCGACGCCATTTCCCAATCTCTTGAAGTTCCGACTGTATTTCCCGGCGGTCCCGGGCAGTTTCCGGGAGGAACTCGGGCTATTGAGCTTCCCGATGAAAACGTCGCTATTGCATTCCTCGATGTGTTTGGCCGCCCTGCCCGATTCAAGGCATGTGAATGTGAGAGAATCGACTCCCCAACACTGGCACAGGGACTTGAACTGGTAAACTCTCAGCAAATTCAAGATAAACTCGCAGCCGAAACGGGCTTTATCCAGCGGCTTGCCGATAACAATGTTTCGCATGCGATTAATGTCAATCTGGTGTTTTTGACTCTGATGGGACGTTTGCCAATTGATGCAGAAAAGCAGGTAGCGATAGAGTATCTCGACACCGTGGAGGATCGTGCCGAAGCGTATAGGAATCTCGTCTGGTCATTACTTGCCACTAACGAATTCATGTTCATAAGGTGATAAGAGAGAATGTTGCGTATCTACCAAAATGAGCTCGACACAAATCGTGGATGCAAGAGCGGTGTTTCCCGCCGGAATTTTCTTCAAATAGGTGGAGGCCTCACCGGTCTTTCTCTCACGAATCTACTAAGGGCTGACTCACAGACACCCCCCGGACACAAGCAGAAATCCGTCATCGTTTTTTGGACACATGGTGGCATGAGCCAGCAAGATACCTACGATATGAAGCCGGATGCGCCCAGCGAATACCGCGGCATGTATCTGCCGGTACAAACGAATGTTACGGGGATCAACATTTCTGAGCGATTCCCGCTGCAAGCGAAAGTAATGGATCGCATTAGTCAGGTACGAAGCGTGTGGCATGAAAATGGCATTCACGCACCATCGGCACACTGGATGCAGACCGGTTATTTCGGTCCAACTCTGGCACGTAACGCAGCTCAACGGCCATCTTTCGGCAGCGTCGTTTCCAGAGCATTGGGGCCACGTGTTCCACTCATGCCTGCATACGTAACCGTTCCAAAGTCTGAGGCCTTTGGGTACCAGGGAGCAGTGTACCTAGGTAAACGGTACAACCCATTTGAAGTCGGTGGCGACCCAAACGCTGACGGCTTCAAAGTGCCAAACCTTGCACTCCCGAATGGTCTATCATTAGACAGCGTGAATTCTAGACGGAAACTCCTGGGGGCCTTTGACAAGATTCGCCGTGACACGGATCAAAGTGGAGTTATGGAGGGCCTGGACACTTTCAAGGGGCAAGCTCTGGAAATGGTCACAGGCGAGCACGTTCGTAAAGCATTTGACTTAAGTGCTGAAGAGGATTCACTCCGTGACAAGTACGGTAGACATCAGTATGGTCAAAGTGCTTTGCTCGCACGGCGATTGGTTGAGGCAGGAACCAGGGTCGTCACAATTAATACTGGTTACTGGGATCATCACAACGATATTGAACCTGGACTTGAGCAGCATCTGCCGCCACTGGATCGTGCAATCTGGGCGTTAATTGAAGACCTCACCGATCGGGGGATGCTCGACGATGTCGTTATCTACTGCGCAGGCGAATTCGGACGTACGCCATTGATCAACGGTCATGCGGGCCGTGACCACTGGAGTAAATGTTTCACCGTGATGCTTGCCGGCGGTGGGATTAAAGGCGGCCGAGTTGTTGGAGCTAGCGAAAAATGGGGTGGTGGCGTCAAGGAACGTCCTTCTACTCCTCTCGACGTAATGGCGACGATTTACAACCAACTAGGTATACCACTTACTACACACTACGAAGATGCAACCGGTCGTCCCGTTTCGATTGTCGGCTCAGGGCGACCAATACGCGAACTGATTTGATTGTGATACAGCAACTGGCCGAAATCTATTAACAGAATGTCTTTCGGTACACACAAAGTAAGATAAAACTCATGGAACGACGTGATTTATTAAAAGCCGGACTTTATGGATTCAGTGGGCTTAGCCTTGGAGATCTACTTCGCCAACGCGCTTTTGCGATCGACCATGCAGCAAAACCGGGGGATGCGATTCGCCATTCTAAGAATCGCCTTGGCGAATCAACAGCGATTATCATGGTTTGGTTGCGCGGCGGCTGCAGCCACTTGGATACCTGGGACCCAAAACCGGACGCACCGTCGGAATTCAGGGGGCCATTCAATCCAATCAATACAAATGTTCCGGGAATTGTGCTGACGGAATTATTACCAAAGCTGTCCAAATGTGCAGATAAGTACACTCTGCTTCGATCTGTTGCGCACACCGGTGGCGGACACCCTGCAGGCTCACTTCAGGTCCTGGCAGGAGATCCAGCAGCCGCAGATAAAACACTTCCGGAAATGCCGGATTGGATGTCTATCGCAAACTACCTGCGTTATAGTCAAAAACGAGAGATTCCAAATTATATCACCGTAAATCCGGTTGATCGCTACGACGCTTTTACGATCGCGGGTGCAACGTACCTAGGCCCGTCGTACGAGCCATTTCGAGTAACTGGTGACCCCAGCAAGCCCGATTTCCATGTCCCCAATATCGGACTTCATGACCCAAAGCTGGCGGAAAGATTCAAGAAACGAATCGAGTTAAAGCGTAGAATTGATAGGCTCCAGGCTGAAATCGACCAAAGCGGATTGATGGAAGCTGTCGATGATTTCGACCGTCAGGCGTTGTCATTGCTTACCAGTAAAAAAGCAAAGGATGCGTTTGATCTAACACAGGAAGATCAGAAAACACGCGAACGTTATGGAATGAACCAGTGGGGACAGCAGTGCCTGATGGCACGCCGACTTGTCGAAGCTGGCGTCGAAATCGTCACAACCGAATTCGATGGTCCACTATGCGGTCGCGTTGCCAACTGGGATGACCACGCGGTTAATCACCATGTATTTGAAGCTATAAGCTATCGTGCACCCTTCTTTGATCAAGCAATCTCTGCGTTGATCGAAGATGTATACGCCCGCGGTTTGAACAAACGCGTTTTGGTCGTGGTAACTGGTGAATTTGGTCGCACACCACGAATTAGCCACGTCGCCAGTAGCGGTGGTGGTGTTGCGAGTGGCGAAAAAGGTACTGTGCAGCCAGGCCGTGACCACTGGCCAAGAGCTAATACGATGTTATTCGCCGGCGGTGGAATCGAAACGGGACAGATTATTGGTAAGACTGACTCGCGTGGTGAAGATCCCGTCGAAAGACGTGTTGGACCATTGGATTTCCTTGCGACGCTTTACAACCACCTTGGTATAGATGGACAAAACACTGCAGTCCCTGATCTGTCAGGGCGTCCAATTCCAATTTTAGCTCGCGGCAAGGTGATTCCTGAACTACAGGGATAATTGCGACCGACCATGAGTCTTGGACCAGCATACCGTGACCGCTAGACATTTACCCTCTCCTTTTGAAATAAGACAGCCATGGATTTGAATCTAACAGTCATGCAGGCTTTGGCTCTCGCCATTGCCGGAATGTGCCACGCCTTGATAGGAAGTGTAAAAGTACCGCTTGCTAAGCAGCTGGATATTCCGGAATCACGAGTCGGCGGACTTGTAAGCATTTTTGGCTTTACACTTATCCCAATGGCATTTGCTGCTGGTTATTTCGCCGACATTGAGGGAAGAAACCCCGTTGTCGAAACGGGATTCGTATTGGTGATTCTCAGCGTCATTGTTCTGGCAACGCTCAAGAACTACAAAATGGCTCTCGTCTCAATTCTGTTACTTGGGACTGGGTGGTCTGCATTGGTCAACGTATTGAACGCCCTACAAGGCCCGGCATTCTTGCCACGTGACCAAATCAGCAATGAGAATCTGCCGTTTGCAATGAATCTTGGCGACTTCATTTTTGGAATGGGTGCATTTGTCATGCCCATCCTTGTGACGTATTCAATCAAACGCCTTGGTCTTCGAACAACTTTCTTCTCGTTTGCGGTACTTACCGCTGTACCACTCGCACTTTGTTCCACAATCAATCTGGATGATTATGTAAACGAATTTGCAGACATAAAAGACGGCACGACCGAAACTGTGCAAATTGACGAGACAACGACTCAATCAGTGGATGCTGACACCGAAAGTGACGAAGGATTTGCGACTCTCCTTAACGACTCGATCGTGATTCTCTGCTGTCTGGCATTCTTCTTCCATGTCCCGGTAGAAGCTTGTGTTGGTGCGTGGGCTACTACATTAATGATTGACCGTGGCACAAGCGAATCTAAAGCAACAGGATTGCTATCATTATTTTGGCTAACATTTACTGTATCGCGACTCATCGCCGCTTTGGGATTACCGGAAGGAAGCCACGAAAAGGCCATTATTGGCTTCGCGGTGGTCTTACTTTTCGTGATGCTCGGCTTGATCTATAGTACTAAGGCCAACATGACGAACATGCTGGTGATTACCGCTGGCCTCATTCTCGGCCCGATATTCCCGATCCTAATTGCTTTCCTTGTTGCCCATGTTGATGTAGGTATTCAAGGTCGCGCCATTGGGCTCTTTTTCTGCATCGGCGGAATCGGCTGGGCACTCGTCCCGTTCCTTGTGGGCAAACAAGCGGACAAGTCCGGCCTGCAAAAGAGCTTCTACATCGTGGCTGGCTGTGTCGTGGGGTTAATAGTCACGTCGGTGCTGCTCGTGAATCAGATGGCGCATCTGTAATCATTTTTCGCAGGATATTGCGGCGTTCGTCGGCGTGCTCCCGCATTCAATTCCTACGTGGACTGTCGGCTCCTCGGAATATATTGCTGTTGGGAATTCCTTGCGGCACAGATCTAAGCAGAGCTAGCTCAACACTGCTTTTACGACATTGCCATGCACATCTGTCAGACGATAGTCCCGGCCACCAAAACGATATGTTAGACGCTCGTGGTCGATGCCCAACTGGTGCAAAATCGTGGCGTGCAAATCATGGATGTGTACCTTATCCTGCTGCGCGTAATAACCGAATTCATCCGTTGCACCGTGATGCACACCGGGCTTAAATCCACCGCCAGCCAGAAACACGGTGTAACCATGTGGATTGTGATCCCGTCCATTTGAACCTTGTGAACTAGGAGTGCGGCCAAACTCACCGCCCCACAGTACAATCGTCTCCTCCAGAAGGCCACGCTGTTTCAAGTCCTTGATCAACCCTGCGATTGGCTGGTCAACAGCAACACTGTTATTTGTATGCCCTTGCTTCAATCCACCGTGTTGATCCCATCGATCTGCCTTCACTCGCGGTGAAAACAGCTCAACAAATCGTACACCACGTTCAACAAGGCGTCGGGCGATAAGGCATCTGGACCCAAAAAGTGAACAGCGTGGATCTTCCATCCCATAAAGTCGCTTAGTCTGTTCGGTTTCCTCGGACAGATCCATAAGCTCTGGCACGGCAGTTTGCATTCGCGCAGCCTTCTCATAATTCGACAAAACACCTGGCAGCTTTGCGTCGCGATACAGTGAACGAATTGCCTCAAGCTTTTGTCCTTGTAGAGGGTCAGAACTTGTCAGGAATTCAACTGGATTATCACCGGTGCGAAAAGGGGTTCCCGCGTGAGGAGCAGGTAAGAAACCATTGCTATAGCAATGCGCACCCGCGGATGGCGTTTGCCCACAATCTAAAACTACGTAGCCTGGCAGGTTTTGACTCGAAGAGCCCAGACCGTAAGTGATCCAGGAACCCATGCTTGGAAAGCCTGCCACGCTTGCACCGGTGTGACTAAGTAGGCAACCTTCACTGTGATTGGAGTTGTTGTGATGCATGGAGTGAATAAAGGTCAGATCATCCACGCAACTAGCAACATGTGGGAAAATAGAACTCACCGAGGAACCGCTTTCGCCGTATCGCGCAAACTCAAATGGTGACGGCATCAGCTTATTTGAGCTATTAAAGACAGTTGCTGGGTTCTTAAACGGCAATGGCTCACCGGCTCTCTGTTTCAGAATCGGCTTAGGATCAAATGTATCGACCTGACTCGGACCACCTTCCATGAAGAGATAGATCACCGACTTTGCTCGTGCATTATGGTGGCCTTTGCCATTTGCAACACCGGCAAATGCCATTGCACCAAAAGCCGACAGAAAATCACGTCGCCTCATTACTTTATCCATAAGAAATCCGGATGATTAAAAATCAAGTGAGCAACATGATATGGCCCGTCTTCCAATACAAACAATGGTTCAAACTGCTCACGTTCCTTTTCAGTTGGCAAGCGACCAATTGCGGCCAGAAATGCGTCGTCTACATTCGCAAGCGATTTACCCCAGGACCTTGAAACATGATGCACAAACTCGCTGTTCAGCATTGCTAATGCCTGCGCAGGAGTCGTGGTTACCAGGCGTTTACCGACTGATTTGCCACGATCCGGAAAATCGAATGCGAGTAATAGCGGATCGTAGAAATTGCGTCTTATTTTCAAATAGAGACTCCGGCGACCGTTGCCGTCAAGCGGACCGGACTTGGGTACATGTACCGTTTTGTTGGCCGTGGCATAAGGCGGCACAAAGACCGGAATACTCTCACCACCAATCCTCGCGTCCAGCATGCCCGCGGCTGCAAGCATTCCATCGCGGATCTGCTCGGCATTTAAACGCCGTCGATTTTGGTGAGATAGCCATTTATTCGCTGGGTCATTTTCTTGAGATTTGGGCAACGCTTCTGAGCTGCGTTGGTATGCATTGGACATTACGATTTCTTTAATAACCGTCTTCATCGACCAGCCAGATTCTACTAGGCGACGCGCGAGATAATCCAGTAGCGCTGGATGGGTAGGTGCTGATCCAAGCTTTCCGAAGTTATTAGGTGTGCGGACGATTCCATGACCGAATAATTGTTGCCAGAGTCGATTGACCCAAACTCTTGCTGTAAGCGGATTTTTTTCTGATGTGATTTGTTTTGCAAGCCAAAGTCGTCCACTGCCACTTTCCGGAAAGTCGCTCTCAGACTCCAAGGCGGTCAAAAAACCGCGGGGAATAACCTCACCTTCATTACGATGATCGCCCCGAACTAACAGGCTTACATTCGTTGTGATGTCCGCTTCTTTCGCGGATCTAACCCAATGTTGCCAACTTGGATCAAGCTCTTCCAATTGGGCGATCAAATTTTGTACATCCTTAACCTGATTAGGAGACTGAATTCCTAATTCCTCACTGATTGGAAAGTACTTGCCGTCCGCTTTAGGAGTTTGTGCTTTGCGTCGTTGTTGTATCTGCCCGTTGAGATACTCGCGGTACTTCTTTTCTACTGCAACTGTTTCTTCTGACAAGTTTGCGGCTCGAGGACCGGTTCGACTAACACCTTGCTCAGTACTGTAAAACACGCCTGCTAACGAGTAATAATCTCTCTGGCTGACAGCATCAAATTTGTGGTCATGACACCGTGCACAATCCAGCGTTATTCCGAGAAATGCCTTACCAACCATTTCGATCTGACTGTTGATTTGATCCCAACGCTGCCGCACCGGATCCACAACCATGAAATGCATGTCGTGCATGAACAGAGCACCGGTGGCAGTTACAGAAATATTCGTGACTCCATTTGCCCCGGCACGTTGTTGCTCGGGCGCAAGTAAGTCACCTGCCAAATGCTCAGTAACAAATTGCGTAAATGGAAGGTCGCTGTTAAAAGCATCAACAACATAGTCACGGTACTTCCATGCGTAAAACCGATCGGCATCAGGCACATGTCCCTTCGTTTCGCAAAACCGCACCACATCCAACCAATGCCTTGCCCAGTGCTCGCCAAAGTGAGGGGAGCGCAGTAATTGGTCGACATAGTCATTGATCGAAGTACATTCTAAATCTTCTTTTGAAGGCGGCAGGCCAGTGAGATCAAAACTGAGCCGACGGATCAACTCAGTTTTTGTGGCTGGGTCTGATGCACGAAGACCTGCGCGTCGTAATGAGCGATTCACATAGTAGTCGACCGACTCCCGCCTACTATCACCGGATTGCGTGTAAGCTCGCCAGGCCCAATGTTCATCTCGTCGTGCCTCAAGGTCAAACACAGCCACGCCACTACTTGAACTTCCTGTTCTTGGATCGACCGCGCCGTCTTCGATCCATTTTCTAAAGTCTGCAACAACCGACTTGGGCAGTGCATTGTCAGGTGGCATTTGTATATCAGAGTCCTGCCAGGTTATCGCTTTGTATAACAGACTCTCCGTGGGCTTTCCGGGAATGATAGATGGTCCGATATCCCCACCTTTTTGCCAACCATCCTTGCTGTCCAATACCAGTCCGCCCTGGATATTTTTCGCATCTGAAGAGTGACATTGGTAACAGTGTTTTACCAAGACAGGGCGAATCTTCGATTCAAAGAATGATGTGTCGTCAGCATTGACTTGCGCAGATACCGCGAGCCAACTCCAGATCAACAACCAATTTAGTTTCACATGCTTCATATCTTCCTCAAGAGATATTTTGCACGGAATCGCCGACTTCCTCAACTTCACCAAGGCTACCTTAGTGATTGATTTGCAACTCCAGGTGTTGGTTTTAGCGATTGTACCTTTTGGCTCTTGGACCCTAGTCGCCCGACAGACACATCCGGACGTTGCTGTTTAAATACGAGCCGATCAACTAACCTGCTGCCCTTTACGAGGGTCACCAACTCGCCAGATTTTGACAGCTTGAAATTTGCATGCAGTCCGTCGTCCTGTTCGTCCTCGTCTGCCCATATCAACAAATATTCACCGGCTTCTAGTTTTGTCCCATCGGGAATCTGCCACTTATTGGGTTCCGACAGATCATCACTCAAGTACATTCCAGACAAGTCGATAGATTTTTCTCCCAAGTTAGCCAACTCAATGAAATCTTCGGCTTCCCCCTGAGGATCCGCTCCGGATTGAGTATTGGAAGCCAGGATTTCACTGATGATCAGATCCTTAAACTCTGCGCCTGCATCACTCAGCACGACTCTCTCAGGTGATGCTGCATCAATCGTTAGGTTTGCCGCGGATGCAATCTCTTCGCGCTCAAGCAAGAAGCGCTGCCGGGAGTCAAAGAAGCTGTACAAGTTACCCGTAATATGGCCGTCTTCAAGTGGAATATCCGTACTACGATCGAAATTCTCGATCGATGTTAGCTTTCGCGTATCCGCTGCCACTTCATCTTTGATCAATTCACGGCAGTCTTCGATCAGCAACGCGACGTTTGCGATATCAAATCCGTCCTTAGCAATAGACTTAAGGTAGCTGGCATATTTCTCACGGTATTCACTCACCGCGAGCAATTTGCTGCGGAGTGGCATTCGGTCATCGTCCATTCCAATGAATGGATCTAAATCAATACTTCCGTGCCTAGGCGGGCCACCGCCTCTGCCACCAAATGCCGGCACCGGAAACGCCTGAGCAGGCCCCAATCCACGAGGTGGCAAGTCCTCTCGTTCATTCGGTCCGTTTCCACGATCAAACGGTCCCGCTGGTCCTGCAGGACCAAACCCTCCGCCACCACCTGGTCTCCTCATACCACGACCACCGCCTGCTAACATAAATGCCTCATTCATATCATGGGGAATGACATGGAAGCGTCCCTGCGGGTCCAAGTACAGGCTGTAATCGCTGGCTCGAGTCCAGTAGCCATCTGAATTAACTGTCGCAACGTCCATCGCCAGAAATCTCAAAGCACCGTCCACATCAAGAATTGGCTCTAGTGCCTCCGGGAGCTGATCCGTCGGAGTTTCTGACAACACCTTGCATAGATTGATTAACGCATGCCAGGACTCATCGGAGTCTTTCGACTTAATTTCAAATCGCTGTCGGTAGTCTTCAACATTATCACCAAGGTATCGAAGTCCGCCATCGGCCGTCGGTGACCCGGAGGCTTTCCATCTTGCACCTTGATTGCTACCAAAGTTCTCGTTAATAAACTCCTTGTTGAACTGCTGTACATTGCAGTAGATTCCCCAGCTTTCGCCGTTGATGACTACATGGACGAAGTTGGCTTTCGGCACCGCCAGATATGGATCAGCAATTTGCGAGTAGAGAACACTACTCATAAAAGAAGGGTCACCACTGCAATTTAAAAGATTCAGCGTTTTGTAGCCGTATAACCGCTGATCTTCATCTACCAAATCAACGGAGAGATTCAGCGAACGCTTTCTTCCTTCCGGAATATTGGAGAATGACGACTGTCCACGGAATTTCACGCCGACAAGCGGGTATTGCCGACCATCAATCGTAACGGTTGCCGGCACTTCCACATCTGTGTGTTTAAACTTGGCCAGTTCTGCCTCCCAATCTTCACTTTCAAACTCGATGAATAGCGTGCGCAACACGCTTATATCGTAGAGCGAGGCATCCGGAAAACTCTCAACATCACTTACGGTAATATTGCGTCCGGGTGTACCCAATCCGTCGGCTTCGCCAAATCGCATTCCTCGAGGGCCGCGGCCACCACGACTTTGTATTGCTTCGGCAGCTTTCTCGCGTTCAGCCTGGTCTAAAAACCCGTTGTTATCGTTGTCAAATTTATCAGCCAGCTTTTGTTCCTGATTATTTGGCCCGCCTGGACCTCCCGGTCCCATTCCCGGTCCGGGAAAGCCCGGAAGAATCTCGTTGATGACGAGTTTTCCATCTCCATTGGCGTCAAGTTTCTGAAGTAGCTTTGCTGCATTTTCTATTTCTTCAGCACTCAGTTCGCCATCACCGTCTGCATCGAGAACGCGTGATACGGGATCCAATGGGATTCGAAACCCATCCGGTTGAGGCGAGTTCGGCTGAGCCATAACGTCAAACGCGACCAAACAAAACATGAGTAGAAGACGAAGAGTTAGGGACCGCCTAGTCATTGTGAAATGACTCCTGCTAAGACGAGTTTAAGAAATGGTGGATAAAGGATTGAACACGTTGATTCTATATTAGTTTCTCAAAATGTGTTGGTCGCCTCCCGCATCGCCTAACGGCGGCCGCGGTTAGTTGTGCATACTGGTAGCAGGCCCTGCTGGTTCGGCTGCACCGAACCCCGCGATTGCATATACAATATTCTCAACCGCGTCTGTCATCGGCGTCCGCACCCTCTCGTTGCACGTTCCTACCATTCAGTACACAATCGGTAGCTGAGCACACATTGCAACTCATCTTCCATCTTCTTTTCCACGGAGCACGATAATGCAACGCTTGCCCCTTAAGGCACTTTTACCAATTCTATTTTTTGCATCTTCCGTCAGCGCCGCTGATCGACCAAATATCTTATTTATCTTTACTGATGATCACGCACCGCATGCAATTGGTGCCTATGATGGCTGGCTCAAAAGCGTAAACCCCACTCCCAATATTGACCAACTGGCTGCTCAAGGTACTGTGTTCACACATAGCTTCTGCACGAATTCGATATGTGGGCCGAGTCGTGCAGTCATTCAAACTGGAAAACACAGCCATAAGAACGGATTTCGAAACAATGGAAACCGATTCGACTGGAATCAGCAGACGTTTCCGAAATTGTTGCAACAAGCCGGCTATCAAACCGCCATTTTTGGCAAATCACATCTAGCTGGCAAACCACAAGGGTATGACCAATGGACCGTTCTCCCAGGCCAAGGCCTCTACTACAACCCAGACTTTATCACCCCTGATGGAAAAGTCACGATTGAAGGTTATTGCACGGACATCGTCACTGACATGGGTATTGAGTTTTTGAAGAACCATCGGGACACAAGTAAGCCCTTCTTACTGATGGTGCAACACAAAGCACCTCACAGGTGTTGGATGCCTGCACTTCGTCATTTGCATCTTTACGATGACATCGAGATCCCGGAGCCTGCAACACTCTTTGATGACTATAGTGACAACGCACCACCAGCGCGATTCCAAGAGCTTGAAATCGACCGCCACATGGATCCCCATTACGATCTTTTTCTAGACCTCGTCCCTGATGTCGAGCCACAGGCAATTCAAGCTCGCCAGGACAAATCCGCCTGGCGAAACCTTCAGCGTTTCACACCTGACCAGCTTGCAGCATGGCGCAAGGCATGGGCGCCCAAGGATGCCGCCTTCCACGAGGCCAACCTCTCCGGCAAGGATCTCGTCCGCTGGAAATTTCAGCGCTACGCAAAGAACTACCTGAGATGCATCAAAGGGGTCGACGAAAGTGTTGGCCGACTTGTCGACACACTTGATGAGCTAAAGCTAGCGGACAACACCATCGTCATTTACTGCTCTGATCAGGGTTTTTACATTGGTGATCACGGCTGGTATGACAAACGCTGGATGTATGAAGAATCTCTGAAGATGCCGTTTGTCGTAAAGTGGCCCGGAGTCACTCAACCTGGTACACGAGACAGCCACTTGATTCAAAACATTGACTATGCACCTACATTCCTTGAGGTAGCCGGAGCTGACGTCCCTGAGGACATTCAGGGGGAATCCTTGGTGCCACTACTCAATGGCCAGTCGCCTACAGACTGGAGAACATCCATCTATTATCACTACTACGAATTCCCGAGCGTTCACATGGTACCGCGGCATTATGGGATTCGAACAGAGCGATATAAACTGATGCACTTCTACGAATTCGGAAATGAATGGGAGCTTTACGATCTCAAGAAAGATCCTGACGAAGTCACCAATATCTACAATAAGGCAAAGCACTCAAAGCTCATCGAGAGTCTAAAGACTGACTTACGAGGGCTACAGGAATTCTACGAGGACGACAGCGATATTTCTGAGAAACCCAAGCAGTGGCAAGCTGAACAACGAAAGCTAACTTCCAAGTAGCTCATTACGGATCAGCCCACCGCGTCTTCTACCTTCATGCATTGCTTAACCAGTGGCAACGCTGATGGGCCGGTAAGTACTTGCTGGTCTTGCAGCGGTGCGTACACAGCTGCGATGTCAAAACACTCGCCCTGCAACGCAAGATGTACGAGGTCATTTCCGGAGAGTGTCATATGCCCGGCACGCTTTACAAGAGGAAAACTAATATCTCCCTGACCATCGTACGATCGATATACAACTTCGGTGCAAACAAGCCGATCAGCGCGAGCCAGATCAAATCCAAAGTCGTAAACTTTTCCAATATGCGATAGTCCATTCAATAGTGCAGCACCAATTTGGTCTGGTAGTAACTTTGGCCGCAGAATTAGAACCGAATCAGAATCAAAAGGAGAGTCCGTCGACCTCACTCTGACACCATCCGCTTTGGCTTCGAGCACGCGATCGATGCTGGAATCACCATTAGGTGCCAATTCCTCCCATAACGATTCAATCTGTGCAACCTTTGAATCGCTGATATCAGAAACTTCGTCTGCAGTTCCCAAAAAAAGCGCGGCATGTGGCCAGTAACCCGGTAAAAAATAATTTGTTACGGCAAACTCTTTGCGACAGAGAATCACATCTCCCGGCTCAAGGATGTCTAACAATTGAGAGCGAATCTGGTCAGGTAATGAGGGAGTATGTTTGGGCTTGATGTATTTTTCAGCCAGTGCAATTCCACCAACTTTCTGGAGGCTATAGATCGCCTTTCCTACTAGATTTCGCCTTAGAAAACCGGTGTAAAACACTAGCTTATTCTTTAACCGCGACTTTTGAAATGAAGCGTCGGGTATGTCAATTCGATGACGAAGTTGCTCTACAATTTCATGAAGAGACTGAAATAACGCGGATTCCTGACAGTTCTCAAGAATACGTCCTTCATTCTTGTGGAAATAACTAACAGCATGATGGAGATGCCATGCGTTTTTCACTCCGTGAAGCGAGGCCTGAACGCGGTTATACACCCCTGCTGGAATCCCCAACTCCTCATTCGGCTCATTGAGTTTTGCCTTTACAACAGGGCGATCACGACAGAATTCCATTAGAAACATTGCAGCGTCCAACAGTGCAAGCGCTCCGGCAAAGCCGACAAGAAACAGTCTGTCGCCATGCTTACCGTACGTACGACCGTCGTCTTTAATCTCGTATACCAATTCCAACAGAGCATTTCTGGATTGCCAGTAACCAACGAGCAGATCCAATACTGATGCTTCCTGATCAGGTCGAAACACACCTTGCTCATTTGTAGAGATTTGCTGGGCAAGAGCGTTAGCCGATTCCTTTAGTTCGGCAATATACGTCATCAATGCGAGTGCAGTTTGGGCTTTCTCTTTTAAGTCCGAGTTGGAATCTTGTTTCCGATTCATGATGTTTCCATCCTGACACGCGTAGACTCACCAGTCAATTTCACTTGGGAAGAACTCAGCGATCAGATCTTCATAATACGGTCGCAATTCACTTACGCACGGCGGATCATCCGACTTTGAGTAGAGATCGTACGGGTTAAACAGCTTTACCCACTGGAGCATCTCATGATCATGATCATTCATAAGGTATTGGTATGAACCATCGGTATGCCATGGATAAAAGGAGTGATAGCGGATCATCGCAAGACCGGCATCCGGCAAGTAGTCCTTGCACACCTGATACATGTATTCGTCATGCCCCCACGACAAATACACGTTGTCTAAACCACAACCGGTTTCGTACATGCCGTCAGATGAATTAAACCGCGGGTCATTACTATCAGGATTTTTCTCAAAGAACTCGTGATACACGATGGAGTCCGGATGCTTACATCCAACGACAAATGTATCACCAGTCACTGCCCATTGTGGCTCTCCAAAAAGACACAGGATTTTCCCCAAATCGTGTACCAAGCCGGTAAGTACAAACCATCGGGGATGTCCATCCACGCGAATTGCCTCAGAAGTCTGCAGCAAGTGTTCGATTTGAGATAAGTTCGTATCCGGGTCACTCTCATCGACAAGAGTATTTAGGAATTCCATTGCCTCCCAAATTCCCATTCGCCTTTGATTGCGACTTAAGAATCGATCTCGCGCCTTGAGATTAAACTCAACCGTTTGGTATTCGTGATTTTGTCGATAGAATTCCCGCACGTGTTCTGGCGCCTCGTCGCCGTACACACGAAAGGAATCTCTCTCTTTACCATTACCGGGTTCTCGATCCGGATCAGGGTATCGACGCAGCAAATCATCTTCCCAATCATCGAGCGACTCAAGCGGATTATCAGATTTACTAATCAAGTCATCTGCTCCACATCGTATGTCAGGATTCCTTCGGACGTATCATACCTAACGCGAAGAATACGAAACTATTTCTTCTTAGCTGGCAGGTGGTATCCCTTTGCGTTGAGACGGATTTGGTAGAGGCTATTTCCTGCAGTAATGTACAGTAGGTTTGCATCTTTACCGCGGCCAAATCCAACATTCGTTGGTACGGGAGTCTCGATGTAATCAATTTCTTTACCTTTTGGTGAATAGATTACAATTCCCGGGCGCGACTCTGCACGAACAGCTACATACAGATTGCCAGCAGCATCAACAACTAGGCCATCTGGACCATCATCCGGAGAATAGTCCACCAATGTTTCACGGTATGTGGCATTCCCACCCTTATCCAAGTCGTATGCCATTAGCAACATATGCCCTTTTTTGAGAGGTGTTGCTACAGCAACCGGACCCTCTGCGTCTTCTGCAGTACCGAGCCGCTCAAAGCCAGTCGCGCCATTATCGTTGCTGACTACATACAGTGTCTTTTGATCCGGTGACACGCAAACACCATTAGGTTTTCCAGCATCCGTAATTATTCGTGTTATCGTTCCGTCGGGATCAATTCGGTAAACACCCATAACCGGTTGCTCAACGTTTTCATGACCTAGATAACGCGGGTCACTAAAGTACATCCGTCCCTTTTCATCAATGGTGACATCATTCGGGGAATTAAACGGACGCCCCTCATACAACCCTGCAATGATATAACTCATACCCGTCGACATATCCGTACGGATGACACGTTGGCCACCAAAGTCGGCTCCTTCACATATGATCATGTTGCCGGCTGCGTCAAATTTGATGCCATTGGACATACCACTGGGTGAGCGAAAAATCTTTGTCTTCTTCGTCGCCGGATCAAATACCCAAATATGCCCTGCGTGAATCGCCCCGTTTTCTTCCACGGCCTGATGTGAAAATGTAATATCACTGAAGTAAACGAGACCACTTGGTGCAACCGCCACACCCTCTGTGAGCGTGATTCCATCGAAGAGTTTTTCGATTTCCGCACCATCAGGCACGATCTTCTTTTGAGCATCAGCAACGCTGACGATTGTCATTAAAGCGAAAAGTGTGAGTGCATATCTCATGTCAATACTCCTGCGGCGCACATCATCCAAAACCTGATGTGAACCATTAGTGGGTGGCAAGTTGGTTTTCAACTTACTTTATAGCGAATAAGAAATTCGCCGTGTGAAATTGAGAGCAGCGAATCACGAATCTCACACGACCTCGTTACAATGAATAACCACCAAATAGACTTGTACAACTCGATACCTTTCTGACTGCCTAGGATGAATAATCCACTACTTTGGACACCGGATCCTACACAAGTTGCCGTGAGCAATATGCAGCGGTTCCTTTCTTTTGTCCGAACAACACACTCGCTAGACCATATCATCGATTACGAATCGCTATATAAATGGTCCATCTCTGATATCGATGTCTTCTGGAAGACCTTATTAGATTTCAGCGGAATCATCTACGAAGGAAACACAACTCCTTGTCGCACGGGCACAACAATGCCAAACGTGCAGTTCTTCCCGGAATTGCGTCTCAATATTGCTGAAAATCTACTACGGTTTCGCGACACACGAACGGCACTCATCTCTATCAGTGAATCTCGTGATCGCGTTGAGATCAACTACGAGCAACTGCAACGCGAAGTCAAAATGCTGCAGTCCCCACTCGCCGACCTACGGCTACAACCCGGCGATCGCGTTGCCGGACTGCTGCCAAACATCGCTGAAGCCCCTGTTGCGATGCTGGCGGCAGCATCTCTTGGCGGCACTTGGACTTCCTGTTCTCCTGATTTTGGTATCCAGGGAATCCTAGATCGTTTCGGACAAGTAAAACCACGCGTGCTGTTTGCAGTGAATGGATACACGCACCGCGGACAAGCAATCTCATGCATGGAAAAGCTAGAGGCCATTGCCGAGGCGATTCCGGAGATCGAGAAAGTAGTGGTGCTGCCGTTGATCGACGCGATTCCGACGGATAGCGAACAGTTTCCTGATCGCTTCATCAGTTGGGAGTCCTTCCGTTCAGACGATGACGGAAGTCAGCTTGAATTTGTAAGATGCTCCTGGAATCATCCCTTGTACATCATGTACAGCAGCGGTACGACGGGCACACCAAAGTGCATCGTTCACGGTGCAGGTGGCACGTTGTTGCAACATTTCAAAGAGCTGGCTCTCCATTGTGACGTCCAGCGAGAAGACAACATCACGTATCTAACTACGTGTGGATGGATGATGTGGAATTGGCTGGTGTCTGCCTTATTCCTCGGTAGCCGGGTAACTACGTTTGATGGTTTTCCCGCACACCCAACGCTCAATCGTGTTTGGGACTTGATTGAAGATGAAGGCATTACACATTTCGGCACATCACCTCGTTACCTTGCCGCATGTCGGCGACGAATGCACCCAGCCGAGTCTCATGACCTTACGGACTTGCGTGTAATGATGAGTACAGGAGCACCACTGTTGCCCGAAGACTTTGATTATGTCTATGACAAAGTGAAACCAAATGTTCAATTAAGCTCGATAAGTGGCGGAACAGACATAATCTCCTGTTTCATGCTTGGAAATCCAATGACACCCGTTTTCTCTGGTGAACTACAGACAATTGGCCTAGGAATGGATGTGATTGCCGCTGATTCAAATGGCGATCCGGCTATCGATGAAAAGGGAGAACTCGTTTGTCGCCAGCCTTTTATTTCAATGCCTGTTGGATTCTGGGACGACGATGACGGTGCCAAATACAGAGAAGCATACTTCGATGTAACCCCTGGTGTGTGGTATCACGGTGACTTTGTGACGCATACACGTTCCGTAGGCCAGTCAGGCGGGATGATCGTTTATGGAAGAAGTGATGCGACCTTGAAGCCAGGAGGCGTCCGCATTGGAACGGCTGAAATCTATCGCATCGTCGAATCTCACCCGGCAGTTGCAGACAGCATCGTTGTTGGCCAGTCGTGGCGAGGCGATATTCGCATCGTGTTATTCGTCATCCTCGAAGACGAACATGTGTGGAATGACGAGTTGATTGACGACCTGCGAAAGGAAATCGCAACTCACACAACGGCGAAGCATGTTCCGTCAGTTATTCGCAACGTCAACAAGATTCCCTACACACTAAGCGGAAAGAAAGTAGAACTGGCCGTGCGGGATTTACTACATGGCGAAGAACCGAGAAATGTGGAAGCTCTCGCCGACCCCACAGCACTCGACTGTTATAGAAATCTGGATATTTAGGAAACGCCTAAATCCCAACGCACCGTTTTCGATAAATCTGCAATGAGCCACGCAGGTAATTCCAAATTCTGTCTTATCTAACATGGTCCTGATTCCACTATAATAGTTGGTATACACATCCCAAGATTTCTTACCAAAACCCTTCCTATGCGCATCCTCACCATAACCTGTTACCTCGTATTTATTTCCGCAGCTCAACAGCTCACAGCGGCAAGTCCAATCGATTTTGACCGCGATGTGCTACCGATCCTCAGTGATACCTGCTTTGCTTGCCACGGCCCTGATGCAAATCAGCGACAAGCAGACTTACGAATGGATCTTGCCAATGACCACTTAACCACACTGCTGTCACCAACCAGGCCGGCAACAAGCGAGTTCATTCGCCGAATTGTGTCGCAGGACGAAGACCAAGTGATGCCACCGCCATCATCGAAGAAGATCTTGACCGACGCACAGATCGAGATTCTCACGCGCTGGGTGAAACAAGGCGCAAAGTATGACGGCCACTGGGCATGGGAAGCGCCCACGAAGACAGAATTACCCCGTATTCGCAAGAAGAAGTGGGCACTTAACGAAATCGACTATTTCGTTAAGTCTGAACTTGATAAAAATGGCCTCGTGCCGTCCTCAGTTGCAAGCAAACTGACCTTAATCCGTCGCGTATCACTTGATCTGCGTGGACTACCACCAACTCTAGTTGAGGTAGACGAATTCTTGGATGATGATTCCGAACGTGCCTACGAGTTGATGGTTCAGCGAATGATGGATTCCGTGCACTATGGTGAACGCATGGCTCAGGATTGGCTCGACCTGGCTCGCTACGGTGACACCAACGGCTACCACGCAGATAGTGATCGAGCAATGTGGCTGTACCGAGACTATGTAATTAACGCGTTTAATAACAACAAACCCTACAACCAGTTCATTATCGAAAACGTCGCCGGTGACTTACTACCTGATGCAAATGACGAAACAAGAATTGCTTCCGGATTCAATCGAAATGTCACGTTCAATGAAGAAGGCGGAGCTGATCCAGATGAATTCTATGTCGCCTACGCTATCGATCGGGCAAACACCACCGGACAGGTGTTTCTAGGAATGACGTTTGGTTGTGCCCAGTGCCATGACCACAAATACGACCCAATCAGCCAACGCGAGTACTATCAGTTTTACGCTTTCTTCAACAGCATTCAGGATGAAGTGGGCGCAGGCGGTCCATCCGGATACCACAACAAACCTCTACCGCCGTTACTTAAAATCGCTACCGCCGACCACAAGTCCAAGCTAGAAGCGGCAAAGAAAGAACACGCTGATGCTCAACGTGAATTAGATGAGTTGACCAAGTCTCTAAAGTCTGACACCACCGCTATCGAGACAGCGACAACCAAATGGTTAAGTAATATTGAACGAGGAACTCCGCCAGAAACACTCGAAGATGGACTCGTATTATGGTTATCTGCCGATGACGTAAACGGTAATCGAATACCTGACGATGAAGAAGAGTTTAGCGCACCGGAAATCATTGAGACTTGGAGTGATAGAACGAGCAATCAATTGCACGCGATCGCTACAGGTAAACCCGCTCTTGTTAAGGATTCCTTTAATGGACGACCGGCTATCAGGCTAAATGGTACAGACGACCTACTGCGAACCCACACCGGAGCGGAAAAACTAACCAACGACTTCACGATCATCGCTACGTTAAAACATGACCACTTAAATGGCAATCAGATGATGGTGATGTGGGGGCAGGAAGCCACTGGAAAACGGCGTTCGATGTGGCTTGTCGCCAACTCCCACATGCTTGCCTTTAACGGCCATGGCGCAGATTTCATTGGCAACAAACCACTTGTAACTGACAGGCCCCAAATTGCAGTCGTTACCAAACAGGGGACTGACCACACCATCAAAACATACGTAGATGGCACAGCATCCGGTGAAGGTAAAGTAAGTCTCAATCCGTATGATATTGGTGATAAGAATCCGATCACCGTCGGTGCCAACAACGCAGGTGATGAGAAAACAGCTGCTTTATATGCCGAGGTGATGATATTCGATCGTGTAATCACGGACACAGAGCAAGCCGCATTAACCACATATCTGGCAACAAAATATGACGTTGAGGCTACTCATAAAGGATTGCCAGACAACATTGCCACGATAATCGAAATCAATCGCGCGGAATGGAATGAGTCCCAAGCCAAAACAGTAAACGATTACTTCCTGAATGAAGTCTATCTGAAACAAAACAAATCTCTAACAGATCTGTCGAATAAGGTTGCTGAGAAACAAAAGGCGGTAAGCGATATCGACAGTTCCATTCCCACGACAATGGTAATGGTCCAAAAGAGCGAGCCAAATCCAGCATTCGTTCTAATGCGAGGTGATTTTCAGAACCCTGGCGAAGAAGTCACTCCGGATGTCCCGTCCATTTTCCCAAGATTGCCAGCAGACAAGCCCAAGGATCGATTAGGGTTAGCCCACTGGCTCACAGATCCGGAACATCCGCTCGTGGCACGTGTTGTGGTAAATCGCATGTGGGAGCAGTTTTTCGGCACGGGTTTAGTAAAGACACTTGGTGATCTGGGTACACAAGGTGAAAGACCGTCACACCCTGCCCTGCTCGACTGGCTCGCAGTTGAGTTCATTGAATCCGGTTGGAATATCAAGGAACTGCAAAAAACGATTCTGACATCAGCAACCTATATGCAGTCGTCCGTTCAAAATGGCGCATACGAGGAAATCGACCCCAACAATCGGTACTTATCGAGATCCCCCCGGTTTCGACTTTCTGCTGAAGAAATTCGCGACAATGCCTTAGCGATCAGCGGATTACTCGCGCGAAACCTAGGCGGCCCCAGCGTAAAGCCCTATCAACCGATGGGGTACTACTCGGATAAAATTGGCCGAGGATGGGACCAAAGTAAAGGTGACAATTTATTCCGGCGTGGCATATATACATATTGGCGTCGAACCACCGTCTACCCGACCTTCCAAATCTTTGACGCACCGAGTCGTGAATTCTGCACAGTCGACCGCCCACGCACGAACACACCGCTGCAGGCACTTGTATTACTTAATGATCCGACGTTTGTTGAGGCCGCCAGAGTTTTTGCACAAAAGGTTTTATCTGAAGGCGGAGATACGCTGGATGCCAGACTGACTTTTGCATTTAGAAGTGCCGTCTCTCGCCCGCCCACCGCTGAAGAAATCGGTGTGCTGGCCGAAATCCTCTCAGAACAACGGGAGGTGTACAAACAAAATCCTGAAGAGGCATCCAAACTCGTTATGGCTGGTGAATCAGCGAAAGTCGAGGGACTCGATCCGATCGAGCATGCAGCCTGGACGGCTTTAGCCAGCATCATCCTCAACCTCGACGAAACAATAACGCGCGAATAATTCAAATTCGCAAAACCTTGCATGAGAATCATTATGAATCCTCAACCGTCACAAACACGACGTAACTTTTTATCACGAACTTCATTAGGTCTTGGTACACTTGCCCTGTCCTCAATCAGTCAGGATGGAACACTTCTCGGAGACAAGGCCAAACCTAAGGATGGATTGCACTTTCCGGCCAAGGCAAAACGGGTAATCTACCTTCACATGTCCGGCGGACCTTCCCACCTTGAGACATTTGATAACAAGCCCCAGATGCAGGAACACCATGGCAAGGACCTTCCAAAATCTGTTATTGGGAAGCAACGCCTAACCACGATGACACGTGGTCAAGCCAAACTGCTGGTAGCGGCGAACCAGGAGAAGTGGGGACGATTTGGTGAAAGTGGCCAGGAAATGAATGTGGCGTTTGAGCACATTTCGACGCTTGCTGATGACATGGCAATTATCAAGAGCATTCACTCGACGCCTATCAATCACGATCCCGCTGTCACATTCCTACAAACAGGAAGTCCGCTGTCCGGTCGCCCTGCTCTCGGCTCCTGGCTCAGCTACGGACTCGGTAGCGAAAATGAAGATCTGCCAGAATTCGTCGTGCTGTTATCCAACGGAGGCCAGCCCGTCCCGTCTCGTTACTGGCACAATGGCTTCCTGCCCAGCAAACACCAGGGCGTCCAGTTTCAAAGCAAGGGTGATCCGGTCCTGTTTCTATCCAATCCGGCGGGCATTGATGATCGTAATCGCTCGAAAATCGTATCGGGTATAAACCGCCTCAACACCCTCAAACAAAAGCAAATCGGTGATCCTGAAATCGAGGCACGCATAAACGCATACGAACTTGCCTATCGCATGCAATCGTCCGTACCCGAATTGATGGACCTGTCCAGAGAATCCCAGGATACTCTGGATGCCTACGGTGCCGTACCAGGCGAAGCGTCCTTTGCTAACAACTGTCTACTAGCACGACGTCTTGCTGAAAAAGGAGTACGATTCATTCAATTGTACGACCGTGGATGGGATCACCACTCCGATGTAACGTCCAACATCAAGAACAAGATCAAGCAAGTAGATAAGTCATGTGCAACTCTTGTTAACGACTTGAAACAACGCGGGCTACTAGACTCAACACTTGTGATCTGGGGCGGCGAATTCGGTCGCACAAGTTACGGACAGGATCGCGGACAGACTTTCGGCCGAGACCATCACCCCAACTGCTTTAGCTTGTGGATGGCTGGTGGTGGCATCAAAGGTGGAGTCACCCACGGATCAACTGACGACTTTGGATACAATGTCGCAGACGACAAAGTAGAAATACACGATCTACACGCGACGATGTTGCATTTACTGGGCATCGACCATGAACGTCTGATTTACAAGTTCAAAGGTCGGGATTTCAGATTGACCGATGTAGCCGGAAAACTAGTGAATCCAATAATTGCCTAATTCAAATGATAAAAACAAGTCGAATAGATCATCATAAGACTGTCTTTTTTGACTGAACAATACGTGGATCACATCAATTTACAAAATGCTTTGCTCACACGGCGTCAGGCACTTGCTCTGGGCGGCGCCACAGGTGTCGGACTAAATCTGGGCGGATTGATGAGAGCACAGGCGGCTGACACTAACTTGGGCATCAGTGCCATAAAGTCATGCATTGTCCTGTTCTACTATGGCGGCCCGAGCCATCTGGATACGTTCGATATGAAACCGAATGCTCCAGATAACATCCGAGGACCGTTTAAGTCTATCGCCACCAGCGTGCCCGGCATTCGAATTTCTGAACACCAGCCGCATACTTCTAAGATCATGCACCACGTGTCAGTGATTCGTAGTATGCATCACACGAATCGCCTACACGATTCTGCCTCCACCGAGACTCTTACCGGACGTCAATCACCGCAGGGAGATCGGGAAGAATTCGCCCCCATTCCACAATTCTTTCCCTCGCTTGGTTCGTCCGTCACGTACATGCGACGCGATCAGGATTACGAAGTACACCATGCAGCTTTGCCCTGGATCTTTCGAAATGTCGTCAACACGCCGTGTCAGGGCGGCGGTTTCTTAGGATCCGCATACGATCCTTTCCGGATTGACGGAGATGCTTCCAAGCTGGCATTCAAAGCTGAGATGTTTAACCGCCCATCAGACTTGTCCATTGCCCGACTCAAACAACGTCAAAACCTGCTTGAACGATTGGCAACAGAACCCTCCCTCAATGCGTTGCCACAATCCATTGAGTTAAAGCAGCTCTATGGCAAGGCTATAGAGCTAATGCAATCGGAACGTGTTGCCAAAGCACTCCGTATCGAAGAAGAAAGTGATGAAACTCGCGAGCGATATGGGGTTTATCCTGATAAGCCAAAAGTGGGACGCGATGTGGCAGGTCATCAACTACGCGGACAAAACGTTTTACTTGCACGTCGACTCGTTGAAGCCGAGGTCCCTTTTATCAACGTGTATGACTTTAGAGTCCAGGGACAAAACTGGGATTCTCACAACGACAACTTCAATGAGCACAAAGATCGACTGCTTCCTCCTGCGGATAAAGCATATGCTGCGTTGATTGAGGACTTAGAGGATCGCGGCCTTCTCGAGACGACACTTGTAATCGCATTGGGCGAATTCGGACGCACACCCAAGATCAATGGAAATGCGGGACGTGACCACTGGCCGGACTGTTATAGCGTGGCGTTGGCTGGTGGCGGCACCAAAGGTGGCTTCATGTATGGTGAAAGCGATCGTCTCGGCGCATACCCAATTTCTAATGCGGTCACACCTGCTGATCTTGCCGCAACCATATTCTGGCGATTTGGAATAAACCACCATGCTGAGATTCACGACCATTTGAATCGACCATACCGACTCGCGGACGGCGAACCGATCAAGGATGTCTTTGTTTAATTAAATCATCAATCACTCGACCAGACACGTCGGTGAGTCGGAAATCTCGCCCCTGATGGCGATACGTTAAGCGATGATGATCCACGCCCAAGAGATGAAGTATTGTTGCATGCAGATCATGCACATCCACCTTATCTTCCACAGCGTGAAAGCCAAATTCATCGGTTGCACCGTACGTCGTTCCGGGATTTGAGCCACCGCCAGCAAGAAACATCGTAAATCCATGAGGATGATGATCTCGTCCCCAATTCTCTCCACCACCTTGAATCACAGGTGTTCGCCCAAACTCTCCACCCCAGATTACTAACGTATCATCAAGCAACCCACGTTGATCGAGGTCTTGTATTAACGCGGCAATCGGTTGATCGACTGCTGAACATTGTCGCGGGTGCTCGGTTTTTAATGACCCATGGGAATCCCAACCCATGTCATAAAGTTGCACGAAACGGACACCCGATTCAACTAAACGTCTCGCATGCAGACAATTACGTGCAAACGATGACTGGTTGGGATCGACACCGTATTGATCTAACGTTTGTTGGGACTCGGACGTTAAATCCATGATGGCAGGCGCGCTTGCTTGCATTTGAAACGCCAATTCGTATTGGCGAATGCGTGTTTCAACTTCTTTGTCTGCCGTATCCGAGAGTTTCCTTCGATTGACTTTGTTAATCAAGTTAATCTGGGCGTGCCGTGCCTCTCTACTTACACCATCGGGATTCGATAGATTCAGAATCGGACTGCCCGTGTTGCGAAACTCTACACCTTGATGCTGTGTCGGTAAGAAGCCACTAGACCAGTAACTGGTTAAGAGAGGTTGTCTCTTAACGCCGGATGTCAAAACTACATATGCCGGCATATCGTCAGTAACATTGCCTAATCCATAACTTGCCCATGCTCCAATCGTTGGCCGCCCTACACGTGAGTCTCCTGTATTTAGCAGGTTAACCGCTGGGTCATGATTAAATACCTCGCTGTGTAATGAACGAATTACTGTCAATCGGTCTACGACATTACTGATATTTGGTAAAAGCGATGAAACTGCGATTCCGGATTCTCCGTATTGCTTGAATGAAAACGGAGACTGCTGCAACAGTGGCTGTCTGGTTGCATCGGGAATCATCGCAAACTTCACATCGTTGACAAATGATTCAGGAATAGGTCGCCCATGCAACCGATCTAACTCTGGCTTGTTATCAAACGTATCAACATGCGAGGGACCGCCTGACATGAACAAATAAATAACATGCTTTGCTGAAGCAACGTGATGCAAACCTGTATTTGCTGATGATGCCTGTTCCCTGGCATTGAGGTGGCTAAACGCAGCCAGGGACATCATGCCGGAACTTGATGCAAGAAACGCTCGTCGTGTTGTCTGGTCTGTTTTCACGGCTCACTCCTTTGTAATCGTCTCGTCAAGATTGAGCATTACCTGAGCAAGGAGAAACCATGCCTGATCATCCGGTTGTTGATTTACAAAATCGATGAAGTCCCTTTTTTCGTCCGCTGAAGCCGATCGTCCAAGTACGCACTGGAACGCAAACTCAATACGGCCAACATTATCTGGTGCACTTTCCCTAATCCGACTACCTAGCAATTTAGCTAACTCGACAAAATGTCTGTCATTTAACAATGTCAGGGCCTGTAGCGGCGTGTTGGTACGTGGTCTCGCAACTGTGCATCTCTCTCTGCTAGGTGCATCAAACAACACAAACGACGGGTAGGGTGACATCCTCTGCCAAAACGTATATATAGAACGTCGAAATTGTCCGGATCCTGGACTGTTGATCCACTTTCCAGCAGTGCCATCTCGAAATTGGCCGATAAAGTCCGGTTGATAGGGATAGACACTCGGGCCTCCCACTTGATTTGCAAATTGGCCGGAAAATACTAGTGCCTGATCTCTTATCTGCTCAGCGGTTAATCTGATCCGTGGCATTCGTGAATAAAATCTGTTTTCAGGATCTGAATTGTGCGCGAACTCGGTCCCAACAGAAGCCTGTTGATATACCGCGGAATTGAGAATCATTGAATGGATGTGTTTCACATCCCAGCCACTCTCGACAAACTCCACAGCCAGCCAGTCGAGCAAATCCCGATGAATTGGGTATTCACCGCGCATTCCAAAGTCCGCCAAATCAGCAACAAGGCCTTTGCCAAAATAATGCGCCCAAATTCGATTGACAGTTACACGAGCTACAAGCGGATTTGAGCCGTCTACCAACGATTTCGCAAACGCGAGTCGATTCCATTTCAGTCGCTCTTGTTTGGATTTATTTGAAAGCAAGACGTCTGGCACACCGGCTGAGACTTGTTCACCAAGTTCTTCAAAATTTCCTCGCACGTGTACGTATGTACTTCGAGGTTCGGGTAATTCATCCATGATTTGTGCTGTAACAGGTTTGGCCTTCAGCTGTGCAATTTGGGTATCCAGTTCACTGATATTCGATCGAGCAGATCCATTACTCAAAACTTGATCCATAAACAACTGCCTAACATCGTTCGGTACAGCCGTATCTGTGGCTACTGCGATGCGTGCGATTGTTGGTTGCAAGCGACTCGGAATCGCGCCAAGTTGAAATGCTGTTAATGGACGCTCAGCAATTCGCACATCCGCTATTTGCCCATCAAGAAAAAAGGCATTTGGCTCGTTGGAATCTTGAAAACCGGCACCAATGACTAATGGTAATGGTGACTCTGCAATTGTTTTAGGAAAGGGACCAGTGATATTCGCTTCGCTGTCTAATTCGCCATCCACAAATAATGAAACCGATTGACCAGCGTCGTATGACACAGCGATATGATGCCATTTACCATCATCAACGCGTTTTTTGCCATAAGCAACAGGGCCACTAAAACTCGCCTGTCTTTCGGATGACCAAAAATAAAGTGCTCCCGGTACGCTTCCGCTTTCCTTTTGACCACCAATTCCAAAAACAAATGACCGTTTACCAGACTGCCAATCGTATTTGCTGACCAAATCTGCAGTGGAATTCGTCGTCCGAATCCACATTCCAATCGAGAGATCTCCTAGTTCACCACTAAACGACTCGGCGGGAACAGTAATTCTCTGGCCATTTCGAAGCGTCAGCCCACGAATTCCGGGCAGTGGACCGGAACCACTGAACAAATCCTGATCTAATTCCACCGGAATCACCTTAGCGTCTTCCATACCCTTAACAAGAACGATGGCTTCCTTGTCTTTGTTTATATGAAATCGAAGCCGCCAATCCTGTTCGCTCAGCGTACTTGGTGGATCTTTAGCCCACCTACGAATGGCGTTTAACAACTCCCCTTCACTCTTAAATCGCTCCGGAACTTGTGCCTCAGCAAGTTTGTCCTTCTCTTGTTCCAAAGAGGCAATCTTCTCTTGCGCTAACCGAGGAATTACCTGTATTTGCGGGCCATGAACTTCGAAACGCTCTCCTAAATGTGGCACATTGTTGAAAATCGCAAACAATTCGTAATATTCGCGTTGGCTAATCGGATCGTATTTGTGGTCATGACACTCAGCACATCCAATGGCCAAGCCAAGCCAAACTTTGCCGGTAGTTTCTAGTCGATCGACAATGCCCTTAATTCGAAACTCTTCTTTACGGGGATTATTGCCCAATGCCTGAATTGAGTTTCTATGAAAGCCTGTCGCGATTAGCTGATTGGAGTCCGGATTATCGAGCATATCTCCGGCCAACTGTTCGATCGTAAACTGATCAAAGGGCATATTGGCATTGATGGCATTAATCACCCAATCGCGATACAACCACATCGTGCGAGGTTTGTCTGCAGCATGTCCCGTAGTATCAGCATAACGAGCTAAGTCCAGCCAAGTTTGAGCCATTTTCTCACCAAATTGCGGTGAATGGAGCAGCCGCTCAATTATTCGGGAAATCCTTTCGTTTCCAGAACCTCGAAATCCACTATTCATCTCCGTATTGATAGGTGGTAATCCCGTAACATCCAAATAAAGGCGACGGATCAACACAGCATCGTCCGCGATATGAGACAGGGTTAACTTCTGACCTTCCAGAGTGTGCTGAATAAATGCATCGATTGGTGTACGAATCAGGTCACCGTGTTTTACCGCAGGTATCGTCGGACGCACAGGAAGCTGGAATGCCCAATGCCGTTCATAGAGAGCCCCTTGTTGAATCCAGGTCTTTATCAAAGCAACTTCAGTTGGTGCTAACGATGATCCATGACTAACAGGAGGCATCCTCAATTCTGGATCATCCGATGTAATGCGTTTGTATAGTTCACTGATTCGTGGCTGACCGGGACGAATAACACTATTGGCTAACTTTCCGTCAGCGTCAGCGATCCATAAATCCAACCGATCTAATCTCAATTCTGATTTTCGTGAAGATTCATCAGGACCATGACATTTAAAGCAATGCGTTGTCAAAATTGGTGAGATGTCTCGAGAGTATGAGACTTTTCCTGCAAGGCACTGTTTGGACATACAAATACAGTAGACGAACACTGCAAACACGTATGCTAGAATTGCATATAAAGATGGTGTCGTTTTTTGCATATGTAAATTGCAGCTCGATCGATCAGATATTCAGGCCATTCGTACTATAACAGAGGCAGCATTCGGCATAACTACTTGTCTTTGCTAATTACTTTTACAACCGTCCGAGTCCAAATGCGTTATCGCAAACTGTATACCTACATTCTGACCGCGTTATTGGTGTCAGTGGCACATCAACGATCGGCGTTTGGGCAAGACGGCGACGATCCTCTAGACGTCAGCTATGAAAGACAGGTATTACCGATAATTAAAGCCAAGTGCTTTCGCTGTCATGGCAGCAAGAAACAAGAAGGAGGTCTACGCCTTGATCTTGCCGAATCGTGGCTTGCCGGTGGTGACTCAGGTCCCACAATCGTTTCGGGCAGTATCGAAGAAAACACTTTGTTTCAGAGATTGATCACCAATGACAAATCCACGCGTATGCCGCTTGATGCAGCTCGGCTCAACGATTCAGAATTGCAGTTGATTCGCAAGTGGATAACAGAAGGTGCCCAAGGTCTTGTTGACGTCGATGATGAAGAACACTGGGCCTTTGGAGCGATCACGCGTCCAGATATACCAACGTCAGGAAATTCCCCTTCAACTCATTCCATTGTTGATTCATTCACAACCAGTGTCGCAAATGAAGTGAATCGCGAACTTGCTCCGTCCGCGTCAGTATCCACCCTCATCAGACGCCTGCATTTCGATTTAACGGGACTTCCGCCTGCGCCCGAGACAGTCGATTCCTTTAATGCTGATTTCACCGACCAAGATTATGAACAGCTGGTGGATAAACTTCTTGCTTCTCCGGCTTTTGGGGAACGGTGGGGACGACACTGGTTGGATTTGGCAAGATACGCAGACAGTACCGGATATGAATCGGATAGGCCGCGTCAGATTTGGCATTACCGGGACTGGGTGATTTCGAGCTTCAACAGTGATCGGCCTATCTCAGAATTCGTCCTTCACCAGTTAGCAGGTGATTTACTGCATAACGCAACACCGGACATGCATATTGCAACTGGATTCCATTGCAATGCGATGAAAGACCCCGGCGTCCGACATGAAGCCGTGTTTGATCGTGTTAACGCGACCGGTGCAGTTCTTCTAGGTCTGACACTTGAATGCGCACAGTGCCACGACCACAAGACGGATCCCTTAACTCAATCGGAGTATTACCAGCTATATGCGTTCTTCAATACCAGCGATGCTGTACCTTTCGATCTAAGCGATGAAGCCACACAACAAGCCAATTCAGAAGTCGCCAACAAGATTGCTGATGTGGATAAATCTCTTATCACTCTTAAACAAGAAATAACAGACACGCTTGATGCACTTATCGCGAACGGAATTAAGCAACCTGAAGGCATACCTGAAGGAGTTATAGCGATCTTCAATATCCCATCAGCAGAGCGTTCCAAAAGTGAAACTAACCAGTTGGTGACTTTTTTCGAAAAGGAAAGTCCGCGTTTCGGGTCTCTGACCGAAGAAAAGAAGCAACTGGAAGCCACCCGAATCACACCAACGACCTCGTTAGCCCTGAGATTTGGACAGCGGCCGACTCATCTATTTATTCGTGGCAATCACACGCAACCGGGTGATGAAGTTATCGCTTCAGCACCGTCCTTCTTGAATGACTGGACAGTAGCAGATGGTACTCATGGATCAAGAATCGATTTATCGAATTGGATTACCTCTCCTGCTAACCCATTGTTCGCACGCGTAACAGCTAATCGAATCTGGATGCGATTGTTCGGAGATCCAATATGTGAACCTGAAAATGATCTGGGAATACAGACAGCGCGCCCCACTCATGCGAAGCTGCTTGATTATCTAGCCAGTAGATTGCTCGAAACAGACAGCTTCAAGTCTATCATTCGGGAAATCGTCACATCATCCACATACAAACAATCTTCCGCCGCCAAATACCGCGAAGGTGTTCCCGCCGGGCATTTTATTGGACAACAACGTCTGCGTCTTGAAGCGGAACTTCTAAGAGATAACGCGCTGGCTGCAAGTGGATTACTTGTGAACAAGATTGGCGGCCCAGGTGTTTTCCCGCATCAACAAGACGGTATTCTTCAAAACCGGGCAACGCCGGCAACCTGGACGGTAAGCGAAGCCGCCGACAGACTACGGCGAGGCATGTATACGTACATTTGGCGACTCACACCGCATCCAATGGTGACCATCTTTGACGGTCCCGAAATGACGACAGCTTGTACACGTAGATCACGATCAACTGTCGCAATTCAGTCTTTGGCCCTTCTAAATGATCCTGTGTTTGTTGAATGCGCACAGGCACTGGCCAGACGACTGCTCACGTCACACGAAACGGATGCTCATCGCATCGAGTGGATGTTTAAATCATGCCTTGGAAGAAACCCAAGCATCGATGAGGCCGCAACTATTCAGGAGCTGCTCGAGGAGCATACGGAACTATACAGGCTAAATGAAGAACACATAGAATTCGCAATTGGTGAATACACCGTACAGGGTATGGATGCCACTCGACATGCCGCTTGGGTGGCAACGTGTCGTACTGTACTAAACCTCGACGAGTTTATTACTCGGGAATAGCATGTAAGCGTATGTTTACACAGGCAACCAGAAGAATGTTCTTTCGCAGCAGCGGGCTTGGCCTGGCCGGTGTAGCATTACCGTCATTACTTAATGATGAAGCTTCCGCAGCTAACCCATCGACCCCCTACTCTCCCAAGCAACCTCACATACCTCCGAATGCGAAAAACATTATCTTCATGTATCAAATTGGTGCTCCCAGCCAGTTGGACATGTTCGTTCCGAAGCCGGAATTAAACAAACGCGATGGTGAACCGCTGCCTGAGTCTTATTTAGAGCGAGCTAATTTTGCGCAGATTCAGGATGCTCGTCCTGCTTTGATGGGCACGCCTTACACGTTTAAGCAACACGGTGGAGCCGGGCACTGGGTTTCCGAACTCATGCCACATACGGCAAAGATCTCGGACATGATCTCCTACGTTCATTCCTGTGAAGCCGAAGACACCAACCACATGTTTGGTGAATTGCATATGAATACAGGCTGGAGACGATTTGGTCGACCAAGCCTTGGCAGCTGGGTTTTATACGGACTCGGTTCTGAATCAGCGAACCTACCGGGGTTCATGGTACTTCGGAGCGGGATGCATCCGAGGAGCAAGGGCGCAAATTGGGGAAATGGATTCTTACCGGCAACCATGCAAGGCACCCCGATGCAGTTTTCCGGGTCACCTATCTTCAATCTCGATACGCCTCCTGGTTTTCCACAGTCCAGCCAGGCGGCAACGGTAAGAGCAATCAACAAACTCAACAGGAAACGACTTTTTGACAATCCGGACCCGTCCATCGAAGCACGGATTGCCAGTTATGAATTGGCATTTCGCATGCAGTCGGCAGCCCCCGAATTGCTAGATCTGAGCAAGGAGAGTGCAGCAACATTACAGATGTACGGAATTACCGATATCAACGCACCGTCATATGCCAGGAACTGCCTGCTATCTCGTCGGCTAATAGAACGCGGTGTCAGATTCGTAGAAGTGTTTCATGGCGACTGGGATCACCACACTAGCATTTATCAACGCCTACCCAACGAATGCAAGACAACCGACCAGGGATCTGCGGCACTGGTGATCGATCTCGCACAGCGAGGCTTACTTGATGACACTCTTGTGATTTGGGGAAGTGAATTCGGAAGATCCTCGGTAGCCCAAAAGAGTCAAATGCCAGGTGAGCCCGTTGGACGTGACCACCATGTCAAGGCCTTTACAATGTGGTTTGCCGGCGGAGGAGTGAAAGCCGGAGCCTCAATAGGCCAAACGGATGACATCGGTTTTGATTCCATAACAGACAAATATCACGTTCACGACCTGCACGCCACGATGCTCCATGCGGTCGGATTAGATCATGAGCAATTAACACATCGTCACCAAGGACGCGACTATCGCCTTACAGACATTCACGGCGACGTGAAGCACGAACTGTTTGCCTGATTCTATTCAGCTTTACGCAATCAACTCTTCCGCAATGCGTGCACCGGTGACTTCGGGATCCGTTAGTCGCTCATCGCGACCATTATGTGGATACGAAAGAAATTCGTGGTCGACACCCATTTGGTGCAAAAGCGTGGCATGAAAATCATGGACGCTGATTCGCTCTTCTACTGCTTTGTATCCGATATCATCCGTTGCGCCGTGTGAGTAACCGGCCTTGAATCCGCCGCCGGCAGCCAGAAGAGTAAACGCATTTCTGTTGTGATCTCGACCGTTTCCATTTTGAGAAATCGGTAATCTGCCGAATTCACCAGACCAAATCACCAGAGTAGAGTCCAGCAATCCTCTTTGCTTCAAATCTCGTATGAGTGCAGCCGTTGGTTTGTCGACACGTGGGCATATGGCCTCCAGCCCACCCTTAAGATTCCCGTGATTGTCATAGGGACTGGTACTAACGCCCACGGTGACCATGACTTCAACGAAGCGGACGCCCGCTTCGACCATGCGGCGTGCCATGAGACATCTCTTTCCAAAATCTGACGTATGCTCTTCATTTACCCCGTAGTTGGCAAGCGTTGTTTCTGTTTCACCGGATAAATCCAGAATACGATTTGCGTTTAGCTGCATTCTTGCTGCCAGCTCGTAGTTTTGAATCCGTGTTTCAAGACGGTCCTCGCCTGGAAACAACTGTTGACGTTTGCGATTCAATGTTTGGATGAGCTTGGCTTTTCGTTCACGGAACTGCTTGGATTCGTCGCGTGATGAATTCAAATTCAAAACCGCATCGCCTTCACTTCGGATTTCGGTACCTGCAAATGTTGCCGGCAGCCAACCACTGGTCCAGTGATTGGCGCCACCATCTGTATATCCTTTAGGATCTCGCAGCACGACGAACCCGGGCATGTTCTGATTCTCACTGCCGAGGGCATAGCAGATCCATGACCCCATCGTTGGCCATAGTGCCTGAGTTTTACCGCTATGGAAGAACCGCTGAGCCTGCGGGTGGTTATTGTGCGCCCCATACATCGAATTCACCATGCACCACTGGTCAGCGATCGACGCCATTTCCGGCATCAATTCGCTGAAGTACATCCCGCAATCCCCATGTTGTTTCATGGTAAATGGAGACTTCATTAACGTCTGTGATTCACTACCCGGCTGAAGCGTCTCAAACGTCGTATCGGAAATCGTCTTTCCGTGCAGACGCTCCAATTCCGGTTTCGGATCAAACAGGTCCATCTGTGAAGGACCACCCACTTGTGTCAACAAGATTACCGATTTAACCGGTCCTTCATGGTCACCTCGCCTGGGTTTCAAGTCCAACCCGCCCGGGTACGCGAATGTCGACTCACGCATAACTTCCGATGCCGCCAGCCAACCAAAGGAAAGGCAACTAGATTGAAGTAGTTGTCGGCGAGATAGCGGGTTGTAGGGATCCATGCTCATTAAAAATCACTCTCGGTATAAAAACTCGCTGGTATTAAACAGAGCATGGCACACTTCTGTGAGTGCTGAGTGTGCACTTCTACCTTCCGAGGTCATCGCGTCTTGATAAAGCAAAAGACAGGCAGCGAGTTCTTCATCACTTGGCTTCCGTGCTAATGCATGTAAATAAACCTGCTCAATCTGTTTACCAGCATCCGTTAATCCCTGACTAATGATCTTCGCCATTTTCTCTGATTGTTGATAAACAAAATTGTCGTTAAGCATGGTCAACGACTGCAACGCGACGGCGTTTACCTGCCGCATATTACACGTCGTTTCTATTCGCGGCTGGTCGAAGACATCAAGAAGTGTGTACGGGTAGCCACGTCGACTGAGCATGTAGATCGACCGTCTCCATTGTTCCGCGGGTGACTTCAAGCCCGCCAGATCAATATCAATACGACCATCGGCGATAGGCTTTAACATTACTGGTGGCCCAGTCATTTCCAGATTTATCGAATCCGCTACCGACAGCAGCGAATCGCGAACCGCCTCTGACTCCAATCGTCTTAGCGGCATGCGCCAGTAGTAATTATTGGATGGATCTTTCTCATTACCCACCGTCCAGTTGTTCGTCGACACTTGCGATGACTGTTGATACACATCTGATAAAACGATTGTTCGTATCACTGACTTTAAGCTCCAGTCATTGCGCTGCAATTCGAGTGCAAGCCAGTCAAGCATTTCCGGATGTGTTGGTGGTGCACCTTGCACACCAAAATCGCCAGTCGTCTTAACAATGCCACGACCTAACAAATGCGCCCAGATTCGATTTACGATTACACGGCTCAGAAGTGCACTGGATCTCTGTTTTCCGTCCACCAGCCAGTTTGCCAAAGCCAATCGCCGTCCCGATGATCCGGCGGGATTGGGGGCAGGTGACAAAACACTCCTTTCAGTCGATTCAGACAATGCGGCAAGCCCGCCGGCATCAACCGGTCGACCCGGAAATGAGAATTCACCACGTGTCAAAATGAATGTCGTGGGTGTTTCGCCTATATCGTAAAGCGCTTGAATGCGGCCAACCTCGGTGAGTTTCTGTTTTTCACCAGCCACAGAAATGTCGATAACCGCAATGCTTTTCTTATCATCCGCATTGAGTCCCTGCGTGACTTCATCTTCCGTCACATCAATTATCGCTCCCAGTTTCTCGACCAGATACTTCTCAACCGCATTTCGATCTCCATCACTCTTGGCGACTGCATTTTTCAAATCTTCGCGGAGGACTTCCGGAATGGCTGATTGAGCTTTCTGGTCGACGAGTCTTTCTCTGGTACGGTGACGCAATTCTGCTTTTGATTTTTCGAGATCAGCAATGCGAGCATTGACCTGTGCATTGTGCGAATTGATCTCATCGTGACGTTTACTTGAAACGCTTGGTATCGCTCGATCTTTTACAGTCTTCCCGCCTTCGTTAAACGGATAAACTGGTCGCCATTGTTCAGGATTGTAGGCGGGCATTAGCGTAGCCTGAATTTGGTAGTAATCCTGCTGAGTGATCGCATCATATTTATGGTCATGACAACGGGCACATTTAACGGTCATTCCAAGGAAGCTACTAGTGATTACTTCAGTCGTATCATGCAGTACGTTGTAGTAGTTTTCTGTAATGACTCCGACACTCTCATGCGTTTGATCACGAGCTGTCCTCAAGAAACCCGTTGCAACGAGATGATCAGTAATTTCAGGAGTAAAGTAGCCGTCGATATCCTTCCATTGGACCAACTCATCGCCCGCCAGTTGTTGCCTGACGAATTCGTTGTAAGGCAGATCCCGGTTAAATGCCGAGATCACGTAATCGCGGTATTTCCATTTTCCGTTGGCAACAATAATCAGTGTCGGAATGTGATCAAAGCCGACTGTATCAGCGTAACCCGCCACATCCAACCAATAGCGACCCCATCGCATTCCGAATTGGTTTGAAGATAAGAGGCGATCTACCAGCTGTTCATATGCTGCAGGATGATCGTCATCGAGGAATTCACGCTGCTCGTCCGGCGTTGGAGGAACACCAAGCAAGTCAAGATAGATTCGCCGCAGAAGTGTTCGTTGATCGGCCGCTTCCGACTGCACGAGCCCGATACGATCCAGTTGTTCATTTACATAACGATCAATGATGGTATTACCGGTAAATTTGGAGTCCGGATGAACCAAGGCAAGCGGTTGAAATGCCCAGTGTTGTCGTTGCTCGGCGGTGATGGATTCCTTCCACTCAGGCACGGTGTATTTAGATGTTGCCGCTAGTCCTCCATCTATCCAATCCTTAATGACCTTAACGTCTTCAGCGGATAATTGCTTATCGGGTTGAGGCGGCATGTCACCACGTTTGACTAGATGAAACAAAAAGCTTTGCTGCGATTCTCCTTTGCTTACGACCAAACCTGTTAGGCCACCGTTTACAAGAGATTGAATATCAGAAAGATCTAGCTCGCTTTTAGGTGCGTCACCGGAGTGGCATGAAACACAATTCGTTTCCAAGATTGGCAGCACATCAGTCTCAAATACCGGCGGAGTTTGGCCGCAAACTAAAGCCGGCATTGAAAGCATCCATATGAATGCTGCAAGTTGTGTTGTTTTAGAGAATTCCACAGTGCATCAACAAATGAATATGCGAAAACAAGCTAAATAACCTGAGCCGATTGATATTTTAGCATAGGCGGACCGTGCAATCCTGCGTCTTTCGAATCTCGTTAATCTCAGCTTCGAGATGTTGTATTTCTTCGTCGTTGTTTTTGGTCTTGGAGCAAAAGCATTCTTATGTCGAATCAAAATAGATTCGATTAATACAGCTAACAGCATTCATGGTCACTTATAATCACCGGTATGGAAACGTCTCACCCCAACATCGGACGTCGCGAACTCCTTCAGGCAGGAACTGTGGCATTATTTTCCGGTGCATCACCGCTACTCAGCGCACCGGGACTAACCAATCCACTCTCCGGTCGGGGGGCGGCGAAGCGATGCATTCTTGTGTACCTCCTGGGTGGACCACCACATCAAGATATGTGGGACATGAAACCGGATGCTCCGAGTGAAATTCGCGGACCGTTTAATCCTGTTTCCACCAGCGTCCCGGGAATACACATTTGTGAGCACTTGCCTCGGTTAGCGAGTCAGACTAACCGCTTGTCGATCATTCGCTCTGCGGGATACCAAAACTCTGACCATCCATTCATGACCTACTACACGCTCACCGGTCGCATATCACCTACACCTCTCGGTGCAAATACTGTTTTGCCGCCAACGCGTGAAGATGACCCGCATATAGGCGCAGTAATCAACAAGTTCGCCCACAAAAAGCCAGCAGTACCCGGGTATGTTTCGATCCCGGAATTGAGGGTCCGCATGCAACTGTTGCCAGTTGCTGGAGGAGGACGTGCCGGTTATCTGGGACCGGAGTATGACCCGTTGATGGTCAATGAAGATCCTCGCAAGGCGGATGCCATCGCGTCACTATCCTTGCCCAAAGACGTCAATAGTTCGCGGCACAGTAAACGCAAGCAACTACTCGCGATGCTTGACGGGGACGCGAAACGCCCTCGACTACGCGACTACGACAAATTACGTCGAGTAGCTATGGAACTAACTGACGGCGCAGTTGACGACGGTTTATTTGACATAAACAAAGAACCAGCCGGCACACGTGACTTGTATGGAGATCACAGGTTTGGCCAAAGTTTGCTAATGGCTCGCAGACTTGTCGAACGCGATGTGAGCTTCGTCGGCGTACATTTCAACTACATGTCCAAGTGCGATGGTTGGGATACACACCAAAACAACTTCCCATGCCTTAAGGATGAGCTGCTCCCACTTTTGGATGAAGGACTTTCCGGTTTGATTACCGATCTGGAGCAAAGAGGAATGCTCGATGAAACGCTAGTCGTTTGCATGGGAGAATTTGGGCGTACTCCAAAAATCAATAACGCAGGAGGACGCGATCACTGGGGTCAGTGCGGAAGCGTAGTCATGGCCGGCGGCGGTGTGAAAGGCGGAAACGTGATTGGCGCATCGGATAAGCACGCAGCATTACCAACTCAAACACCCGTTGGACCGCCAGACATCGTGGCCAGCATATACCATGCACTTGGCTTAAACCCCCACGCCCTGATTGTCGATCCTCGTCTTAATCGCACGCTTCAACTCTGCGAAGGTGATGTTATAAAGGCTCTGTTTTAGGTAATGGTCTCGATGCCGATCCGAATCGCGGTCGATGTCCACGTTTCCAACTTAGCTTTAGCCGTTATTCCCTTACAGGCTCCCCGTGACAGACGAAACTTCTCCAAATAAATCGCTTAAACGACAACTCGGCGTCTTCGATGCAACAATGCTTGGCCTCGGCTCCATTGTCGGGACCGGTGCTTTTGTCAGTCTCGCGATCGCTACCGGAATCACCGGTCCATCAGTAATCCTAGCCACCGTATTGGCCGGATTACTTGCATTTTGTAATGCACTTAGCAGCGCTCAGTTAGCTGCTTCGCACCCAGTAAGTGGCGGCACTTACGAATACGGATATCGCTATCTAAATCCAACCATTGGATTTGGGGCCGGATGGATGTTCCTGTGTGCGAAAAGTGCATCAGCAGCTACCGCAGCCCTAGGCTTCGCCGGTTACTTGCTCACTGCATTTGGTAAGGATGATCAATGGCTCGTGTCAGTAGCCCTCATTACCATCGCCATCATTACACTGATTGTGCTTGGAGGAATACGGCGATCCAACCGGGTAAACCTGATCATCGTTTCCGTGACATTGTTCACTCTCGCAGCCTTTGTAATCTCCGGATTCTCGCAGGCCACGGAATTACAGGAGAAGCATCTCGATCCATTCTTCAGCAATTCTGAGAACTCGATAAAGACACTTCTTTATGCGACCGCATTGATGTTCGTGGCCTATACCGGTTACGGGCGAATTGCCACTTTGGGGGAAGAAGTTCTCGAACCTCGTCGGACAATTCCACGTGCGATCATCTCCACACTGCTTGTAACAATTGTCATGTATACCGCCGTGGCCTTTGTTGCGGTTTCCACAGTGGGAGCAACTTCATTTGCTCAATCGATCGAGCAGTCATCTGCTCCGCTTCAATTCGTTGCAAAACAACTAGATAAACCAACACTCGTTTGGATCATCACCATTGGCGCGATGACCGCTATGCTGGGTGTCCTGTTGAATCTCGTGCTGGGACTCTCACGTGTTTTGCTTGCGATGGGACGCCGGGGGGATATGCCAGCTGCAACTGCTCGAATCAACAAGGACGAAACCACACCCTATGTTGCAGTGGTGGTAATGGGGCTGGTAATTGCAGGACTGGCGTTCATAGGTGACATGAAACAAACATGGGAGCTGAGTGCCTTCACCGTGCTGGTTTATTACGCTACCACAAATCTGTGTGCATTAAGACTTGCACCCGATGATCAACTGCATAGCCGCCTCTTTTCATGGATCGGATTCTTAGCATGTCTTGGCCTCTCGTGTTTCCTGGATTGGAAGACGATTGCGATTGGTGCCAGCGTATTATTTATCGGATTAATCTGGCAAGCCCTATACTCGAAGCGATGAACAACTTCTTTACCAGCAAGAAGCCGACTACGATAGAAGTTGAGCAATTTAAATAAGGTGTACTTGCTGGTGTATTTTGGAATTGGAGCGTGGGCTTTGAAACGAAACCCTATCTGTCTGGCGTTTTGGATTACAGTATTTGGCCTGATTTCCGGGCACTCCTCTCTGCTGGCCAATGATGATTTTGACCCGACCTCGCAGAAAGCACTACGGTCTGGAGCACCGGATCCCGCAATCATTGAATGCCATGATGGGAGCGGATTCTATGTGTTTAGTACCGGCCACGGTGTACGTGTCTGGCACAGCACTGATCTGAAAAAGTGGAAGCAGATCGCTCCTGTCTTTAAGAGCCATGTTCCACAGTGGGCAGAGCAAGCAGTGCCTGGTTGCGATGGAATCTGGGCGCCTGAAATACAGCGATGTAACGGGCTGTACTACCTTTACTACAGCGTCTCCACGTTTGGCAGCCAACGCAGCGTCATTGGATTGGCTGTAAACAAGACGATCAATCCCAAAAGCCCTGACTTTAAGTGGATCGATCGCGGACTTGTTATCGAGTCAAACGAAAACACGAATGACTTCAACGCCATTGATCCGGCCATGTTCCGAGACGAGGACGGACGGGCATACCTTTACTGGGGATCCTACTGGACCGGCATTAAGGGTGTCGAAATAGATTCATCAACAGGTAAACCATTCCCAAACGGTAAGCCATACGTGGCCCTGGCAACTCGATCGGAGCGAAAGGACCCACCAAATATCGAGGCACCGTATGTAATCAAGCACAACGACTTCTATTACCTGATGGTTTCATGGGATTTCTGTTGCGCCGGCGAAGGCAGTTCGTACAAGGTTGTGGTTGGGCGAAGTCGTAATCCACTTGGCCCGTTTGTAGGTAAGGATGGAAAGCCAATGACCAAAGGAGGTGGCACAATTGTTCTAAGCAGCAACACTCGGTGGCGTGGTCCCGGTCATAACAGTTTTCTTCAAACAGATAGCGGCGATTACATGGTCCATCACGTCTATGATGCACAAGACGTTCAGCGCGGTCGGATTCTTCAGGTCCGCAAAGTCCACTGGACAGCCGACGGCTGGTTTAAAGTCGACAGGCCTATCACGGACTTTTCAAACAAAGCCAGATCTAAATTGCAAATGTCACCTCTGGTAGGCCGTTGGGATCACGTGGTGAACGGCAAAGACCATTACGACATCTTTTTCGAAGTCACCGGTGAGCTAACCGGAACTGCTGGCGACGCCCGGTGGTTACGCAAAAGCAAGTCTGCACTAACGCTGCGATGGCTAGATCCCAATGCTCCAAATGGCGCATGGGTGGATGAAGTGCAACTCTCAGCAGATGGAAAGCGCTACTTCGGTAAGAACCAGAATGGAGTTACGATTGAAGGTAAGCGTGTACCGAACTAACTTGCCAGATTCCATGCCAATTCAGGCTTCATGAATACCTCAATTCGCAACCTGCTTCTCCTCCTGATTGCAACAGCTATGTGGTGTACCGGCTGTAGGGACAGTGCTGCAGGAATTAATCGTTTGCGAGTGGCAACTACCACCAGCACTCGGGATTCAGGGTTGCTGGATGAATTGATTCCCGGTTTTGAACGACAGTTTAATTGTGAAGTTGACATTATCGCAGTTGGCACCGGGGCTGCCCTAGCATATGGAGAACGCGGTGAAGTTGATGTTGTAATCGTTCACGCACCAAAATCTGAAGAGGATTTTGTGCGAAACGCACACGGCATTGAGCATGTACCGTTTATGCAAAACGAATTCATTTTCGTCGGCCCGAAAGACGATCCTGCCGAACTCTCCAACTTAGACCTACATGCTGCCCTAAATCAGATTCAAAAGGAAAACATCGCGTTTGTTTCCCGTGGCGACGACAGCGGCACCCATAAGCGTGAATTACAACTCTGGTCAGAGTCAGCTGTAACGCCCGATCATGAAAACTATATCGAAACCGGACAAGGCATGGGAAACACTCTCGTCATCGCAAATCAATTGCAAGGCTACACGTTTACCGACATAAGCACTTATCTGAAATTCAAACAGAAGCTCGATTTACATCCAATCAAAATTGACTCTCAACTATTGATTAACCGCTATAGCCTGATCACCGTGAATCCTGAGAAGACCAGTAAGATTAACGGCAAGCTAGCATCCGCACTTGCAGAATATCTGCAACAACCGGAGACCGCGGAGATCATCCAAAACTACCAGATATCAGGCCGGCGACTCTTTAAGCCAATCTTTCTTGACCGTGCTGACCCCGCCGACGAAACAGATCATTAAAGGCCACAGGTAATACCACATGGAAATGATCTGGAATGGAATGACCGATGGGCTAAAGTTGCTCATCGATGGTGACCCTCTCGTGCTTGATGCTGCATGGAGAAGCATCTGGGTTTCCGTCACCGCTGTTTTCATAGCTTCGATTCTGGGAATCAGTATTGGAACTTACCTTGCACGACACAAGTTTAGAGGAAGGCGAGCGGTTGTCATCTTCTTTCGAGGCAGCATGGGTGTCCCGACGGTTTTAATTGGACTGATCGGATACGCTTTACTCTCAAGAAATGGCATGCTCGGAGATTTGGACCTACTATTCACTTCCTGGGGTATCGTTTTTGGAGAATGTCTGCTGGCCATTCCAATCATTGTCAGTTTGACACACGGTTCCATCAGCAATATGGACTATCGGATATCTGAAACTGCAATGCTCCTGAGAGCTAGTCGGTGGCGTCGGTGGATGACCTATCTCAATGAGTGCCGTTTGGCTGTCACATTAGCTGTGCTAACTGCTTTTGCCAGATGCTTCACCGAATTGGGAATTGCGGTCATGGTCGGTGGAAATCTTAAGATGAAAACAAGGACACTCTCTACGTCTACCGCTCTGGAAACTGCCAAAGGTGATTTCTCCAGAGCAGTTGCGATGAGTTTTGTATTACTTGCCATCGCCATTCTTGTGACGATTGTGATCGGTCTTCTTAATCGGGAGGACAACGAATAATGTCTACCATGTTCTCGATTGAAAACCTGGTCGTAAACAAGAATAGGAATCCCATTTGCACATTGGACAGCGCATCTGCATCTGTTTCCGAAGTCATCGGAATCACCGGTGCAAATGGATCAGGCAAGTCTACATTACTACGCGTTCTGGCGGGGATCGAAACAGGATTTACCGGAAACATCTCTTTCCAACAGCACGACGTGCAGATTGGCTATCTACACCAGAGACCGTATCTTTTCCGTGGCACCGTGTTCGCAAATGTTACTTATGGCATTAAGGACCGGACGATCGATTCTCCTGAGATGCAGCGAGCTGATTGGCTCATGAGCGAACTAGGAATCTCTGATCTTCGCGACCGTATTTGTGATAGCCTCTCTGGTGGTGAAGCGCGTCGTGTCGCACTTGCCAGAACATTGGTTGTGAATCCAACTCTCATTCTGCTGGATGAACCATTTTCTGACTTGGATTCCGTTGGGATCGACGCGGTGTGTAAAACACTGGCAACAATTACAACGGCAACCATTGTGATTGTGCAGCCCAATTCCTTTCCTGCTGAATTACAGTTGGATCAGCTAATCAAGCTCTAAGTAAATATCGACATTTACCTAAGAGCATCGAATATAATTAGCTGTGTAATTACACGTCCAACTCATCGGGAGATTATGCGTTGCTTTATTGCCATTTTGCTGGCAGCTAGTACTTCATTGCATGCTGCAGAAAACGTCTCGCTGCTAAGAGCAGAAAACACTTCGCTACTGCTATGGCTTGACGCAAACAACGTTGAACAAACTGATGCAAATGTAACGCGATGGGTGGACAGTAGTAGTTATGAGAATCACATTTCCACTATGGATGACTCTCATCGACCAGTATGGATTCAATCAGCGTTAGGCGACAAGCCTGCAATACGATTTAAGAATGCCCGGCTTCAACGCGACATTTTCAACGGTGTGCCTACCGGTGATCAGCCCTTGCACGTTTTTGTCGTATTTGATGGTAAAACAATAGAGGGTCGTTCGCCACGACTCTTGGATATTCAAAACCGCCCTGCACGTGGTGAGATTGATCCTCGTTACTATCTCAAGCGTAAAGGTTTCTGGTTAGGTTATCAGGATTTCAAACCTGAAACGGTAGGTCAATTACGTTTGGGAATCTGGTATGGACAGGAAGCCCCCACCGAACGCATATCGTTCGATGCAAAACCTCACATAGCCGAGGTCACCTACGCCGGTCGTCAGCAATGGTCGTTTTTTGATAACGGCATCTCCAATGGATTCGGCAACTTCAAAGGTGACACGATGTTCCTCGGCTTTGAGTTAGGTGCTCGCCTTGCTGTTGGACAGACTTATAACTCAGATGATGAAGCAACGGCGTTTGACGGTGACATTTCTGAAATCATCGTTTTTAACCGCTCCTTGAGTTTCTTTGAGCAGCAACAGGTCGGTGCGTACCTTGCACAAAAGTATCAACTTGAAACAGATTATTCTGACGACGAATATAAGCCACTGATTTTTGAAGACGACATTGCACCTCTGCTAACAAAGTACTGCGTGGATTGCCATAGTACCGGAGATCCCAAAGCAGACCTCGACATAACGAGCCTGCTTAGGGTACACCGCGGATCAATAAGTGGTGCAGTTGTTCAGCCCGAAAATGCACCGGCAAGTATGATGATGCAACTGGTTGGTAGCAATCAGATGCCACCGCCTGACTACGACTTGCGGCCCACCGCGATGGAAATCCAGAGGCTACGACGGTGGATTGATGAAGGATGCACCGCTCGCGAGCCGATCGATATCGAGAAGATAAAGCGGCGTGTGAATTCGGACCATTGGGCATTTAAAAAACTGCACCAGCCAGCTGCTCCAGACGCGAATGACAAGACTACAAACGCCGTTGACAGGTATATTCGAAATAAGCTTGATGCTCATTCTCTTGCTTTTTCCAAGGAAGCAGACAAAGAAACACTTATCCGACGGGCGTATCTAGATCTCATTGGACTACAGCCATCGCCTCAGCAGGTTGATGTTTTTCTAAATGACGAATCTCCAGATGCATGGGAAACGGTCGTAGACGGTCTATTAGCCTCACAGCACTTTGGCGAGCGTTGGGGACGGCATTGGCTTGACAACGCAGGCTACAGCGACATTATTTCCATCGACAATGACCAGAACATCGTAAAGGTAGACAGCGTTAAATGGAAATACCGTGACTACGTGGTCCAGTCGTTTAACGAAGATACTCCGTTCCAAACATTTTTGACTGAGCAGTTAGCCGGGGACGAATTGAGTGATTGGCGCAATACTGAAGTGATGACCGATCAAATGAGGCGGCAGCTCATTGCGACAGGGTTTTTACGAAATGCACCGGATGACACAGACCAAAATGAACTAAACATATTTAGCATCCGATACAACACCCTTCACAGAACAGGTGAAACGGTATCATCAAACCTACTTGGGTTAACAATGAGGTGCTGCAAGTGCCACAACCACAAATTCGAGCCGATCAGCCAGCAGGACTATTACCAATTCACTGCCGCATTTGCACCAGCTTTTTCGCCGACACAGTGGCTACAACCGCAATCGCGGATCATCGACGGTTTTAGTACGAAGCAAATAGATGCCTTTAATGCTGAACTGAGCAAGCTACGCGAAGCACGAGCAACGATCAGTGCAAAAGCGCAGACCGACTTCCTGGAAGCTCAATTGAACGGCGTCCCGAATGAACTTCGCGAAGACGTAAAAGCAATTAGAGCCGTCGCTGCTGATAGTCGAGACGAAATCCAAAAGTACCTGGCATCGAAATTCCCGCAGGCCATTGAAATAGGTGTCGATGCCGCGGTCAGCCAACAGGAAGATTCGATACGCGCACAGTATTCCGATGCGGCTGCGAAGATAAGTGCAATTGAGAAGCAGATCGCCGAAGGCAAAATTCAGGCTGTATACGATGTAGACGCGCCTCCACCTGTCCACGTCTTGCGTCGTGGTGAATATGGGAGTCCAGCCGCGGAAGTATACACCGATATCTTTGATGTACTTGCTGAGGGCCAAGATTTTGAGGTCGCTGAATCCACTCCTGTGGCAACCAGTGGTCGCCGCCTTACCGTTGCCAGAAAGCTCACTGACTGGGATTCCGCTGCCGGTGCTTTGGTGCTGAGAGTGCGTGCAAACCGAATTTGGCTACAGCTGTTTGGCAAGGGAATTGTGCCCACGGCTGACAATTTAGGTGTGTCCGGGCTAGCACCGAGCCATCCGGAGCTACTTGAATGGCTGTCCGTCCACCTGGCAAACACTGGCAGCCAAAAATCACTGATAAAGCAAATCGTTATGTCGCAAACATACAAACAAGAAATCGCCTCGGATCCCGATTCCGCCAATTACAAAATCGGAATCAAAGTAGATCCGGAAAACACACTGCTTTGGCAACAACGCCTTCGACGTCTTGAATCTGAGATCATCCGGGATTGCATGCTTACTGCCAGTGGTCGCCTCGATACTACACAAGGCGGTTATCCGGTTATGACACATCAGCAACCTGATGGAAGCGTTAAGGAGGACCGACAGGACGATACTGCTGACGCCGCCACTTGGCGACGGTTGTATCTGCTGCAACGGCGAAACTACCATCTGTCGATGCTTCAAGTTTTCGACCAACCGTTGCTAAACGAAGAATGCCTGCAACGCTCACATGCTGCGGTCGTGAATCAATCACTGATGATGCTAAACAACCCATTCGTGCAAAACCATGCGGAATTCATGGCCATGCGAGTAAGGAAAGATATCGCAGGTGACAACGCGTCTGATCAACTGAATCACGCGTTTCGGTTAGTACTTGTCCGTGATCCTGTGCCGGAAGAAATGGATATCCTTAAGCAAACCTACGAAGAACATTACAACGACCTAATGAAAGACGGCACGGACGCAGATACGGCTCAACTGCAATCGTTAACGCATCTATGTCACACTCTCCTAAATACATCCGAGTTTCTTTACAGGAATTAGGCCAGCAGAATCGCTCCATGAGAAATCTCCCACCAATCAACCGGCGACACATGCTTCAGACATCAAGCCTTGGCTTTGGCTGTCTTGCGCTGCATCACCTGTTAGGCACAGACCATGCGGTTCTTCATGCTGCCGAATCAAAAGCCGGTGGCGCGGTAGACACTCACTTCACTCCGCGAGTGAAGTCTGTGATTATGATGATGCAGAACGGCGGGCCCAGCCAAATGGAGCTGTTTGATCCAAAACCGGAACTCGACAAACGCGACGGACAGGTATTCGAACAGCAGGTCGAACAATTCCAAACGGGAAGTGAAGCTAACAAGTTAATGGGCAGTGTGTTTAAGTTTGCCCCGCGGGGCGAAAGTGGCCTGCAAATGTCCGAGACAATTCCCCATTTGCATACCGTCGCGGATGAACTCTGCATGATTCGCTCGATGCAAAGCGGGCACAACAATCACACGGAAGCGCTGGTCCACTTCAACACCGGCAAGATCTTCCCTGGCAGGCCGAGTTTGGGGTCGTGGGCCTGCTATGCACTCGGCACTGAAAACCAGGATCTGCCGGCGTATGTCGTATTACGGGATCATCGTGCCTATAACACAAGCGGCACACTGCTTTGGCAAAGTGCCTGGCTACCGCAAAGCCATGCCGGAACAGAAGTATCCACCGTCGGCACACCCATTTTGAACCTCACCTCAAGTAAAGAAGTTTCTAAAACTGCACAAGCAAGAAATCTCGACACCCCTGTCAAAACTAAATCGCCTTCATAAAATGCGATTTCCAAAAGCAAACGAGTTGGATGCCCGAATCGCTAACTATGAACTGGCCGCCAGAATGCAAGTCGCGGCACCCGAACTTCTCGACCTCAGCAAGGAAACTGCTGAAACAAAGACGATGTACGGCGTCGACAGCGAGAATCAGGAAAAGTCCATGTATAGCACACGCTGTCTGATGGCTCGCCGCATGGTGGAATCAGGAGTTCGTTTTGTACAGGTATTTCCACCGTCTTCTCCAAACTCACAACCATGGGACACTCATGGTGACACGAAAAATGCCCTCGGTAAAATCTGTGACATCACAGATCAAGGTAGTGCAGCGCTCATTAAAGACCTTAAGCAACGAGGCTTACTCGATAGCACGCTAATCATTTGGTCCGGCGAATTTGGCCGTCTTCCCATTTCACAAAACGGTACTGGCCGCGACCATAATCGTAACGCCTTCACCTTGTTACTAGCCGGCGGCGGTGTCAAAGGCGGATTTGCATACGGCAATACTGATGAGCTTGGTTACAAGAGTATTGAAAACGTCGTTACCATTCCTGATCTGCACGCGACAGTCTTACATCAGATGGGCATCAATCATGAGCAACTGATCGTAAACCATAACGGCAGCGAAGAAACACCCACCGATGCGAGAGTCACAGATGCCAAGGTCGTTTTCGACGTCTTAGAGCATCCGGCCGGCTAGGACGATAAAAGTGCAACGCAGATCTATCAATTTGTTTGAATGTGTGGCGCTCGCATGCTTAGTTCTATCACTTACAACCGGACTGCACGCGGATGACACGTTGACTCCTCTACCGTCGCAGCAAGCAAAAGACGACTTTTTTGAAACAAAGGTCCGTCCATTAATCATTAAGCGATGCGTGGAATGTCATGGCGAAGATGATCCGGAAGGTAACCTTCGTTTTGACTCAGCGATCGGATATGCCACCTCAACGAAAAACGGCGCCGTCATAGAACCCGGAGACCTCAAAAAAAGCCGATTAGTTCAGTTAATCGACGGTAAGGATGGCGAGTTTATGCCTCCGGAAGACCGTTTAACTGCTGATGAGATTACGGTCTTCAAACAGTGGGTAATCAACGGTGGGAATTGGCCTGGCTATGAAGATAATCCCAATGTTCTAGCAGCGGTAGAATTCACAAAAGACCAACTCGAATATTGGGCATTCCAACCAGTCATCACACCCGAAGTACCATCATACGACTCTGAATGGATAACGAACCCGATCGATGCATTTATATGGCGGAAGCTCAACGCTGCTGATTTACAACCATCCAGCTCTGTGGATGACCGCACTTGGTTAAGACGGGTAACGTACGACCTAACAGGGTTACCGCCGAGCATTAGCGACATTGAAGCGTTTGAGAGCGACAAATCTGACCTAGCTAAACTCAAAGTTGTAAACCGATTACTCAGCTCAACAGCTTATGGAGAGCGTTGGGGTAAACACTGGTTAGACATTGTACGGTTTGGTGAATCCGCAGCCCACGATGGAAACAATGCATATCTTCATGCGTGGCGTTACCGGGACTACGTCATCGATGCCATCAACAACGATATACCGTATGACCGGTTCATTATCGAGCAACTTGCCGGGGACTTGCTTGAACCAACCGGAAGCCCGGCGTATGACATTCCCAAACATATCGCAACAGGATTTCTACAGGTCGGACCGAAGCCGGTCGTCATGCGTGACAAACAACAAATGCTCCGTGACATTGCTGATGAACAACTTCATACAACGGGCGTTGCATTTCTTGGACTTACCATCGGCTGTGCACGCTGCCACGATCACAAGTTCGATCCGATCCCTACCGCCGACTACTACTCACTCTTTGGGATCTTCATGAACACGCATGTTATGGAAGACATGCTACCCGACTCCAAATGGATCGAACCGAAACTTCCCGATGCCGATGGCGAAATGGTAACGGTCATGTCCGTGGCTGATCTTCCAACTCCGGAAATCAAAGACATTCGCATTCATCGTCGCGGCAGTTACAAGTCGCTCGGTCCGGAAGCACCTCGTCGATTCCTTCAAATCATTGAGGGACCGGGACACAAGCCTCCCAACCTGAGTGGTAGTGGACGTCTTGAGCTTGCCAAATGGATCGCATCATACGACAACCCGCTAACCGCACGGGTTATGGTAAATCGAATCTGGAGCAAGTACTTCGGGCACGGAATCGTGCGTAGCCTTGACGACTTCGGCGTCCGTGGCGATTTACCATCACACCCTGAGTTGCTCGACTATCTGGCAACGGAGTTTATGCGAAACGGTTGGTCGTGGAAGCATCTTCACCGGCAAATCACATTATCTTCGACGTACGCGCAGTCTGCCGCAGACAATGAGACTGCAGCAAACGTAGATCCCGACAATCGTCTTTTGTGGCACAAGCCTCGGCGACGACTGGATGCAGAGGAGATTCGCGATGCCCTATTGTATACGAGCCAAAAGCTGGACCCTGCCGTTGGCGGTAGCACGTTTACATCCGGATTTACGTACAACGATCCAAAGCGCGACCTTGCAGTCGTCGCGGCGCTCAATGTGGATACCTACGCGCCGTACCTGGAGCCAAGGCGAAGTGTGTATATGCCAGTGATCAGGAACCGGATGCATCCTGTGCTCTCACTGTTTGATACTGCCAACGAACACGAGTCCTCACCCAAACGAAACGAGACAACGGTAGCACCACAGACGTTGTTCATGATTAATTCGCCGTTTGTACGAAAGCAGGGAACTGAACTCGCTCGCCATCTAACCAAGTCCCATCCAAACACCAATACAGATCGCATCAATGCTGCATATCAAACAGTATTTTCACGACTACCTACTCATCAGGAAGTCACCGAAGCAAAAGCGTATCTAAAAGCGTACGTAACAGAACTCGATCCTGACGGAAAGCTTTCGGAACAGTTTGCTACTTGGAAGGAAGACGACACGGAAACCAATGAATATGAGGAAGCCGTTCTTAAGTCGGACGGATTACTAGCGTTTTATGACTTTAAAGAATTGACTGATGGCATTGTCCCTAATTTAGCATCAGACAAGTACGGCCAGCTAATACTCAAACGCGACCCGATCGTAGATTCTGTGCTAAAGGTAGATGGAGAATCCACTCGACTGGAAACCCGACCTGGAGATGTCCAGTGGTTGCACCCGGACTCGAAACAATTGTCCGTCGAATATTGGGTGCGACCGGAGTCGGCCAAACTCGGACTCATTATCGGGCGAGATGGCGGTGGAGTACGAATATGGAAATCGGGGCTTTATGAAGTCAACATCAATGGCAAAGTACAGCCAGTTGCTTTTCACGAGTTTTTTGGTGGCCAGGGACAAGGCTTGTTTCATGCCCCCAACACCCCGAAAGCCGTGCTGGCCTTGAAACAATGGCATCATGTCGTCATGACGTACGGAGGTGGCAAGCGTCACTTGTACGTAAATGGTGACTTAGCTCATTCACTTGATGTGACGGCTGACTTCCTAACCGGCACCGCACCACTTTCGATCGGCAGCAGGTCTGACGATGAGGAATTCTTCCACGGCAGCATAGACAATGTAGCTATTTATTCTCGTGTTTTGAACTCCGACGAAGTTACCAACCACTATCAACTACATCAGAAAACGAAACCTCAACAGTCACCCCAGCCCGTTAGCCCAGAGTTTATCGCCATGGTGAGCCTTTGCCATGCGTTGATTTGCACAAATGAATTCATTTATCTGGATTAACAACAACCAATCGCATACCAAACTGATGCACGAATCCAATCCCAATTCCGTAACTACCGTTGACCGTCGCAGTATGCTGCGTGCGACTGCAACGGGTTTTGGTCATACAGCGTTATTAGGGCTGCTTGGTGCTGAGTCGATGGCAGCATCACGCAATCCACTGTTTAAGGCCCGCGCGAAAAATGTCATCTTTCTGTTCATGCACGGCGGGGTATCTCATATCGACTCGTTCGATCCAAAGCCTGAATTAGAGAAGAGGCACGGTCAACCGTTACCCTTTGACAAACCGCTGCAATTTGCGCCGACCGGTAACCTCATGAAGTCCCCCTGGACTTTCAGACCTTACGGAGAATCCGGTCTTCCGATTAGTGAGTTATGGCCACATACCGGTTCGGTCATCGACGACATTTGCATGGTGCGCAGCCTAAAAGTCGAGCAAGTTGATCACGGTGGGGCCATCCTGCAACTGCATACCGGCTCGGCTGTATTCCCTCGTCCAAGCATGGGCGCGTGGGTAAATTATGGCCTTGGCAGCGTTAACGACAATCTGCCGGGATTCATCACCTTGTGTCCTACGACGTTTCATGGAGCTACACAGTTATACGGTTCAGCATTTCTTCCAGCATCCTATCAAGGTACACCGATTGGTGACATGAATATTCGCATGCAGGATGCGAGGCTCAAGAATTTGACTCGGATCGAAGGGTCTGACAAATTGCAGCAGATGCAGTTGAAATTGATTCGCAAGTCGAACGAGAGTCATAAATCGAAATCGTCATCAGATTCCCGACTTGATGCCCGCATTGAGGCACTCGAATTAGCCTACAAGATGCAAGTAACTGCTCCCGGAGTCATGGACATCAGTCAGGAAACGGATGATACCTATCGACTTTACGGTGTAAACGAAGAGCCAACCGATAACTTTGGTCGCCAGTGCCTTCTTGCTCGCAGGCTCGTTGAATCCGGCGTGCGTTTTGTTCAGTGCACTCACAGTTATAAGTGGGATCAGCACGGGGACCTGCGGGGTGGCCATACGGCAAATGCAAAGGAAGTCGACAAGCCCATCGCAGGAATGATCAGGGATTTAAAGCAACGTGGATTGCTTGATGAAACGCTCGTTATCTTTGGCACTGAGTTTGGCCGTACACCTGTTGCACAGGGCACTGACGGTCGTGACCACAACCCATACGGATTCACACTTTGGATGGCCGGTGGCGGAGTCAAGGGCGGTACTGCGTACGGCGCAACCGACGAATTCGGTTATTACGCTCAACAGGACATTGTCTCAATGTACGACTTTCATGCGACCATCCTGCGATTGCTTGGCATCGACCACGAGCAGTTGACTTACCGGCATGCCGGCCGCGACTTTCGGTTAACCGATGTTCACGGAAAGGTCATCACGGACATTTTGGCCTAAGCTAGAGAATCTCTTTCAATACGCGGCCGCCATCTGCGATAGGTACCGGGCGGCCTTGTGCATCGGGGATTCGCAAGTCCGGAGAGATACCAAGTCTTTCGTAGATCGTGGCAGCGATATCCACCGGCGCCACTGGATCAGCGATGGGATAAGCAGCATGCGCATCTGATTCCCCGTAGATCGCACCGCCCTGAACACCAGCGCCTGCAAACAGCGCTGGGAAGCAGTAGGACCAGTGGTCCCGACCATCTTCCGACCCTCGATTCTGGAACTTGGGTGTTCTGCCGATTTCACCAGCAACCATGACGAGAGTATCTTCGAGCAATCCACGTTGTTTCATATCCAACATAAATGCAGGTAAGCTGCGATCCAATCCGGGAAGTAAATGGTCACGCATAACGCGAGTCAACTGGCGATGGCTATCCCAACTTGTTGTATCATCGCCACGTACAGTCATATCCCAAGCAACAGTAACAAATCTAGCGCCACGTTCAACCAATCGTCGACTCAGTAACAGGGACTGCCCAAACAAGTCCCGACCGTATTCATCCCGCAGCTTGGCATCCTCCAACGTTACATCAAATGCCGAAGCGATATCATTGCTTGTCAGCAGGTCTAGCGCTTGCCTTCGCAGTTCACCAAAAGACTGAACGCTGCGAGCAGATTCCAGACGTCGACGTTCGTTGTCCAGTTGTGCACGTAACGTCTGGCGTTTATGCAGTCGATCCAGTGATATGTCTTCCCAGCGGTTCAATCCTGCAGGCCGGAAATCGAGCTGTTTGTCGTCACACGGTCTAAAGTACGGAGTGTCCAGTGGACCGTTCTTGCGAATGTGCGTGGCCATCGGGTTATGTGGCTTTCCGAGCCACCCTGCATACTGACCATTAATGTCGTAAGAAGCAAAATGGCCAAGCAGCCGTGGTAGATATACATAGGGCGGGAATTCTAATCCTCGGGAACCCGCAGCCTTTTTATCCAGATAACTGATAACGCTGCCGTATGCCGGCCAGTCTTTGTCCGTTGCGGCAACGTTTGCAGACCCTCGGTCAGCTGGTGGCAGTGTCTGCCCGGTTTGAATGAAATGCGTCCCGTTATGATTATTCTCAGAGTGGTTTACAGTACGTACTAATGCGAACTGATCAGAGATCTTCGCCATATTCGGCAGATGTTCGCCAAATCTCAATCCAGGTGTTTTAGTCTGAATTGTGCCAAAGGGTCCGCGTATCGTTGTTGGGGCATCCGGGCGCACATCAAATGTTTCAAGTTGGCTCGGCCCGCCATAGAGGAACACAAAGATTACCGCTTTGGCTTTCGCTGCACGGGCCTGAGTCTCGGCTTCCGCCCGCAACAATTGATCAAAGTGCATGCCAGCAAGGCCTGCACCACCCACCTGCAGAATCTGCCTTCGTGTAAGTTGGGTTTCGCGGCTACCAAGAATATTTAACATGATCAATTCATTGTAGAAAACCAACTTGACATTACCAACGTGAAACTGAATATGTATACCGTTACTGGGTATAATCGAGCGTTACGAATCCATCCGATCAAACTTTTCTCTAGCAAGCTAAATGAGACTCATTACAACAATTACGGCATTCATCTTTGTGTCACATGCATGTCTGGCAGAATCACCCAAAGCAACACCGGTTAGTTTGTGGAGTGGGAAAGCACCACAGGGCAACGGTGAATTTAAAGAAGAAGACGCATTGCTGACGGTTTATCGGCCGGAAAAGCCGAATGGTACCGCAGCAATCATATGCCCCGGCGGCAGTTATGGGGGGTTAGCGATAGAACCGGAAGGACATGGCATCGCTCGATGGCTTAATAAACACGGGATCACCGGATTCGTTCTTCAATACCGACTTCCCACCGGACGCAACGCTGTGCCATTGCTAGACGTGCAGCGCGCCATCGCATTTACCAGAGAAAACGCCAGACAATATGGACTTAAAAAGAATCAAATCGGCGTCATCGGGTTTTCCGCCGGTGGCCACCTCGCTTCTACTGCCGCGACCCATTTCACAGCCGACCTGCATCGCCCAGACTTTGCAATCCTTGTTTATCCTGTAATCACCATGGGCGAGCATGGTCACGCTGCGTCCCGCAAAAACCTGCTAGGTGCTAACCCGGACGCCAATCTCATTTCAAAGTACAGCAACCAACTAAACGTTACGGCTGACACCCCACCGGTATTTCTTGCTCACGCTCTTGATGACAAGCCTGTACCTCCGGAAAACAGTAAACTGTTTCACCAGGCATGCCGGAAAGTTGGCATTCCAAGTAAACTACTGTTGCTTGAAAGCGGCGGCCACGGGCTAAACGGTTACAAGGGTCCTAGTTGGGATGCCTGGCAATCACAGTCCATCGACTGGTTGCGTGAATTAAAGCTCACTAAATAACACATTGGATTTCACCATGTCATGTGACCGACCGGAAAACCAGCTTAACGAACAGAGCGACGAGCTGAATCACGACCAGAATCACGGGCAGAATGACACACTGCCGGTGACCGAAGCGACAACACCAACATGTGTGCCCGTGTTCAATTGCATCGTATATGTTAATTACGGTGACGATTCAGTTCATGCACGCGTCGCAAATCTCGCGGGACTTAGCTGCGATGCAAACAATGAGCGCGATGCGCTCGGGAAACTCATTCCGCTCTTCAAAACAATGTTGAAAGAATTCACAGAGGGTGGCATTGAGGTGCCGTGGATCGATCCGGTTCCGGAAGCAGCACCGGGCGAGCAGGTTCGACTCATTCCCGTGCACCTGTAACGTTCTATTACTTCAATGGCGTCAGAGATTTACTGTCGGTTTTGAGCTTCAGCACGAATCTGCTTCTTTACCTCATTCAGTCGTTCCGGCCAGACAAACGTCGGGGCAGAGCTTGGGGCATATCCACTTAAATGTCCAACAAGACGTGTTGGCGCCTTAGTATATACAAGCCGCGTTCTACCAAAGACTTCTTTGCACAACTTGGCGAGTCCTGAATCGTACTGCATGAGCTCTCGCCGTGTATCAACAAAGTTGTGATCGTGATCCGGCGGTCGATTATTGCCAAACCAGGACTGCACACCTTCTGCCCAGTACTCGAAGTGATTAACCGAGGCGTATTTTGTGCGCCATAGGCCTAGTTGCATGGCGCGGTCATAGGTTGCCTTTAGTCTGTCATCGAATGTGGGATCAAGGTTAACCAGGCCACGCAAATGAATATTATGAGCAAACTCGTGGATCAATATACTCTCTGAGAAATACGGATCACCATTATAGGACAACAAATTTTCTTCACCGACCGAGCAAACAGGATCTTCAATCGAGCCGCCGAGTCCTCTGGCCCGAGCATCCATGTAGTCTTTCGGTGTCAGGTGAGAATGTTCGGGTACATCGGTTGTGAATTCGGTATATGCCATCACCACGCATCGCGAGTTCGTTTCGATCATGACCTGACGCAGATCCGGTCTGCGTACGAGCATCATATCTATAAGGTATGCAGCCTCCTTTAATGCGAAGTCATTTACATTCTCTGAGCCAAGTACCGGATAACCATTGGCGCTGACATGCTTCTTGTAAAACGGGTCAAGCTCTAAATAGGCAGGTGGTTCAGTGATTTCATAAGTAGGCAATTCGCGTTTGCGTTGCGCGTGTGCATGATTGCATACAACGCTGAGTAAGATCGCCAGCGTGAGAAATTGAGTTACTAGCTTCATCGTTTGATTACTTTTCCATTTGCTCGATCCACTGCCGGATGACGGAAACAGCTGCTTCGTCCACTTCCGTCGTTGCAATGATCGGCATTTGTCCTGTACCTCTTATGCTGATGCGTTTAAACAGCACTGACTTATCTGGATTACCGGGAGTAATGAGCTTCCCAGCTTCCACTCCTTTTGATCCGTGGAGCGGTACTTCGCCAATCACGTTCATTTCTGTCAGTGAACGGCTAAATTCAAAGTGCATTTGAGAATTGCCACCACCGGCGCCTACGTGACACTGTGCACAATTCGAGAAAATGTATGATCTGGCTCGTGTTTCGATTGACGCGGTTTCATCCAATAGGCCTGCGAGCTTTGGCACTCCTTCGCCACCGTGTGCAAACAATCCATCATTGGCCACTCCACGTTGCTGCATTGCTGGTTTGGCCGTCGAGGCAGCAGCGGATGCACGCTCTTTATCAAAAGACCTGAGCATCTCTCGATGATTAGCAAACGTCGACACCTGAGCTGATGTATTCACGGTAACTTTCCCCGTTCTCTGCAAATAGGACAATTGATTCTCAATATGACTTCCGTAGTCAACATCCTTATTTAGCTGAACGGTATGCAATCCAAGTACATAGTTCGCGGCTCGTGAATGGCACATCATGCATTCACTACGACTTGGATAATGCCAATTCTTGGTTTTTGCCCCTTGCAGAGTCTTGATTTGAAATGCTTCATCACGCCCTTCATCGGCAACCAGTACAGCATCGGTCTGATTCTTATTCCACCGGTAAGAGTAGCCTACCCATTCGTTATCCTGCTTGGTCAAAAAGCGAGTTTCTATCCAACGTCGCGACGATGGATCTCCTTCTGTCATTTCCAATGAAAATGATTTGACGAGAACCGACTTCTCCGGAAATCCCCATGGTCCGGTATCACGAGCAGTGATCTGATCCTCCTCATCGATTAACACGATATAGCGTGACTTTCCTGCCCCGTCAGACCAAAGGGGGCTGTTTACGTCGTAAGGAATTGCGCCATCAGAGAGCGTGTGTGTTGAAAGATCAGCAAAGATTCCGGAATCACTAAGTCGTTTTGGAAACGATTTTGAATAGTCGGGCTGGTCGTTTGGAACGAGCGAATAAATCGCTCCTCCACTCTGATAGTCCAGAACAAGTATGTCGCCGTCCGGGTCTTCCACGAAATCGGCAATTGCCATTTGTGAGTCGGCAATCTCCTGATGATATGTGGCGCGTTTACCATTGTGCCTTCCGGCCCAAATCTTGCCGGTCGAATAGTCACCGTATATGTACGCGCCTCGCAGGGATGGATATTTATCACCTTGGTATACGATACCACCGGTGATGGATCTCGCTTCGGAATGTGGGTGCTCAAACGCGGGCTTTGTGTGGGAGTCAGGTCCTAGCTGACGCTCGAGATAGAAAGGATAGCTTCCTTCATAAACACTCCAACCCCAGTTGGCTGCCCGCTTTACGAGATAGATTTGCTCCCACAAATCTTGACCATTGTTTCCAATCCAGATTTGACCGGTTCGGGCATCTGTTGTCATTCGCCACGGATTCCGTAGTCCATAGGCATACGTTTCCGGAGCTGTTCCAGCACGGCCGACAAATGGATTGTCCTCGGGAATGACATATCCTTTATCCGCCGGTGCATTGTCGACATCCAGCCGAAGCAGTTTGGCCAGTAAATGATCCAGTTGTTGCCCTGCCAGATTCGTATCTGAGTCCGTCGTTCCATCACCTGTCGTTACATACAACATGCCGTCATGGCCAAAGGTTACAGCAGCACCGTTGTGACCGTTTGACGGCCACTCAACAATCAGCTTATGGGACTCCGGATCAATCACACCGTCTTTCACCGTATACCTGCGCACATGGCATTTCGAATCTGCTCCTTTTACGTCATTGGTACCAAAGAAAATCTGGCCGTTGTCTTCATAGTTGGGGTGGAAACAGAGGTTGTATGCGAGATCTTTCATTTTGAGCATCTCTACAACTGCGCCGCTCTCTTTATTCACCCTTACAATTCGACATTTTCCGTCTGGATTGTCTTGAGTGATCGCGATGAATTCATCCGTACCCGGTTCAATGGCAATGAACATCGGGGTGCCTAGTTCGAAGTGTTCGTACTTGGGTACGGCCTTAAATGGTGGGGGTGGCACAGGTGCGCCAATGACCTTGCTGCCAGAAATGTGGGACTCACCTTCCAATTGAGCAGGGCCAATGAATTGGATTGTGCGATAGTCTTCACTGGAATGAAAATCGTTCTTGGTGAGCGCCGCTGAACTGGACAACTCCGGCTCGAGATTGGGAAGGTAATCATAGCGACACAGTGCAAACTTCCAGATCTCATTAACACCGGGACGACCGCCGGTGTGCATCATGTCGCGCCATCGGATTCGACCTTCTACTTGCCAACCCTTGGAATCGGGCATTGGCTTGGCCACAACGTCATACTGAAATGTGTCTGCGCCCAATTGCTGCTTGAATAACTCACTTTGGTTCTCACGACTTGGCCAATAGATATCGAAGGTCGTACCAAGTGGATTGACCTGAAACTCGTAGTAGCCTTGATGCTGGTCGGAGGGGCGGAAGAACAACTCGAATACATCTTCATGCCAAAGGAAGTCATCGTGGTTCTTTAATTTTGCTACGAGTGCTGCATCCTCCATTTCTGCCGCGAAATAGAGATAGTCAACATCCCAGGCCAGTTTGGCAACCGTTTGCGCTTTGGCATTTTCGCCGTTTCCAGCTGGTACCAGGAAAGCACCAACGGGTAACGAATCTCTCCAAATGGATTCGTCAAGGATGCCATCCACCTGAACAGGGGAAATGGAATATATGCACTTATAAGAAGCTGGACTATCTTCTGCACTAAATGTGTTTTGACAAAAAGTGGCAGCAAAAACGATCACCGTAATCGCACGTACTATTTGGCTCATCGTGAGTACACTCGATTTAAAAGCAGACTAGTTTAAGGCCGCATTGTACCATCAATCTAAACGCCACTTCATCTAACGCTATCAACCGATAATTCGTCACTCAGAGTGCTTCAATTACTGGAACACTTCCTCAAATCGCGACAATCGTTATAAACGTCAAAACTCGAATTGAGACGGATACACGCATCAACTACGCCAAATATGACTGCAGAATCTGCATGCAGGATCCCCATATGCAAAACTCTTTATAAGCACCTGGCATTCGCCCTAAACACCTTATTTTAAGGCGTTTCATGCCACCTTACGCCATCAGATTTAGCAACACAGTTGATTCAACTTGAATCTATGAATCGTGATATCCGTGATTCCACCACGCGAATTCCTTATATGAGTTGTAGGGTGCAACCGTGAACACCTAAACCACAAATCCCTTTATTTTTTTTTCTTAATATTCTTTTTCCGACCTGCGTCCGAAAAAAAAGGTATGTGGGCTATAGCCCGTTTGGGACGAAAGCTATTTTAAACTTAAATCTTCGCTATACAGGGCAGAACGAACGATGAAACGAATTTTGCACAGACTTTTTATGAATTTAGCAATGTTGTTAGGTTTGCCGCTCATAGCGTTCTCCCAGCAACCAGCGGTAGCAGATATACAAGCGCAACTGAATTCACAGGCGGCGGAAATTGCGGCTTTAAGAGATGCATTAGCTGGTAAGGTTGATAACGGCACATCAAGAAGCAGCGTGATTTTGAATGGGCGTGTCCATGCCGACTACTGGGGATACCCGAATCACGACTCCGTTATTGACACGCTTGAAGAAACCGGTTCGGGCAACATGGATGGCCCTCAAGACCGTATTGGTTTTCGTCGCATGCGGTTTGGCGTGAAAGGTGACATTGCTCCCAATATGGCTTACAAGATCGAAATGGAATTCGCTGGCGGTAACAAGTCGGAATTCCGCGATGCTTACCTGAGTTGGAAAGGCCTGCCAGGCTTAAACACCCTGTCACTCGGTAACCAAAAACGTCCGTACGGTTTAGATCACTTAAATAGTAGCCGCTACAACGTGTTTCTAGAACGTCCGTTTGTAATTGAGTCATTCAATGCAGATTGCCGGCGTTTTGGGCTCGTATCATACGGACTTTCTGACGATCAGTCATACAACTGGCGCTATGGTGTCTACAACACTGAGCTCATGCAAAACGATGGTCAACATATCAATGACCACGTTCAGCTTGAATTCGCCGGTCGCCTTGCAAAGACGTTTCGTTATGAAGACGATGGTCGCGATTACGGACACTGGGCTGTTTCAGCAACCACAGCTGCGGTAGACGGTGGGAGCAATGAAACTCGCTTCCGCCATCGTGCAGAAGCTCGGCACGCAGGCCGTTGGCTAAACACTGGTAGAGTACCAGATGCGAACAACTATGAACTGCTTGGTTTGGAATACGTTCGTAACATCGGACCACTTCAAGTGGTGGCTGAATACCTAAACATCTGGATGCACACTGATTCGCAACAATCGGTGAACTACCACGGTGGTTATGTCTATGCTGCATATTTCCTGACAGGCGATCACATGTCTTGGAGCCGCAAAAGCGGTACCCTTGGACGCATCAAACCTATCAATGAATTCATTAAAACCAATGATGACGCTGAACAAGGCCTGGGTGCATGGCAGATCGCTGTACGCTGGTCATGGGCAGACTTCACTGAATCCAGCAATGTTGCAACTCAATCCAACCCGGAGGAATTCGGTGTCCTTGCTGACGCTCTTACGGTTGGCTTGAATTGGTACTGGAATCAAAACGCACGCGTGCAGTTCAACTGGAGTAACGGTGATATTGAGAATGCTGCCGGTGGTATTGGTCGCTACGATATCGTAGGTGCACGATTTATGGTTGACTTCTAAGCCATCCAATCACAATAGGTGCAAATGCACCTAAGAAATAAAAATCCTAAACAGGGCCTTTGATTGATTTCAAAGGCCCTGTTTTTATATTTTGATCGGGTCAGCAAACACTCTCCGGTTTTCAGCACAAATCCAAATCCGCTTTCTAACTATCCGTCCTATCCGTCCTATACTTCCACCACTTAACGAACTCTTCACGAATCATTAACAATACGGTACAACATTAAAACAGATGTAGTTGTTACAAATATATGTGAGAACCTGATACCTACTTTAAGTCCCACCTCAGCTATTGCACCTTAGATTTCTGAGGGATCTTTACACCCTCAGAAACCGTCAGAAAGAAACGTGAATTCCCAGGCTAAATAAGCATGAAATCCACGATTGACGCTACAAAAGTTGAAAACCCAAACAAATTCATGGCAGACTTGCTTGCCGGCCTTGTCGTCTTTCTGGTAGCACTGCCACTATGTCTCGGAATTGCAGTCGCATCTGGTGTACCACCTGCAGCTGGATTGCTCGCCGGAATTATTGGCGGTCTGGTAATCGGCCCGCTTAGCGGTTCCAGCACCAGTGTAAGTGGACCTGCGGCTGGTTTAGTCGCGATTGTACTGGCTCAGGTCGCAACACTTGGTGGATTTGATAAATTCATTGTTGCAGTGTTCCTTGCAGGACTAATGCAATTCGCAATGGGATTTATGAAAGCCGGTTCACTTTCAGCCTTCTTCCCAGCCAGCGTAATCAAAGGACTATTGGCCGCTATCGGGGTCATTTTGATTCTTAAGCAGATTCCACACTTCTTTGGAAACGACTCAGGATCCGGAAGGCGACCTTGCCTTTTTTCAAACTGATAAAGAGAACACCTTTTCCGAAATCATGCACACGTTTTTTGATAGTGGCATGATTCACCCGGGTGCCATGATTGTCGGCATTCTTAGCATTCTTGTGCTTGTTTACTGGAAACGAATCGAGGTCCTAAAGAAGTCATCATTCCCTGCTGCCTTAGCAGTAGTGATTCTCGGCATTGTGTTGCAGTTTGGATTTCAGCAAGGCGCGTTAGGTGACAAATGGGAGATCAAGGCAGAACACAAAGTCGAAGTCCCCGTTCTCAACAGCATGTCCGATCTTTTGGGAGATTGGCAATCGTCTACGGATACGACTCCTGACGACTCCACGACACCAGAGATACTTGAAACATTAGAAACACCAGCAACAGAATCAGAATCAGAAGACAACGCAGCGACGGAATCCAAAGCCTGGCTGACCAAGCCCGACTTTTCCGTACTGTCTGATTGGCGCGTCTATATCGCAGCCTTAACCATTGCATTGGTCGCATCATTGGAAACGCTTTTGAATCTCGAAGCTGTGGATAAGCTAGATCCGAAAAAGCGTCCCTCACCCGCAAACCGCGAATTATTGGCACAAGGGGTGGGTAACTGTGTTGCCGGACTAGTTGGTGCATTGCCCGTTACGTCGGTGATCATTCGCAGTTCGGTGAACATTCACTCTGGTGTAGAAACCAAGCGTTCGGCAATTATTCACGGAATCTTCCTTGTTTGTGCGGTCATTATATTCGCCGGCCTCATGAACCAGATTCCGCTTTCATGTTTAGCCGCCATCCTGATTATGACGGGACTGAAGTTAGCAAATCCTAAATTGTTTATCAGCATGTGGAAGCAAGGCCACCGTCAGTTCCTTCCATTTATCGTCACGCTTCTAGCAATCGTATTTACGGATTTGCTCGTCGGGGTGATGATCGGTTTGTCAGTCGGCTTGTTGTTTATTCTCATGGTCAATTCTAAGCATGCCATTCGTCCCAAATCTGGCACTTCGATGAATGATGAAGAGTTGCACCTTGAGCTTTTCCAGCATGTAAGCTTTCTGAGTCGTTACTCGCTGAAAAAGACGTTGGATGCAATTGAGCCCGGCACTAAAGTCTTGATTGATGGTGCGAGCAATGAATTCATCGACCCGGACACACTTGAGATGATCGATGATTTCGTGAGCCGTATCGCACCCGATAATCAAATCAGTGCAAGAGTCGAAGGACTGGACATGTCACCCTTGGAAATAGCCAGTGGCGGTCATTAATGTGTTTACTATTCCGAGCACCGGCCTGCTGGCTACATCTCCTAATCCATTATCGTTATACTACCTTTCTTAATCGAGTTACCTAACTCACCGGCAAATCAATGATTTTTAACATCCGACAATTTAACCGCACGTGAGCTCCGGCTCACTAAAGCCGCCGGTCGGTGGCTACGCATTTCAGGCAAAGCCACCATGAAAAACACACCATCAGATAAACCAACCGAAAACGCATCGGATCCGATTCAAGCCCCTGAGTCTCAGGACCTCCCACTAGCTGATACTTCCCGACGCGAATTTCTCAAGCAGTCATCTCTGGCTGCCACCACTGTCGGAATCGGCCACGCTGCTACCGCCAAGACCGAACAGGAACCGGGCGATCAATCCAATCCACTTTTCCAGCCCGAGGAAATGTGGGCTGATCGCATGCAGGCTCCGGAGGACGGAAAACGCTATGGCTGGTTCATCGACACGCGCAGGTGCTTTGGCTGTCATGGCTGCGAAGTCAGTTGCAAAGCTGAAAACGATGTCCCACTCGGTAACTTTATTCGCCAAACCTTCTATAAGGATGTCGGTGAGTATCCGCAGGTTTCCCGCATGTTTATGCCCATGGCATGCCAGCACTGTGAAGATGCACCTTGCATTAAAGGCTGCCCCTGTGGTGCATTAAAGAAGGGAGCTGGTGGCAGTGTAGTCATCGACTATGACACTTGTTGTGGTCACGGCACGTGTGTTGATGTTTGCCCGTATGGCGCTATTTACATGGACCCCGTCGCAAACCAGGCCGTCAAATGCCACAACTGTTACCACCGCATCGAAGATGATATGGAACCCGCATGTGCAAATACGTGCCCTGCGGATGCAATCTATTTCGGCGACCTTAACGATGAAAACTCCAAAGTATCCAAAGCTTTAAAGGAAGCCGAAGCACAAGAGCTACCCATTACTCAACTACGGCCAGAAAAACAAACGAATCCTCGAATGTGGTTTGCAGGCGACGCCCCGATCGAAATCGAAGAACGCATACCGGTCGAAGGGGAGTCCTATAGCATTGAAACTTACAACATTTACAACTGGAAAGAAGGAGAGCAACAGTGAAACGATCACGACGCGACTTCTTAACGCTTGGCTCACTTACGCTCGGAGCATTCGGCCTTTCCGGCTGTACTGGTTCGGAACAAAATCAATCCGAGCAAGATCAAACAAAACGCACAGACGATTCCGATACAGCGCAGGCACCTGTCAGGCCTCCGTACGGAATCGATATTGAAAAATGGAAACGTGGCAAAGGCGCCCCATATCAAATCGGTGATCAACAGATGCCCGGCGTATGTTTGCTGCCCGGCCCCCAAGCCAAACGCAACTGGCCGGACAAGAACAAATACAAAGACACTGAGAAAATCCCGGGGATGTGCCAACTCTGCAGCACGATCTGTGGAATCATTGGCTACGTCAAAGACGATCGCGTCATCAAAATCGAAGGTAACCCAAACGATCCAAATAGCCGTGGCAAACTCTGTGCCCGCGGCCAGGCATCATTAAATCACCTGTATCATCCGGAGCGTCTCCTCTATCCACTTAAGCGAGTGGGGGAACGTGGCGAAGGTAAATGGAAACGTATCTCATGGGACGAAGCGCTTGATGAAATCGCTGACAAGTTAAAAGTAATTCGCGACAAGGGCGAGCATAGCGAGTTTGCATTTCATCAAGGCAGACAACGAAGTAAAGATGCGATCAAGCGATTCCTTGACGCTTTTGGCACCAAAACCCAACTAAGTCATAGGTCCTTATGTTCCGGAAATCGCCGGGCAGCAAATCTCACGTACTTGTGGGAAAGTGACTGGGATCTCAATGACGTTGAAAACAGCAAGTACATCTTAAATTTTGGTTCAAATGCATTTGAAGCGCATCAAGGGCATGTCCCATTTGCCAATCGCATCCAAAATGGGCGATTCCAAAACGGCGCTAAAATGGTCACTTTTGATGTTAGGCTCTCCAATACTGCCGGTAACAGTGACGAGTGGTTTGCACCGTTCCCCGGCACGGACGGCGCGGTGGCACTTGCCATGGCTCACTGGATCATCGAACAAAATAAATATGATGCTGATTTCATTAACCAATGGACAAACGTCACGCTTGCGGAACTAAAAGAGCACCTTAGCTCCTATACTCCTGAATGGGCGCAACAGGTAAGTGGCATTGATGCCAGCGATATTAAACGCATCGCCATCGAATTCGCGGAAGCAGCGCCCGCAGCTACAACGATGTGTAACCGCGGATCCTCGGCACACCTGAACGGTTACTATAACGACCGAGCAATTAACTTACTAAATGCGCTGGTAGGTAGCGTTGGCAAAAAGGGTGGATGGTGCTGGAGTCCCTGGGGAGGCCTGGATCCAGTCGTGAAAACTCCGGCAATGCCCTCATCGGCTAAGACGTGGAGTGTGCTTGAAGATCCACCCGAATATCCACTCGCAAATGTCTGGCGCCGCATGCGAGTTGGAGAAATTGTCTATCTGTACCTGTTGCAAGGTCGTGCAAAGCTACAGGCGTATATGACATATAATCTCGACTCACCACTTACGTGGCCCGAAGAAAGTCTCACGCAGGAAGTGCTAACAAACGAAGAGCTGATTAACTTCCATGTTTGCATTAATTGCTTCTATAACGAGACAGCTCATTACGCTGATATCGTCTTGCCGTGGACCACATTCATGGAACGGTGGGATCTGGATGCGAGAGCTTCCTACAATCTGCGTCCATATGTTGGCATTCGTACGCCGATGGTTGAACCGCTTGGTGAATCTCGAGATATTCGCGATTTCTTTCCCGAGCTCGCCCGAAAGATTGGCGATGGCATGGAAGAGGCGTATGAATACGGCAGTACGCTTGACTACATGCAGACTTGGGCCGAAAACGTACCTGTAAATCCAGACACTCAAAAAGGCGGGTTGGAACGACTGCTGGATGAAGGAGCGTGGGAAAATCAGGACCGAGAGCCATTTTATGAACCCTTTAACAAGCCATTAACGGAAGACGATCTGGCGGGTGCTGAGACCAACGATGAGGGCATTATCACAAAAGATGGCATCGGGATCGGTATACAGATTGACGGTAAATCGGTTCGCGGATTCATGACTCCCAGTCGAAAGTTTGAAATCCGAAGCCTCTTCGTAAATCAAATTGGCAAAAACCAGGACTGCGAAGAGATGATCAAGCAGAGTGGTGTGCTGAAAACGAAAAACCGTCCGGAGACTCATCAGGGTCATGATGTCGAAATCGATCCGTTACCGATTTGGCGGCAGATTGATGAACATGAAAACCTCGATAGCGATGAGCTGATCATGACCAGCTTCAAGTGGAATGTACACAACCACGGTCGCACCATGAATCTTAAATGGCTTGCAGAAATCGTCCATAGCAATCCTGCCTGGATCAACCCGCAAACTGCTGAACAACTTGGGGTCGCCGATGGTGATTGGATCGAATTAACCTCGTATCAGTCCCAAATGCTCGAACGAGAACTACCCAATCTCATACATGGTGAGCGCGATGAGAGTGGCCGACTTGTTGTAAGCACGATGCGAGTCCCTGTTGTGACAATGCCCGGAATACACCCTCAGGCGATCGCCATGAGTAACTCCTGCGGGCATTGGCAGTACACGAATGTCGCCAAGGCTCAAAAACAATCTAACGGTGAAGATCACCTCCAGGGTAGCGATACCGATGGTTACAGGGACCCGGATTGGGAACGCAACATGTGGTGGGAAGACACATCTGGCGGTGACACAAGTAAATGGAAGCAAAACACTGGAAATGGCTGGAACCAAAACCGACTAATGCCAATCGCTCCGGATCCAATCACAGGACAACAGGCGTTTCATTCCACGATCGTGAAAGTCACACGACTAGGCTAGGGATCGACGTTCAAATGAAGTATTCGCGTGAGATGAAGTATTCGCATGAATAGACCCGCAAATAAATCGGATCACCTTCTTGCTCGAGCTGGTTTATACGAGTTCTATGCGCGGCTACTCGAACGAGAACTCGACATCGAAACGCTCAGTGCGTTCAACGCTGACCCACTGCAATCTGGATTCGTCACGCTTGATATTGAAATACCAAATTCAAATCGTGAAACGGTGGAGGATCTGGCAATAGATTTCTGCCATATATTCATTGGCCCACGCGACTTTGTCCCTCCATATCAATCAGTGTGGGAATCCGGACAATTTGAATCCGCTGCCACGGACTCCATGAGTGAATATTTAGAAATCATCACACCTCAAACCGATTACCAATTCAAAGATCATGCTGGGTTACAACTGGAAATGATGAGCTTCATTTTGCAGCGGCAACACCACATTCAGGACTGCAATGATCTTGCAAGCGTATTCTTCGCTCGGCACGTCGATTGGATCGGCGACATGCTTAACGCTGCAGCCAGACGGTCGGAGACGCCTTTTTATCAGTCTGTACTCACAGCCGGCTCGGAATTCCTTCGGGATGAACAATTAGAGTTCACCGGCGCTTCAACGTAATACGATCCGCGTCACGTATTGTGAACGAAAGTAAAGAGCACGCTACGACTTTGTTTATGGAACAGCATATCCATAAGCTATAATTGGTGCAGGTCAATAATACACCGCAATCAGGCATAGGTAATCGCGGAAAGCCATATGTTCCAGTTAATGCCAGGCGCGAGAAGCAGCCGGCCACGTCTCAACCGGCGTGACTTAATGCGGATTAGTGCAATGGGTGCACTCGGAACAGGAATGTCGCAATCAATTCTTGCCGGCCAAACAGATAACAGCACAATCGCACCTGCCAAAAACTGCATTTACATTTTTCTGTGCGGTGGACCATCCCAAATCGATATGTGGGATCCCAAGCCCGATGCCCCGGAACATATACGTGGTGATTTCAAGCCAATCAACACAAACGTTCCCGGTATTCAAATTGGTGACCTACTACCTCATACAGCAAATCAGGCAGATAAATTTACGATCATTCGGTCGATGCATCATGACACCACATCTCATGAACCGGGTATCCTGCGTACGCTGCTTGCCGACAAACAACAGCTAAACAAACCATTTCCTGCATCGCCTAGCGACAAGCCAGGGATTGGCGCAATCTTGAGTTACTTATACGGTGCGCAAGGGCAATTGCCACCGTGGGTTGTGCTGCCACGCTACTTCATGACCGGTGACCACTTCTATAAGGGACAAACTGCCGGATTCCTTGGCAATCAATATGATGCCTTTGATGTAAATTCCGCAAAGAAAAACTCTCTGCATCGCACTGAATTCAATCTTGAGAATCTCGATTTGACTAAATCCGGTCAGGATATAAGTCGGTTAGCACAACGCAAGCAATTGTTAGACGCAATCGGTAAGCAGGGACTTTCAAGTTCTACAACCGTGCGCACCCTGGATGGACTGGTTGATCGTGCTTACGAGTTATTCACTTCTGAGAAAATCAAACAAGTCTTCGACGTCAAGAATGAGAACACCAAGACTCGCGAACGCTATGGCATGAACGAATATGGCCAGAGTTTCTTACTGGCCCGACGCCTCGTGGAAGCCGACGTAAGAATGGTGAATTTATTTTGGACGTTTTATGGTAAAGATGGCTGTCAATTCAACCTGTGGGATAATCACGGTTCCAATGAAGTAGAAATATGTGGCGGCGTAAACCTTGGAAAAGACATGCTCCGTCACGACTATTGTTGCCCATCGTTTGACAAGGCCTATTCCGCGCTATTAGAGGATCTAGATCAACGAGGCTTGCTCGAATCAACTCTGGTCGTCGTCGTTGGCGAATTTGGCAGAACACCTGTTATCAATAAGTCGGCCGGACGAGACCATTGGTGCGGAGTCTACTCCGCTGTGCTGGCAGGAGGAGGTATCAAGGGTGGCAACATCTACGGTGAATCTGACAATATTGGTGGTTATGTAAAGGATATGCCTGCCACACCCTACGATCTACATGCAACGGTACTCAAGGCAATGGGTGTCGCACCGGAAACCGGAATCCCGGATCAAACAGGCCGCCCGGTCCGAGTCACTGATGGCCAACCAATTGATGCGATCTTTGGGTAACGCAAGATGTCCTCTCTGGCAAAAGACTTCACATCTCAGCAATTCTCAAACGGCTATGAAGTCGTCGATGGCGTCCAAATGAATGCCGAGAATCCCGAGTTCTTTCACATTCCTCCGGATGTGTTAAAGTATCGAATCCAAGTCGGCTATTTTCTGGAATTGAGAGTGGATTCACCAAGATTCTCTGTCCATGAAGGAGCAGATGACTCCTGTACTTGCACCGTTTGTAATGGTGAAGCAACCAAACCAATCCTTAGCCACGATCACCCGGCATCACTCATTCCGCTCCCAACGCAAGACATCCCATCACGAGGTTGGGGCGAGGATTTTTGGATACAGGTCGTTGATTTAGAAGAGACAACGATCAAAGGGCGTGTAGACAATCCACTCGCCGAAACCCGATTACACGGAATTCAACAGAATTCAGAAATACTATGTACGCTCAATCATGTGCTGGCAATCCATCCTTCGCATCGACTTGATATGGTCAGCAGCATGACGCCTGAACAAGTAAAAGAGCTAACTGCATGGCTCGCATCATTGCGATCAGAGTGACCGCCACTTGTCAGCCAATTTCGACAGTTGATGATCCTCTCTTCATTGCATGAAACAAGCGTGAGTTTTACTATGAGCCGGTTAGAATAAACACATACAGAATGTCGCAGTTACAATCTGTCAATAATTGGGTGACGCACTGACGGACATGAGAATGACAATTCGAATTTCACGTAACATCTGTGCGATTGGCATTGCCGTACTGATTTGCGCCTCACTTGCGAATCATGCCACCGCGCATTAATACCTGTACTGGGTAACGGTCTGGATGCTGTCACTCTGGCCTTGAAGGAAAAAGGATTGCTCGAACGCACGCTCGTTGTTGCTATGGGGGAATTTGGACGTACACCAAAGATCAATCAAAACGTCGGCCGTGACCATTTCCCTCGTGCTAACAGGTGCATCATGGCTGGAGCTGGAGTTACACCCGGCTTACTGCTCGGTGGCACAAATGACGGTGGTACCGCACCTGATGATTCCACGGACATTAGCCCCGATGACATCGCGGCCACTATCTTGCAGAGCGTTGGAATTGACCACCATAGCACTTATTACACATCGACCGGGCGTCCCGTCGACCTGATTCCAAATGGCACTCCATTAGCCGTGCGAAGCTAGCGAATGGGTTTTGGAATAGGTGACCAGTAACTCTGCCGTATGACGGGTATCACTGGACTCCTTATAATAGTTAGATACATATCCCCCACCTAAATCTCCCAGCCTGATGCGAACACTCGTAATATTGCTACTGGTTTCCCAATTCTGCAGTGCCGATGAACGCACGTTTGAAGCAGACGTGCGACCCATCCTCAAAGCACATTGTTTTCACTGCCATGGTGAAGAAGGGGACCCCGAAGGTGCGCTTGATCTGCGATTACGTAAGCTGATTGTAAAGGGAGGTGAATCCGGACCCGCCATCGACCTTGAAAATCCCCTCGGTTCCTTGATTCTTGCTCGAATAGAGTCTGGCGAGATGCCACCGGAAGACAAACAACTCAGTAATGTCGAGATCGACATAATAAGGCAATGGGTCACAAGCGGTGCGAAAACGGTTGGTACGGAGCCTGCGTCTGTTACCGATGACTACTTCACTAAGTCCGAACGGAGTTTCTGGGCGTTTCAGCCTATTAGCCGACCTCCGGTTCCCAGTATCACGGGTGCAAATGTCGCATCAGCCATTGATAACTTCGTATTAGCAAGACTGAATGAACAACAACTCACATTGTCACCTGCCGCAACGAAGAGCGTCTTGATTCGACGCATCTATTTTGACTTGCTAGGAATGCCACCGACACCGGAAGCGGTGGATGCCTTCGTCAATGATGACTCGCCAATGGCATATGAGCAACTGATTGATCGATTGCTCGCTTCACCTCGCTATGGCGAGCGATGGGGCCGGCATTGGTTAGATGTCGCAGGATATGCCGACTCAGAGGGGTACATCGATAGCGACCCAGTTAGAAAATGGTCATTCAGATACCGTGACTACGTAATAAAAAGTCTCAATCAGGATCTACCATTCGATGATTTCATCATTGAACAACTGGCCGGGGATGAGCTAATTCCTGCACCATATGAAAACCTAAGTAAAGAAGAATTACATCTGTTGTCAGCGACTGGCTTCCTTCGCATGGCACCTGACGGCACAGCCGCCGGAGGAATTGACCAAGAAGTTGCCAAGAATGAGACAATCGCAGACACGATCAACATAGTCACAACTTCGTTAATGGGAATGACGGTCGGTTGTGCGCGATGCCACAACCACCGCTATGATCCTATTAGTCAAAAGGACTATTACCGACTACGCGCCGTATTCGCACCTGCACTGGATTGGAAGTCGTGGCTGGTACCAAATTCGCGGCGGATTTCACTGTATACACCGGAAGATATAACCAAACGCGCCCAGCTGGAAGCCGAAGCAAAAACTGCAGAAGCAGACCGTCAGGCAGTCATCGACAAGCACATTGCGAGAACTCTGTACGAGGAATTGTTCAAGATCGAAGAAACACTGCGTGAAGATTTGAAAATCGCTTTTGAGACAGCAGCCGCAGATCGAAATCAAGAACAAACCGATCTGCTGACAAAACATCCAAACATTCAGAACATCTCTGGCGGTTCGCTTTATCTTTATAGTCGGAAACGAGCGACGCGAGCAGACGAGTTATTAACGATCGCATCGTCACTCGAATCTTCACAAATCCAGGTCTTGCAGGCTGAACTTATTGCCAAGCTGCCGGAAAGTGAAAAGACCGTAGCAGAGGCTGCATTGGCCACAAAAAAAGACGAGCGTACAGAAGAGCAGTCAAAGTTCCTTGATGACCATCCGGAGTTATTAATCACCAATGAAACTCTCGGTAAAACAGATCCGGTCACAGCCGCGAAAGTAGCTGACATACGTGCTGCGGCTGAGGTGTGCAGGAAAATCGACTCAAAGAAAGAGATGGATGACCTGCAAAAGATCATTGACGACATTCGGGGGAAAATACCGGTCGAAGGATTCGTGCGGGCACTGACTGAACCAGCAAATCACACACCAGAAACGTTCTTATTTAGACGAGGAGATCATCGTTCTCCTGGGGAAACTGCAATCCCGCCGGGCGATTTAAGTGTATTGGGCATTACGTCCCCAGTCGAGATTCCCTCAAACGACCCAGCGATTCAAACAACCGGACGCCGTTTGAATTATGCCCGTCACCTAACCAGTGATTCACATCCGCTACTCGCCAGAGTCATGGTGAATCGTATTTGGTATCACCATTTTGGAAACGGGTTTGTAAACACAACTGGCGATTTCGGATTCCTCGGTGAACGACCGAGTCACCCGCAATTACTGGACTGGCTTTCTCGGGAGTTCATTGAGAGTGGTTGGCAGATCAAGCGATTACATAAACTCATCGTTACCTCCGAGACGTACAAACAACAGTCCGTGAGAAATGGACAGCTGGACGAGATAGATCCGGATAACCGCCTGTTTGCCAGACAGTCTATCCGCCGCATCGAATCAGAGGTTCTTCGTGATGTAGTCTTATCGGCTACAGGTAAAGTCAGTGGCAAGATGTTTGGTGAACCTGTTCCTGTGATGGAAGATGCCGTTGGGCAAATCGTATTAGGAGAAGAAGATTTAGACGGCGAAAGAAAGCCACGTGCTGCCGACAGTCTGGGAGAAGAAGAGTACCGTCGAAGTATTTATGTGCAGGTACGTCGAAGCAGGCCTTTAGGGGTATTGGAGACCTTTGACATCGCTACCGTAGCACCGAATTGCACAAAAAGAGCGACATCCAACGTGGCACCCCAGTCCTTGTTGTTAATGAACAGTGATTTCATGGTTAAATACTCTGGAGAATTCGCTCAGCGCCTAGTCTCCGAGTTTCCAGATGACTTAAACGGTCAACTTACACGAGCATGGCGAATTGCATTTTCTGAGGTACCGACGGCTGAGATCGTCGACAACTTATATCAATTCCACAGTGAGCAGATTCAAGTAATCCGCACGGATGAACCTGAATTAAATGACAATGATGCTCATGAAAGAGTATTGGCAATAATCTGCCAGGCGATTCTCGGATCTAACCAGTTCATTTACATAGACTGAACAGACATGACCAACTCAATCGACCATCTGGACTCAACGAGACGCCACTTCCTGGCCAAGCTGGCCATAGGCAGTGCACCGGCGGCTTTGGCATGGTGCACCCAATTGGCCTCACGAGCCGAACCGGTTAAACCAGATCTTGGCATTCGCAGCTTTGACTTGGAAGCACGTAAGCCACTAAGCACTCCCAAGGCCTCCGCCATGATATCCATGTTCATGCAAGGTGGGCCCAGCCAAGTGGATTTATTTGATCCAAAACCTGAACTTAACCGCCGACACTTGCAGGATTTTCCGGGCAAGATCAAATATGACGATGCCGCAGGTGCTAGCTCACGTATCCTTGGGTCACCATGGAAATTCAAAAAGCATGGCGAATCCGGTACACCATTATCTGAACTCCTACCGGGTCTCTCTGAAGTTGTTGATGACATATTGGTCATTCGTTCCATGCATACGGGTGTCAACAATCACGGTCAGTCCATTCATGCCATGAATAGCGGCCGAACCCAACAAGGTAGGCCATCACTCGGTAGCTGGCTGACATTTGGACTCGGTGCTCACACTCAGGATCTACCTGCATATGTAGCGATGACGGATCCAAAAGGCCTCCCGGTTGAGGGTGTGTTGAATTGGTCCAATGGCTGGTTGCCATCGTTGTTCCAGGGTACGGTTGTCCGACCGGTTGAACCGCGCATTCTAAATCTCCAGCCACCGGAAACATTACAAGGAAAGCGACAAGAGAGTTTTCTTGGGCTGTTAAGAGATTTAAACAGGAATCACAAATCCACCCGCAATCGAGAACTGGAACTGGACGCCCGCATTGCGAATCTCGAACTTGCTGCCCGAATGCAAACTGCGGCACGAGAGGCCCTCGATATAGATCAGGAAACTACTGCGACTCATGAAATGTATGGTTTGAACAACCCGGATACAGAAGAATTCGGGGCCAGATGTCTCATCGCACGCAGGCTTGTCGAACGGGGTGTACGCTTTGTACAACTGTTTACGAAGAATCAATACTGGGATCACCACAGCTCAATCATCTCTTCTCTGCCAAGTTCTTGCAAAAAAGTAGACATTCCAGCCGCTGCATTGGTTAAAGACCTGAAACAGCGGGGAATGTTGGATTCAACCGTCGTCCATTGGGGCGGTGAAATGGGGCGTCTGCCTGTCATACAAAACGATGATGGTATCGATCGGTTTGGACGTGACCACAACACCTACGGCTTCAGCATGTGGGTGGCAGGTGGCGGATTCAAAGCAGGTGCAACCTACGGTGCCACCGACGAATTCGGCCACCATGCTGTGGAGAATATTGTCAATCACTTTGACTATCACCGAACGCTGTTGCATCTGTTCGGGCTGGATGCTGCCTCGCTTACTTACAAGCAAAACGGCCGCGAGCAGTCATTACTCGATGGTCAGCCCGGAAACATTGTTCAGGACCTGCTGAGCTAGAACTGAGCGACGAAGCAGCTAAATGCGGAAACGAGCTGTGCTAACTTACTCATCCGGCGTTAGTGGTGGATGCTCAGTAGCGACCGAATAATCTCGTTCCTCAACCGGTGGATGCCCGAGTGGGCCATATGTTCCAAACTCCGCACACTGATCGAGTCCGGGTACAAACTCAACGGTGATACCATCACTTGCTACGGTGCACTTTTGGAAACCAAACCGGGTATCCGCATTGTCCCATCGTTCTGCGAGCTGCGATGTGTTTCCCGCTGCTTGAGTACGGTAAATCCGAATACCATCTACCAGTTGAACCGGCCGTCCAGTGTGCACATGACCGCAGAATAGAATCTCAACGCCGGACGACTTCAGACATTCCCACATCCGTTGTCGATGCGGAGGATTGATGGAAAAATACCAATTGTCCCATTGTTCACCAATCGTATGATCCCAGTCCGGCTCATCGAGTGACTCCATGAAGGGCCAATAGTGCATTACGGCCACATGATGTCTGCAACGTGGCAACTGAGGTAGTGCTTCCATGAAGTCCCAAAAAACATCTTCATGTGGCAATCCGGATCCAGCGACCGCAGCATAGAATCCGGTAAACCTCACTTCTTTATGCACAAACGTCCATTGAATCGTCCCAAAATACTGTGCAAACAAGTCCAGACGATCGGGCGTCATATTCAAATCCGGGTCATGCCAACCGAGCCCCTGTGGATCCCACCGTGGTTTAACACCGTTCACGATTGCATGCTTATTACCGACATCCATATTGCCGGGTATACAATGTACGGGACATGGCATCGACCCGAGATCATCACGTGCCTGTTCATATTCAAACTCATGAGTCTGGCCGTCTCGTGTAAAGTCACCACCGTGTAGCAGCAGATCCGGATCGACAGCCGCCATCTGTTGTTTTATGGCTGACCATCGTTTGTTAATTGCCGGACGAAATCGATACGATCTTGGCGTACCGAGGTGGCTGTCATTTACATGAAGGAAAACCCATGGATCAAATTCAACAGACACTTTAGGGATCTCCAAAGTAAGCTAGGATAGAATGCCGTTTACGATTTTGCCATGCACATCCGTTAGTCGATAATCCCGCCCCTGGAACTTGTAAGTAAGCTGTTCGTGATCAATCCCGAGCAATTGCAGAACGGTTGCATGTAAATCATGTACATGCACACCATCTGTTGCGACATTTACGCTGTAATCATCGGTGGTGCCATACGTTGTACCACCCTTTATGCCACCACCGGCAAGCCACATCGAGAAACAACTCGGATGATGATCCCGACCGTAGTTCTCCGGTCGCAGTGCACCCTGCGAGTAGATTGTCCGACCAAATTCACCGCCCCAAATGATAAGCGAATCATCAAACATACCTCGCTGCTTTAAATCTTTGATGAGCGCTGCGGATGGCTGATCGGTATCTTTACACTGACCTCGCATGGCGCCCGGAAGATTCCCATGATGGTCCCACCCTTGATGGAACATCTGGATAAATCGCACTCCGGATTCTGCCAAGCGGCGGGCAATCAAGCAATTGTATGCATAGGTGCCAGGCTTGCTCACTTGCGGACCATACAAGTCCAGAACATGCTGAGGTTCATCACTTAGATCGAGCAATGCCGGCACAGACATTTGCATTTTAAATGCCAATTCATACTGGCTAATTCGCGACTCAATTTCCGGATCTCCGACTTCATCGAGCCTAAGTCTGTTTAAGCGCCG
>JBJLEE010000073.1:0-100926 GCA_045566075.1 Pirellulaceae bacterium | reverse complement strand
AACTGGAAATGGGTGTTGACGATACCGGCAAGTATCATGAGCTTATTTCTAGTGCTGATGCTGATACCTGACGTCGGTAATCGTACTAATCACTATTCCAGAGAACGTCTCGACCACGCCGCCCTGCCGGCAAAACCAGAATCGGACGATCCTGCAGCGAAGCATGATGAGTCACACGGAACGGATTCTCTCGATGCGGAAGGTGATGCAAATCACTAGAAGGTGATGGGCGGGATGCTATGAGTAGCGACTCACCTTCAAATACTGCTGTGAAGATCGAGTCACTTGCGTTTGCTTACGGTGACCGGCAGGCACTGTGCGAATTGTCTCTTGAAATTCACTCAGGCGAGATCTTTTGTTTGCTGGGCCCAAATGGAAGCGGCAAAACCACCCTCTTTCGATTGCTCTCTACGCTAGCACCGCTGCAAGCTGGTTGTGTGTCAGTCATGGGGAATGACCTTGTAGATGATTCGGATGCGATACGCAGGTTGTTGGGCGTGGTGTTTCAAAGTCCCAGCCTGGATCGAAAGCTGACTGTTCTGGAGAATCTCAGACATCAGGCAGCCATGTATGGCCTGAGTAAAGCGGTTGCAACGCAAAGACTTAATGAAGCAACGCGACGCCTTGGCATAACCGACAGGTTGGATGACCGAGTCGAAACTCTGTCGGGTGGTCTTAGCAGACGTGTGGAATTGGCAAAGTGCATGCTTCACAACCCATCGATCTTATTACTTGATGAACCGTCCACCGGATTGGATCCGGCAGCACGAAGTGACTTGTGGAGTTATCTGAGGTTGCTCCAGTCAGAATTAGGAACAACTGTCCTGATGACAACGCACTTGCTCGAAGAGGCAGATCGTTCTGATCGTGTTGGAATCCTGCACGAAGGCAGTCTCGTAGCACTTGGTGAACCACATGTCTTGCGTACTGAATTGGGAAGCGATGTTGTTTCAATCCAGTGTAATAACCCGACTGACGTGATCGATCAGTTGCAATCCAGTTGGCAACTAACGGCACGTGAGTTGGATGGCATGGTACGACTAGAGGAATCGGTTTCAGCCGAGGTGCTATCTGAAATCATGCAATCACTTTCCGGTCATGTGAAAAACATCAGTGTAGGACGTCCGACTTTGGAAGATGTCTTCATTCATCACACGGGTCATCAGTTTTGGCATGATACGGAGGCGGGCCGATGAATAACATCGCTGTGAGCGCGTCATCAAGTCTTGCCAGACGCGAGTTGATCAGGTTTTTTCGGCAACCGAACCGTGTGATTGGTGCGATTGGGACGCCACTTGTCATGTGGCTGTTGTTTGGCCTTGGATTAGAGGAGAGTTTTTCGATATCGCCATCTGGTGAATCACATGATGAGAACTTTTTGCAATACTATTTTCCCGGTACGCTTGTATTGGTCCTGATGTTCACAGCGATTTTCGCCACTATTTCAGTGATTGAAGATAGAAGCGAGGGTTTCTTGCAGGGAGTGCTGGTCGCACCTGTGCCGCGGTGGAGTATTGTACTTGGCAAGGTTACAGGTGGGACAGCCATTGCCGTTTTACAGGCAGTGTTAATGCTCTTAATTGCAATCGCATTGCCGATGCAATGGAACCTCATTTCGGTACTGCACCTATTTTGCATTTTAGTTACCGGCGCGTTTGGATTAACGTGCCTTGGGTTCGTTCTGGCTTGGAAACTGGATAGCGTCCACGGATTTCATGCCATTATGAATCTCTTACTAATGCCAATGTGGCTGTTGTCAGGCGCATTTTTCCCGATCCCGGAATTAACAGCTCAGTCATCCGTTGGTCAAATGATGATTCATTGGTTAATGAAGCTTGATCCGCTTACCTATGTTGTGTCGCTGGTTCGACAAGTAATGTACGAATCTCAACAAGCTGATAGGTTTTGGCAACCGGATATCGGCACATCGTGGTTTGTCACCTTGTTGTTTTGCGCTGTCATGTTTGTAATTGCATGTAGAGTTGTAAAGCAACGTAAATGAACAAGTTGGCAATCGTGAAACAAGGTTCCGATCGCAATATTGTGAGCTCAATTGAAATCGTGTTATTTAAGAATGAGAGAGTGTAATCGTGAGTAAAGCAGCTGTCTTCTTCCTTGCACTAGCATTGCTTTTTGGTGGTGGTTACATGATGTACATGGCCACACGCTCAACCACCGGTGATGATATCCAGATCAATAAAGTCTCATACAATCTTGCATCGGATGAAGATGCAGCAGATGCGTTGAAGGAGATGGAGACTGCACAGGATGCAAAGTGGGTTGAAGATTTCTCGTTAGTGCGGCGTACCAACGACGGTTTTGATTCTAGTGAACTGAGGGGAAAAGTCTGGGTCACTAGCTTCTTTTTTGCTTCGTGTCCTTCATCATGCCGTCAGCAAAACCAAACGATTGGCACACTATATCGGTCACTTGCAAAAAATGGTGTCCAATTCGTGTGCATTACCGTGGATCCCGAAAATGACACGGCTGAACGATTGAGAGAATATGCGGATAATTTCACATCGGATGTAAAAAACTGGATGTTCCTTACAGGAGAGTACGAGTATATCCGGCGGATTGGAAGCGAGAAGTTTCAGATGGCGGTGGGACCGCAAACACATTCATCGAAACTGGCTGTTGTCGACAAATGGGGCAATGTGCGTGGCCAATTCGACTGGGACGATGATTCAGACTTGATAAAGCTAAAGGAGCTAACGGCAGAGCTTTCAATCGAAACGGAAGAGCCGCAGGAATATATCCGGAAACGTGAACAACTCCACGAGAATTTGGAAAACACAATCATCATTGCACCGGAAGGTGACGAAGCATCCGGGAACGATTCAGACACAGTTGATGGAACGGGCGACTCAGTGGAGAACGATATAAAAGAATCAGAAACTGCAGAGTCAGAATCTTCAAATTCAGAAACTGCAGAATCAGAAACTACAGAATCAGAAACTACGGAATAAGCCGAGATACTTTAAGTGATATCGAGTATGATTTTTAGCCTGATGGACTCGTTTGTTGTCGGTGTGATTTACCCGCACTTGAACGCATCACTCAATGCGCTCGCAACCGTGCTGCTTGTAACGGGCTGGGTATTTATAAAGAAGGGTCAAGAGAAGGCTCATAAGAATGTGATGTTGGCGAGCTTTGTCGTATCCACGTTGTTTCTGCTGAGTTACCTCTACTATCACATTGTGGTAGCCGGCGGTGAGCATGTCCGTTTGCGAGAGGATACTCCAAACGCGGTACGGTATCCTTATTACTTCATCTTGTTTTCACACATCATTCTGGCGATTAGCGTGCCGATTTTGGCGATTGGCACCATTCGTCATGGTTTAAAAGACAATCGCGAACGACATAGGAAATGGGCTCGCATCACCTTTCCTATTTGGTTGTATGTTTCAGTGACAGGCGTGATTGTCTATATCGTCCTCTACTTGTTGTATGCACCAGATGTCCTACCCGGTTCATAAGCAATAGACGCGAAATAGAGGATGGCATACACTACAAAGGTCAACGTAACCCGGACACACTAAGACAGATGTATCGAGTCACTCAAAAAATAATCAGGACTACAGCTTTTGCAGGTGCGCTGCTGTTGTGCATGTCGATCGCAGATGCTTGCCCAACTTGCAAAGATGGAATAGCCAACGGCAATAACCTGAATTTGGTTAAAGGCTACTTCTGGAGTATCGTGTTCATGATGGGTACGCCGTTCTTGTTGCTCGGAAGCATTGGTACCTATTTTGTCATTCTGCACCGTAAGGGTCAGAAGCAAAAATTGGTGGATTTAGATACAGATTCTAATTCCCAGTAGCAATTTATCTAAGCCTGTGGTCGCGATTGAGGAACATTGGTCGGGTAATTGTCCTTTTCTCATCACAACCGCCAAATCATAATAGTGCAATTGGTGAATGGGCATATAAGTCGCTGACTTCACCTATTCGCTCGGACGTATTCGGAATGGGATTCCCATGCAGCAATTTGGAAAGCTATTGCAGCTCTTTGGCATGATCATATTGCCTATTGCGATTCTCATGGAGTTATCCGGAGGATTGACGAGAAGTGGCAGTGAAGTCGTTGGATTTAATGTTGCTCAGATGCTTGTCATGGCACTGTTCGGCGTCGGAGCTTTCTACTTAGGGCGAATTCTAGAAGGCTATTCACAGTGACAGTGACAGATCGGCGGATGCAGCGGTCAAGGTGCTACGATACCCTGCGTTGGGTGGGTGTGACACTTCTTTCGTTGTTATGTTTCTTCTGTCAATCCAAACTAGCACAGTCACAGCCCCCGCTTGAAATTGCAATTCCACCATCACTTGCATCAGCGGAGTTACCCACAGCGACTCAGAATGACAGAGTCTTGCTGCAGCGTGCAATTCAACTGGTGGACCAGCAGCCATCTGAGGCACTGCAAACCGTGTTACGGATTATGGAATCGGATCACGGCAAGGTGATTTATGTTTCCTCACCGAGAGCGTCTGCTGGTTTCCATCGATATGTGAATCTTCGCATGTTATGCCAGCAGGTAATCTCGACGTTAGGTGAATCAGAATTACAAGCGTATCGAAATCAAGTGGATCCGCTTGCAATTGAATTGATTGAAGAAGCGACAGAGTCAAAACGTGCGGTATTGCTAAGGAGACTTTTGCGTGAATGGCCACAGTCCAGTTACGCGAGTCGGGCTGCCTTATTACTCGGTGACTTGGCATTTGTGGACGGGGATATCGAATTGGCACGTGAAGCGTGGTTGTCGTTGATACCAGAAGTAAACAACAACAAAGGGATTCCGCATTACTTAGCCCATCAAGTCTTACCAGGTCAAACTGCTGTTACCGAAGAAGATACAGACGGACCGAACACCACTACCACCACGTCTTCCCTTCACAACGCTCATCTCAACGTGAGTCGTGGATCCATTAAGATTTCGGAAGTCATCAAACGACTCGTGCTATGTGAAATGCAATCAGGCCGCTTGGAAGTTGTTAAGAGATATCTTCTGCGGTTCCGCGATCAACTTGATCTGCCGGGTGACGTGTATGGAGAGCGAGGTAATTTACTGGACTTGCTATCAAGTCGCGTGGCGAAGCGTAACGAGAACCTTGGGTTTTCCCATGATCGCCCGCAATTTGACTTTAAGCTTTCTGCGTCATGGACTCTGGAGGATACTCCCTGGGAGAGGACTGCAGGTCCTGGAATTGAAATTGAGCCATTAGCCACCCAGGTAGAAACAGATAACGTAATATTTCTCAATGACTTGAGTGGCATCTATGCCTGTGACATGCGTACAGGCAAGGGAATCTGGAACCCGAATTACCTGATTGCTCAAGTGCCAACCGGTGCAGAGGAATTCGGCGAAAATGAGCCCTATTCAGGAGTCTTACGTTCAACGGTGTCGGTCGATAACGGAGTGTTGGTCGCCCGACAAGGTAGTCCCGTTGCAAGTTATCGTCGTGGTCGTGATACAGCGACAGCACCCGGTTCTGTCATTATCGCTTTGGATCTGGAATCAGAAGGTCTGCTGTTACCTGGGTTTCCTGTCCGCCCTCCATCAAGCGAATGGTGTTTTGATGGGAATCCACTCCTTGTCGACGGCGACGTGTTTACTGTACTTCGTAAAAACGGAACAGTGAGGTCAGATGTTTTTGCGGCCTGTTATGACATAGACAATGGTCAGCAGAAATGGATTACGCAAATCGGTAGTGTAAATGCCCGCATGTCCGGACGCTACAACGAGATTAATCAACCATGGCTGAGCCCATCTGCCGATGGCATATTGATTTGTACTAATCTTGGAATTGTAGCAAGGCTTGCCCGTGCGACCGGTGACATCGACTGGATAACGACCTACCCACATGATACTCCGAGAGAGGATTCCCAACGCAGGTTGACGACTGGGCAGGTGGAATCTGACGTGGCGGTCATTGCACCAGGTGATTCGGACGTATTGTTTTGTTTGCAATGTCGTACCGGCAGCATTCTTTGGATGCGTGACAATGACATTGTCGATGAGACAACGCAGGTAATGGGCATATCAAACGGTGAAGTCATACTGTGCGGGAAGCAACTAAAGACAGTTGATTTGTACCGCGGTGTGACGAAGTCCCGGTTTCCACTTCAATTCAATCAGCTCGCGACGATTGAGCAGTTCCCCACAGGTAAAGGGGTTGCTCGCTGGTCCGGACGTGAGTTGATTTGGCCAACTAATGCCGGATTGTTTGTGTTTGATAGGTCAATCAAATCAGGAGGCTGGTTGATTAGACGCGTGATTGATACTGGGCAACCAGCACATCCAGTAGTTAATCTGATATTAACACGTGGTCAGGTTGTCATTCAAAGTGGCAATGCATTTATCGGATTTGAGCGTGTACCTTCACGGCACCCAGAATAATCACAATGGACCAGCATCTTCAAATGACAGAATCAGGAAATCATGACGACCTAAGAACTCAATCCGAGTTGCTCGATAGAGTTGCACAAATTGAGCAGCAAATTTCGATGCGCATCGTTGGGCAAAAAGCCGTCATTCGTCAGTTACTCATTGCGTTATTTACCGATGGCCATGTGCTTCTGGTTGGTGTACCGGGCCTGGCAAAGACACGGCTTGTTCAAACGCTTGCACAAGTGCTTTCGCTGGAATTCTCCCGAATTCAATTCACACCTGACTTAATGCCGGCGGATATTACCGGGACGGAAGTGATTCAGGAAGATAAAGCGACCGGCCAACGTGAGTTGTCATTTATGCGAGGGCCGGTGTTTGGCAATATTGTTCTCGCAGATGAGATTAATCGCACACCTCCGAAAACTCAGGCAGCGCTTTTGGAAGCGATGCAGGAACGTCAGGTAACGATCGGAAGAACGCGTCACGACCTCCCGTCGCCATTTTTTGTATTGGCAACGCAAAACCCTATCGAGCATGAAGGAACCTATCCTTTGCCAGAAGCACAACTGGATCGGTTCATGTTCCAGTTAGTGATCGATTATCCAACGGCGGAAGAAGAATTGGAGATCGTTAAGCTCACCACCAACGAAAATGAGGCGGAGTTGGATGCGGTATTGTCAGCCGAACAGATTCAGTCGTTTATCCAGTTGGTGCGGCGCATGCCTATTGCAGATCATGTTGCCAGATTTGCTATCGAGGCTGCCAGGGCCACGCGTCCGGACGCAGACGTGTCGACCGAGGCTGTACGAAAGTGGGTTCAATGGGGGGCTGGCCCGCGAGCAAGTCAGTTCATGGTGTTAGGTGCTAAGGCACATGCGCTACTGGAAGGCCGTCACGCGGTAGAATATGCAGATATACTTGCTGTGGCCCCGGGTGTGCTGCGACATCGTGTTCGGCTTAACTTTTCAGCAGAGGCAGAGGGGCGTACCGTTGACGATGTGATTCAGCATGTTCTGGATCATGTGCAAGACATCACCGATCAGGATCGACTTAGTGCAGAAGCTCCCGAAATCCTTAGAACCAAAGACGTTAGCTGAACTAAGCGGCATCAGGCTGCGAGCGCGTCATATTGTAGATGGCTATCTGGCCGGCTTGCATCGAAGTCCGTTTCACGGGCGATCCATCGAGTTTACCCAACATCGGGAATACACCACCGGTGACGATATTCGTCACATTGACTGGAAAGTGTTTGGTCGTACGGATCGATTTTTCGTAAAGCAATATGAAGATGAATCGAATCTGATTTGTCGCGTTATTTTGGATACAAGTGAAAGTATGCACTTCAAGGCTGATTCGAGCAGCCTTAGTAAATACGAATATGGACAATGTCTGGCAGCTGCCTGGTCTTGGTTGATTCTGCGTCAATCCGACGCTGCGGGAGCGATGTTGTTTGATTCAACGATTCACGCTGAAATTCCGGCTCATGCCGGCTCAAATCACTTTGATGCCATATTGGATTTGATCGACGATCCGGTTGTAAAACCACGAACAGACCTGCCATCTGTGTTGCATGAACTGGTCAATAAGCTGACACGTCGAAATGTGGTGGTGATAATCAGCGATTGCTTCGGTGAGATTTCCGGACTGGAGGATCAGCTGAGAGCGCTTTGTCAGCACAAGCATGACGTGATCCTGTTACAGATCATGGATCGTGTTGAAGTTGACTTTGCACTTCGATCAGATGTTACTTTAAATGGCCTGGAACAGACAGGATCCAGATTCGTTCCCGTTCGGCAACTCAGAAAGGCGTATTGCGAACAGGTCACTCGATTTCGTCAAACACTCTCAGAGATGTCGGCTAAAGCAGGCGCATCGTTTCATGCGATTGACTCAGATCAACCATTGAATCAGGTAATTCAGGAAATACTCATGCAACATGCTGCTCACTCAGTGGCAAAAGTGTGACAAAGTATGGGATGATTCAAATGACGGGCAAAATTATTGCAATGGGGTTTCAGTTTCAAGGTATGTGGATCTGGGCTGTTGCTGCGGTCATTCCCATTATTCTACACCTGCTTCATCGGTCGAGATCTCGACAAATGGACTGGGCTGCAATGCAGTTTATAGAACGGGCGTTAGTGCAGTCGCAATCCAGGGTGAGATTGAACCAGTGGCTGCGATTGCTAACCCGTATGGCTGTGATTCTATTGGTCGTTACGGCGCTTGCAGGACCCCGTTCGTCCACGTCGGCTCGGAGTGAAGTCACTGATAAAGCACGTACCTATCGAGTCATTGTGGTCGACACCTCGTTTTCAATGGCTGAGATCCAGGGAAATGAATCTACATTCGATTTAGCCATTAAGAAGGCCACAGAAATCATACGAGCAAGCGGTGAGGGTGATGGGATTTCACTCATCCTACTCTCGGATATAGCGGAGCGCGTCATAAGTACACCGGCATTTGATCGTGACGATGTCATCGCGGAACTCGCGGCGCTTGAACAACTTCATGGTTCAGCCCAACTGCGGCCAACACTTGAAAGTGCTTTGGAGTTAATGTCCTCGGATGGGCTCGGTGGATTTGGGTTTGAGCAAATCGAGCTCATCGTCATAACAGATGGAGATCATCTGTTATGGAGTCAGGCAGAATCCGAAGCGAGTAAACGTGTATTGGATGAAATACGCGAGCGGGCTGTGATCAAAGTACATACGGTAAGAGAGGTCACAGAAAATAATCTTGCCATCACTGCTCTATCGGGTGTCAATGATGCCGGTGGTGTGGGTAACCTCAGTCGGTTTTCTGCAACGGTGACGAGTTACTCCGCGAATCCGGTTACCGACATTCAAGTAACCTGGCGATTAGATGGCAAATTGCTGGAGCGTGAGACTATCACGCTTCAATCCGGTGATTCTCAATCTGTGGAACTGCAGGTCGATGCGATTCCCACGGGCAGCCATGTTCTTGAATGTCACATCAACGGTGATAGTGTCAGTATCGATAATCATCGATGGCTCTCCTTTAATACACGCGCGGAATTAAAGGTGTTGTTAGTTGAAGGCACACAGGGCGATGCTGAGATTCTGCAGCTGGTTTTTGATCCTGAATTTCCACGAGGCAGAAATGTGGTCACGCGTCGCATCGATAAAACCTCATTTGCATCGACCGAGGTGTTTACCTTTGATGCGCTCGTACTTTGTGATGTGCCGTCGTTCGACCGGGGCGATATCGCGCGTATCTCGGACTTCCTCCAACGAGGTGGTGCGGTTTTCATCATTGCTGGTGATTCGGTGAATGTCGAGAACTATAACCAATGGTCCTGGAAGCCTCCCTTCCGAACGGGCCTTATACCTGGCGAATTAGGTGTATCAGTGGATGTCGCTGCGCAATCGCTCAGTGTTGTTGAGAGTAGCCACTCCATTTTGCAGGGCTTTGATGACGATTTACTGCGTAGTCTGGAGCAACTTCCGGTACAGAAATTAAGGTCATTCCTTCCGAACGATGATGCTTGCCAGTCATTGCTGGTGTTTCCAGACGCAGCAGAGTTATACACAGAGTTCAAAGCAGGAGCTGGGACAGGATTCTTGTTGGCCACTGACACTGATTCAGCGTCAGTATGGTCGGAAGTTGTAACGTGGCCGGTATTTTTGCCGCTCATACACGAATCACTGAAATACGCAGTACAGCGGCGTGATCAGTCGGGAAATTTTGAGGTTGGTGACCTTGTGCAGCGCATCGTGAGCGTACCGACTCGCAATGCGAGGCTTCAACTAATCCTACCGAACGAGCAACAACGGTCTGCGATCTTAGAGCCGTTCCAGGAAAGTTCACATTGGAGTTTCGAGGAGACGCATTTAAGTGGCGTGTATCACGTTGAATATGATGAACCGATCAATAAGCAAGAACAATTCGTTGTAAATGTCAGCAACGAAGAATCTGCTATTCGTCCCTACGACGGCCAGCTAGCGGGCATTGGACTAGATGTAGCAGATGAACCTGCACTGAGCATCAATCCCGCAACGTCGTCATCAGAATGGTATAGGGTCTTCCTTGGCGTTGTCGTCGTGCTACTGATTGGCGAATGGTATTCACGTCCGGACACTCATGATCTGGAGGGTGTCTAGATGGTCAGTGGTTCGTCGACATTCAGTCTGCTTGCGCAGGATTCCGGTGTAATCACGTTTGATGATGTTGAATACTATTCATCATGGCCATATTCACTGACGATCTGGATTGGACTGTTAGTAGTCGTTCTGTTGATCACCTGGTTATTAAGTCGCCACAGTATCGGAGCATTTAATTCCAAAGGGAAGAAGACTCTTGTAATCCTCCGAGTAGTCATTGTCGCGTTTGTTTCTATTATGTTGCTGGGCTGGTCGAAGCAAGAGCATGCAACAGATTTACCGGATCTAATCGTGATCGTTGATAACTCCCGGAGCATGACGATTGGAGATCTTATATCTGAAGACTTGCCGGATAACAAAACGGCGATTGACCGTTGGACTGCGGCAAAACTCTGGTTGAGTGGCAGCGAATCCGGGCCATCTATTTTGGAAGAGTGGCAACAGCGTTATCGGCTAAGGCTGTATCTTGCCAGCGACAAGCTGGAATCACTTTCCATACCATCTGACTCGCTAAGCGTTGTACTGAACTCCAGCCAGCCAGATGGTGAGTCAACCCAATTGGGTAAATGTCTTGCGTCGGCACTTCGGAATCATCGGGGAAGACCTGTAGCCGGTGTTGTCATCATCTCAGATGGTGTAACAACGCTCGGCCCATCGCTTAGCAGCGTTGCTGAGCGTGCGAGACAAAGAAACATTCCGTTGTATGTTTTGGCGGCAGGCGCTGATTCGAGAGTTAAGAACATCGCGATTTCCGATGCGCTAATGAGTGATAGTTCATTTGTGGGTGATCATATTTCGATTCGATATTCACTCCGCGCGGAGCATTGTGAAGGTGAGGAAATCATCATCAATGTGAAGGATCGTGATACTGATGAAGTATTAGCTTCTGCGAACCATACTGTCGGAAATGAAGTCGAGTTCAAGGATCAAATCTCGTTCATTCCGACCAATACCGGTGATAACGAGTTGATGCTTGAAGTGGTTCCGCTGGATGCGGAATCGACGACGGACGATAATTTCTATCCGCTAAGTGTTAGTGTGCGTGACGATCCAATCAAGGTCTTACTGGTCGATTCAGAACCGCGTTTTGAATTCCGTGCAGTAAGTGATCTCCTGCAACGTGCTCGGCACCCGGGTACCAACGATCAACCGGTTTTTCAGATCACACATGTTTTGCAATCTTCTGACCAACAAGGGAGTGATGAAGACTTGTACCGCACAGTATTTCCATCGTCGCGCGAAGATCTCTATGAGTTTGACGTCGTCATCCTGGGTGACGCTGATCCGCAATGGCTTGGTAAGAGCAGCATGGAGATACTCGAGACATTTGTGACAGAACGTGGTGGCGGCGTAATTCTTTGTGCCGGTCAACGCTTCATGCCGCACGAGTTTGCGGATACTCCTTTGGCAACTTTAGTACCGTTTGACATCGACTCTGCTGTCCGACTACCTGTGAATGACGACTTTGCAGAATCGCAAAGTATCTCGCTGACGGATCTCGGGAATTCGGCAAGCCAGTTGCAATTGGCAGAGACACAAAGTCGCACCCAAAAGATTTGGTCAGAGATGCCAGGTTTGTATTGGTGGCTCGAGGTGGAGACCGTCAAACCGGGTGTGCAGTCATTGGTACATATTGATCAGGGCGGTTCAGATCAATCTGTCATTTCGCAGAGTTTTATCGGAGCCGGACGCGTACTCTTTCATTTCACAGATGAGACCTGGCGATGGCGTGGTCATGAGGGTGGTGAAACCGTCTTTAACAGATATTGGATTCAATCGATTCGGGAGTTATGCAGATCGCAGTTGTTAGGAAAGACGAGAGCTGCAGAACTCACAGCGGACAGGATGGAATCACTTTTCGGAACACAGGTGCAACTGCGTTTGCATTACCTCGCTGCGGAGAGTGTACCGGCATCAAACAAAGTATTGGTTAGCTTGCTACGCGACAACGGTATAAAGCGTACCGTTACACTGGAGAGACTTTTGAATAGTCCGGAGGTGTTTGTTGCTTCGGTTGGTCAGTTATCCGTTGGCCATTGGTCAGCCCGGGTTGTTTCACCCGTGTTTTCCGAAGGTGCACCGGAGTGCCGATTCACCGTCGTTGCTCCGGATGGCGAAATGTCCAAGACGAACCTTGATGAGCTGGATTTAGCAACAGCTGCAGAAATCACTCGTGGTCGATACTATCGATGGCAGGAAAGAAAAGAGCTCGATAGAGATTTGCCGGAAGGTCGGCGTGTACCAGTTGATTCCAAACCACCAGTTCCGCTGTGGAATCATTCGCTTGTACCGCTGCTTCTCTTTCTGCTGATTTCTTGTGAGTGGATTCTTCGACGCCGAATCGAAATGAACCACTCATCGTGATTTGCAATATTCAATTGTGTCGACTGAATATAATGAAGTGTAATGCAACACAATACTCAACAGGTCAATGAGCGTCTTTCCATGCTTGCGAAACGGATTCGTAGGCTGGCACTGCTCCGCGCATGGGCAGTGTTGTTTGTCGTGGCCGTTGCATCGTCGATGCTCTGTCTCTTTCTAGACTATTTGGTGCGGTGGTCGCATCCGCTTGCACCTGTATTGGAATCCGGTTTTGTAATCTTCAGTACCACATGGGCCTTTATCAAATCTGTTCTGCCAGCAATGAAATCAGAATTGTCACCGTTTGCAATGGCCTTGCACATTGAACGTAAACACCTAAGTTTTGGGCAGCGCCTCAGTTCAGCTGTATCTCTCAGTGAATCTGACGACTTGGAATCCCGGCAATTTACGGATGCTCTGTTGCGTCGTGTAAATGCTGAATTGACCGAAGAAGTTATTTCAGGCATGGTCGATATGCGCCGAGTCAGGCAATCAGGTATTAATGTACTGGTATTTGTTTTCATCATGATTGTGCTACCAGTCATTCAGCCCACCGTTATTTCAATTGCAGCCCAGCGCTTAATATCGCCTTGGGATGCGCCCAATTGGCCTCGTAGAAATGCATTGCAAGCTATAGGTGATGCAGATCAACGCAACCCGCTTCAGTACGTTGTTGCGTTAGGAGAAGATCTTACGATTCAAATTGAGGACGCTAACGGCCGATTGCCAAAACAGGTTTTAGTCGAAGTGTGGAAAGACTCGCTTCATGTCTCGTCGATTGAGGCTCAAGAATCTGTTATGCCCAATGTGGCCGAAGTAACTATTGTAAATGTACGCGAGACTTTTGAATTCCGAATTAGTGGTGGCGATGACCCTGGTGAGAATTGGTATGAAGTGCTGGTCGAGATTCCACCGCGAGTAGATCGCATTGAGTTTGAGATTCGCGCACCGGAATACACCCTTCTACCACCTGTCTCATCCGACGGTAATCTACGGATTCTATCCGGTTCACATGTGGTACCGTCGATCGAGTTTTCAGATGCGGTTGATTCTGCACATATTTGGTTTGAATCCAAAGACTTTAAGCATAAGGTCGCTCTAACTGGTACCGATGGTAAAGTGGCTTCTAGCCAGAATCTACGTGACGCTCAATGGCAAGTCGATCAGTCAGGAGAATACTGGATTGAGTATTTGACCGTTGCGGGTGCAACAACCAGTACACGACCACGGAGGATTATATCAACGTACGAAGATCAGCCACCAAGTGTTGATGTCACATGGCCTCAATCTGAATTGGACGTTGGATTGACTGGTGCAGCCAATCTCATCATTGAGTTGAGAGATGATATTCACGTTAAACAGGCCATGCTGAGATTCTCACTTGATGAGAGTGATGAGTTTGTGCAAATGGAGATACCCGTTGCTGCGCCGTCGACCTGGACGATTGAACAGGCCACCGATATTCATGCTGGTACATTCAAACAGACTCAATCGATTGACCTGTTATGGGATCTCTCCAATGTAGCGGGATTGTACCCAGGTCAGCGCATTTCGTATCAAATCGTGGTAGAAGACATCCATGGTCAAAAGACGGAGTCTCCGACAGCCTACTTGCGGCTCGTTTCTTCCAGACAGCTGATTCGATCATTGCAACAAACACGAGTGCACTTAATTGAGTCGCTGAGAGATCTTCAATTGGTGCAACAGGATATGATCTCCAACATCGGAAGGATGATGGAGCAACTGGAAAGTGAACAAGTAACATACGCGGATGTGCTAGGTGTTTTGCAATCTGTCGAATTGCATCAAGGTGATATTAAGCGTGCGTGTTCTCTTGAGAATGGCAGTGTGCGAATGGAGATCTGGAGGATCGTGGAGCAAAGCGATCTCAACCGTCTAAGTAACTTTGCAGAACGAAAGCGTCTTTCCGGACTAGTTAAACAGCTCGATGAAATCCGCGAGAACCGTCTGGTTGCTTTATCACAGTTCTTGAGCGACTTGGTTGACGCAGCATCTTCACGAACAGAGTTACAACTAAGCCAAGTGCATGAGCAACTAGCAAAAATCCATGAGCTGCAAATTGGAACGGAGCGTGCCCTTGAAGAAGCACTTTCCGGCTATCGATCACAACTTAGCTATCAACGATTTACCCTTGGCATCTCCGAATTAAGGCAAGTACAGGAAAGCATCGGAGCGGATCTAAAGGACTATCTTGAGCAACAACTCGTTGGTTTACCGATCGAAGAAGAACGGCTCGGGCAAACAGCCAGACTTCAGGGCGACTCCGCTCAACAACTCACGCAAATCATAGATGACATGAAACAGTGGCTAATTGGTGAAGCAGTCTCAAAGCGAGATGCGAGGTTTGTGGCTGACATGCTGCAAGTGCATAGCCGCTGGGCAGTTTCAGAACGTATGCGACAAATTAGTCGTCTGATTAACAGCACAGAAATTCAGGAGTCTCTGCAGCAACACGGTTTGGTCATGCTTTATCTCAAGAAAATGATCGATGCGCAAGGTGCCTCTACAGAAATAGTGCGTCACGAAACGCAGACACAGTTGCTTGCCGTTTCGGCAGAAGATTTACACGCCATTTACCGTGATCTTGAATCACTGCATAAGGCAACTGCCATGTGGGATAGTGATGTAAACGGTGTGCGCGATGAATTGGTATTCCGACAACAAGAGGTGTTGGATGCAGTCAGGAACATTGCGGCTCGTGATCTCCAACAACCTGCTGTTCAATACGCACTAAGTGGTCTGGAGCGTAATTTGAATCTGGCTTTGCATAACCTGACGGTGCCAAACCGACTAATCGCCCTGAAACATCAGGCAATATCACTAGAGTTGATAGAGCACATGGTTCATGTGATGACCAATTCGGTTTCCATGCAGGGACAGATTGCTAAACAATCTGACAGTGGAACACAAAGCGGTGATGCGAGTGATCGAGAAGCTCTAATGTTATCTCAGGTTCGGTTGTTAATTCGGCTTCAGACCGATATTAACCAACGAGTGGACGAAGCATATGACAGGGGAAACTCTGAAGACTTAACAGAACAACAACGCAATGAGCTAGAGTTGTTAGCCGCTGACCAGATCCGCATAGCGGAATTGGTTTCCGAGATTCGTAAACAAGATTTGAAGAGTAGATCGAAACAAGGAGAGAGTCCATGAGTCGACCTTGGTTGCTTCTCCTGATTGTGCTGATGATTGGTCTGTTTGGCAGACTGGATGCTGACGATGCGTCGATCGACAAGCGTGGTGAAATCCGGCCACTCAATAGTGAACTCAAAATACGGCTCTTTGGCAGCCCGACACGGCCGGAACAAGTGAAGCCGGAGATGCATGGGAAAAGTGAATTGATAGAAGAGACGGAGTCCGGTGAGGATATTGGTTCCGCTGGTGAATCCAGTGCTCTACTAAACGCTGAAATTCAAATGCGTCGAGTCAGTGATCGCCTACGAGAGTTCGATGCCGGTCGGCAAACGCAAACGCTACAGGCCGGAGTGCTGGAACAACTTAACGGCGTCTTGAAAAACCGCGTTGTTCAGGGAGATGATGCCAGTGTGGGAACCTCATCTGCTCGTAGTGGCGTTGGTGCAGCAACATTGGATGTGAATGTCACAGAAACGCCTGAGCAGACACCAGTGCTCCTACCGATGGAGTCACTCGATGACCGCTGGGACAAGCTTCCACCCCGTATTCGAGATCAATTAAGAAGCAGCCTATTTAATCAATTCGCTCCACAATACCGGCAATTGCTCGAGAGATTCTACTTGAGACTGGCCACTCCACAAACGAATGACAATGAGGAGTGACCGTTGCTCACTAGAAGACAAGTTTTCCCAGTGTTAATCATGGGTGGAGTCTCACCGTGTATGAAACTGCCGTTGCATGCACAAGAAGGTAGGAAGCTATACAACTCTACGGCCAGGAGGTCAGTGCTGGCTGGATTAAAGTACCTTTCTTCAGCACAAAAGGAGAACGGCACCTTTGGTGATGGTACTTATCAGGACAGTACCGCCATTATTAGTCTTGCCGGGTTGAGTTGGCTTGCCAGTGGTAGCGTGCCGGGCAGAGGGCCGTTTGGATCTGTACTCACACGTTGCGTGGACTACGTGGTTGGTCAAAGTGATTCGAGTGGATTGATCGCGTCCGACGCTGAGCAAAACAAGAGGCCGATGTATGGGCACGGATTCGCAACACTATTTCTGTCACAAGTCTACGGTATGACACGGAATCCGCTGGTGCGTACTGTGCTCGAGAAGGCGGTTGGATTGACGCTGGCGACTCAAAACTCTGACGGTGGCTGGCGTTATCAACCTGAAAAGTCCGATGCAGATATTTCAGTGACAGTCTGTCAGGCAGTTGCACTACGTGGTGCTGTAAAGTCTGGCTTTCGCGTGCCACCTGGTACCGTTACACAGTGCAAGTCTTACCTCAGTAAGTGTCAGAATCCGGACGGTGGATTTATGTATACGCATCAGGGAGGTGAAAGTGCATTTCCTCGTACTGGTGCTGCCTTGGTCGGCCTGTTCAATTGCGGTGTCTACGATGGTGAAGTTATTGAACGAGGATTGGCATATCTGGATGAAAACTGGCCCGAAGAGTCGGAGTATAGTAGTTCACCGCACTATTTTTACGGAATTTACTATGCATCTCATGCATATTGGCAAGCCGGTGGAGAACGATGGTCGCGATGGTATATGTCGGTAAGAGATCTCTTGATGGATCGTCAGGAAGCCGATGGCAACTGGCGTGATGAGCATGTTTGCAATGAATACTCGACCGCGATGGCCTGTCTATCACTGCAAATGCCGAATAACCATCTCCCAATCCTTCGGCGATAACGGTAACGATCATGTCCATCTGTCAGAAATCCGAACGGGACTCCGAAAGAGCAGCAAAGTACTCATGTTGGCAGCGGCACTTGCACATCGCCGCGATTTTGTTTGTGCTGTTGATCTCTCCATCTGTACAGTCGCAACAGCTGCATCTGACGGACAAAACAGTAAGTAATGTAACTCTAAAGGCAGTAACGACAGATAGTAAATTCTCATTCGAAGCAACAACAGATAACGGTGAGAAAACGCTAGGTGCACGTGATTGGAGTGACTTCGTGTCATGGGGATCGATTGCTGTTGTCCGCAGTCCTCATCTTGTTGTGTTGACTGATGGATCACGGATTGCAGCAACACAGATTCACACAACCAAAGAATCGTTGCGTATAGAGTCTGAAGTGTTTGAGGCTGTTGAGCTGCCGTGGACGAAGGTGAAAGCTGTGGTGCTGCAATTACCTCGCAGACTTGAGGATCGTGATAGGTTGATTTTCGAAGTTGGTGATCACGACCCAGAAAATAAAGAAGACTTGCTAATTATGTCAGACGGGTCCAGAGTCTTAGGACGGGTACTCTTCGTTGATGACGGCATGATTCAAATCCGGCTGGGAACACTCCCGGTGATTATAGAACGTAAAAGAATTAGAGCTGTTGCTTTTGGTAGAGAGACGATTGAGAGCTTGCTCCAATCCCGCGTCGTTGGTACTCGTGATGGTTCGGTTGTCCGTTGTAAGCGACTTGAAGCGGACGCCGAGACGTTACAGATCGAGACGGGGCAAGAGCAGAGGTTAACAACGTTGGCACCACTATTGAACGGGGATCCGTCAGGTGCCGAGTACATTTGTTTTATCCAGTCAGCCCGTAATAACATCGTTTGGCTTGATACGATCGCCCCAAGTCATTTTCGGCACATCCCGCTCTTAGGGCTGAACTGGGGTTTTCACATCAATCGCAGTGTCAAAGGCCTCCGTTTGCGTGCTCGTACCGGAGACTCTTACCTCAGAGGGATTGGTATGCACCCGACGAGTGTGATTCAGTTTGAATTACCACCGGGTTCGTCCGACTTTGTGACGGAAGTGGCGATGGATCATAGTGCGGCTCGCCGCGGTAGCGTAAGCGTTCACATCTTATTGTCCGATAATGGTGAAGACTGGGACGAGGTCTATACGAGCGATATCATTCATGGGAATGACGCGGAGCTCTCGATCAGAATACCGGTCAGTGGACGTAAACACATCTCGCTTGTCGTCAATCACGCGAACGACGGGGATGTGTTAGATCATTTGAATTGGTTAAGGCCGCACATTGTGGTAAAGCCCAACTAGCTTGGAAAACTAAGCTCCATACTTTCCTAAACGATCTGCATTGGCCAACGCGAGATTCATCAAGTACTTGGCTTCAAACTGACCTAGGCCACCGGTAATACAGGTGGTTTCATTGAATGCTGTGTGGTTATCCGCTCGGCAACGATCTGAAGCGATCAGCGTGGGCACAGGATGCCAACTGTGACTTGATAGGAATGCCGGTGTACTATGATCCCCGGTGACAATGAGCACCTCTGGATCGAGCTGCGTGAATAACGGAATCGCTGCATCAAACTCTTCGGTGCGGGCTTTTTTTGCATCGAAGTTACCGTCTTCACCAGTACTGTCGGTGTACTTAAAGTGCACAAAAAAGAAGTCGTAGTTATCCCAGTTCTCTTTAACAACGGCAGCTTGCTCTTCAAGATTCTGAGCATCACCAACGATGTCCATTCCCACGAGTCTTGCTAGCCCTTTGTACATCGGATAAACCGCAACGGCAGCAGCCTTTAGCCCGTACACTTCGTCGTACGTTGGCAGATTTGGTTTAGCCGCGAATCCTCGCATGGTATGGAAGTTTGCCTTTTCCTCACCATCCAATAATTCACGTGCCTGACGCAGGAATTCCTTAGCAACTTCTACTGTTTTATGACTGTCTTCGTCGTATGCAACCGGATCGAGTGGCGGTACGCCCGTTGCCTGTGGATCCGTATCGTATACGTGACCACCAAGTCCTTCTCCACGAAAGACGACAACGAAGCGATGTTCCTTGACCGGCTCAACAAAGATCTCAATTCCATCGATCGTAATTTGTCGGAGTCGCTCGGCGAGCGGTGTGCTCTCTTGCGTCGGAATTCGACCAGCTCGGCGGTCGGATATGTTTCCATCTGAATCAAGTGTGCAGAAGTTGCAGCGAATGGCGACGTCACCTTCTTGCAACTCGAATCCGATCCCAGTTGCTTCCAAGGCCCCGCGACCGATTTGATACTTGATGGGGTCATATCCGAATAGCCCAAGATGGCCAGGGCCACTACCGGGGCTGATGCCGGGTAATACAGGGATGCTGGCACCTTGCACTCCGTTTACTGCCAAGGCATCTAGATTAGGCGTATCGGCAGCCTCTAACTCAGTTGGGCCTCCCTTTTCAAAGGGTAAACCACCGAGGCCATCAGCTACCATCATGATGATCTTGGAGTTGTTTTTTGCATGTAGGTTGCGGGTCAGATCGTGAATGTCCATGCGATAGTTTTGTGTAATTCTTTATTTTAGTTGTGTGAGAATTGCCGATCCGTGACCCAAATACAGTTCTAATCTGTTCCGGGTGGCCATCGGTGATTACTGCATTTTTGCCGTATTTGTGAATTCCACAAGTACCACTATTGCAGGATAGGGCAATTCGCTTCACGATTGACGAAATAAGTACAGTATTTTCACTATGGTATAGTCTCGATGCCTTCCATTGGAATCAGCCTAAATACAGCCGGTAGCTTGTCGCCTGTATCAACTCTTACAGATGATGAAATCGCGGGATTGCACGACTCGCTGTCCGAGATTCGAGATCAGATCACTGTGACAGATCTGAATGCGTTGACTTCAGGAAATATCTCTGAGCACCAGCGACCACTTGATGCTGCGTTTTATTCAACGCCGGCAGGTTTGCTTTCGGATTTCCAGTCCAGCGGTGATACCAGTGAAATCGGAAGGATTCTCAGTGAAGCGAAGAGAATTCAGAACTCCTTTGACGCGGTGGTTGTGCTTGGAATCGGCGGTTCTTACATGGGCGCCCGGGCACTCCTGCAGGGGTTGCGATCGCCGTACTATAACGAGCTTGGCGAAGAGCATCGTGGTGGGTGTCCGAAAATCTACTTTGCTGGTAACAGTCTGGATAACGACGCGTTATCCGATTTGCTTGATCACCTCGATTCACTAGGCGACAGATGGTGTGCAATCGTCATCAGCAAGAGTGGAGGGACTTTGGAAACGGCTGCGGCTTTGCGGGTCATTATCGATCAAATGCGCGATTCAGATGCGGGAATCGACGGTCGTATTATTCCAGTTACCGGAGACTCGGGGAAACTACAAGAGTTAGCTGATCAGCTTGGATTTGATGTGCGTTTTCCAGTACCCAGTGGTGTCGGTGGACGCTTCAGTGTTTTTTCAGCTGTTGGACTTCTGCCAGCCGCAGTGATCGGGTTGGATATTGTGGCATTACTCCGGGGCGCGTTAGATGCAAACCGATGTTTTGAAGAAACGGCAGTCGCTGAAAATCCAATCCTTAGATTTGTTGCCGTTGAATCCCTTATGGAGCAATTGCTCGGTTGCACGATACGCGTGACCAGTGTCTGGAGTGACTCACTCGAATCAACAGGATTCTGGTATGACCAATTGTTAGCAGAGAGCCTTGGTAAACGTGAGTTAGGTGCAACACCACTAACTGCGGTCAACACCCGAGACTTACACTCGCGATCTCAACAACATCAGGAAGGACGTCGAGATAAACTGGTCGTGAATCTGACTGTCGGACAACCAAGCAGTGATACCATTGTGATCCCTAAAAGCGAACACGATCAGGATCAATTGAATCAAGTAGCTGGCACGACGTATCCGGAATTGCTGCGAGCAGCATTGGATGGCACCAACCGTGCGCTGAACGACGTAAATCGTCCGACCATCGATTTACATATTTACAAACTAGATGAACGTCACTTTGGGCAGCTCTTGCAGTTTCTGATGATCGCAACCGTCGCGGAAGGTAAACTGCTGGGAATCAATCCATATGGTCAACCTGGTGTTGAAGCATATAAAGAAAACATGAAGTCCATATTGAACATCGACAGCTAATACACCCATTGAAGGAACCAACTTATGACTACCGGTGTCACGTTTGTCGGTCACGGCACTTTCCTCATTGAATCGGGCGAATCCAGGATCCTTATCGATCCGTTTTTAGTGGATAATCCTGCAACGGATCTGGCGCCCGCCGATGTAAGTGTAGATACAATTCTCGTCACGCATGGTCATGGCGACCATATCGCTGATTTGGTTGAAGTGGCCAGCAACACCAACGCACTTGTTGTATCCATGGTGGAGATATCCCGATGGCTGGGAGAGAAGCACGGGCTAACAAACCTTCACGAAATGAACTTTGGCGGCACGGTTCAGTTACCATTCGGTAGCGTCAAGATGGTGCCGGCGGTACATACATCTGGGTTACCCGACGGCAGTTATGGCGGCTTGCCGGCTGGATTTGTTATTCAATTTCCTGAAGGCACGATTTATTTCGCTGGTGATACAGCTCTGTTTCTGGATATGGAGTTAATTGCTAGGGTCGGAATTGATCTCGCATTTATCCCAATCGGCGACAATTACACGATGGGCCCGGATGACGCGATCGAAGCAGTCAAGATTCTGAAGCCAAAACGCGTTGTTCCATGCCACTACAATACATGGCCACCAATTGAGCAGGATCCAGCTGCCTGGGCCGCGCGAGTGAACGAACAAACGGACAGTGAGTGTATCGTCTTGGAAAGTGGCAATGCGATCGAGCTATAATAAACACAGTAACTTAATTGCCAAAGTCTACGGGAGAGAGCAAATGAAAACTAGGAACCATAAACGGATGATCAGCTGTGGTCTCTTCGTGATGTTGCTTTCTGTTTGTAGTTCAAACGCATTTGGACAAACCCAATTGCGTTATCAGTATGAGGCGGGAAGCAGTACACAACAGCAGTTTGTTCAGCAGAGTGATGTATCGGTAGCGTTTGCGGATCAAAAGATCACATCATCATTGTCACATACGATTCGCTGGCGAGTGAATGTGAGCGATGTTCCGAGTGAATCGTCAGCTGCGATCAACCGGACCATTGAAGGCGTGAAAATTGCTATCAGTGCTCCGGGTTTGCAGTCCGTAGAGTACGACACGGCCAGTGTTGAAAGCGAGGAGGAATCACAACTGCTGGATTCTATCAAAGCGATGGTCGGGCTGGAGGTTAAGTATGATTCTGATGCCATTGGACGAATTACCAATCTCGAGGTAAATAAGTCCGCACTTGAGAAGATAAGCTCATCGATTGTCGATGGTGCAGCCGTGGTGAACGAGAGCTCACTGACCAAGATGGTAAAAGGTGCAACCATTGTGCTACCAACGAAACCCGTGCAGCCGGGTGATAGCTGGAAACAGGTTTTCGCATTCGATACGACTGCGTTGCCGGCATCGATGGCACTTGAATTTACTTACAAGGGCAATACAGAGCGTGATGGTAAACAACTTGAAGTGATTGATATTAAGCCCCGGCTGACGATACAGAATGACGGCAAGACCGTCAGAGGTAAGGTGTCCATTCGCAAACAGCAAGGGCAAGGTACTTTGTTGTTTGACAACTACAAGGGACGTATTCATGAACTCAGTTTTGAGACAGTTGTGGAGACTGAGGCCGTCATCGGGCAAAACACCGTTGCACAGACCGTGTCCACGAAGGTAACTCTGGGCGACTCGCAGCCAGAGTAAAGGAAGATGGATGTCAGAATATACAACGGTCGCACAGATTGACGAGATCCCGGATGGACAGGGCAGAATGTATACCGTCAATGGCCGGATGATTGCAGTGTTCCATGAAGACGGCGAGTTTAAGGCAACAGATGATCTATGCCCGCATATGGGGGCATCGCTTGCTGGTGGCTACCTTGAAAAAGGAGTGGTCGTGTGTCCTTGGCATGCATGGCGATTTTGCGTGGATGACGGCACCTGGACTGATAACCCGGAGTTGAAGATTGATACCTTTGATGTGCGTTTAGAGGATAATAACATTCAGGTCTCTGTGCCTCCTCGAGAGCCCATTGATTAATTGAACTAGCAACGGATCGTTGCCGTAGAAGAGATACCGTTTATGACCGAGCATGAAATCACGTTTTCAGAGTTTCAGCATCTGATCAAAGAGATGTACTTCGAGAAAGATGCCGAGCGGGGAATAGACGGCACATTTATGTGGTTAATGGAAGAGGTTGGTGAGCTGGCGTCAGCGTTACGTGCAGGCACACTCGATGATAAGGCCGAAGAGTTTGCGGATTGCTTGGCCTGGTTAACAACGATTGCAAACGTAGCTGGAGTGAATCTAACTGACGCAATTCGTCGCAAGTACGGGCACGGTTGTCCCGGATGTGGTCAGTTTATTTGTAATTGTGATGATGCTGGTAAGCCATAAATTCTCAAATCCGGGCAGACTTACAACAAATCCTTTCGAATCTCGTGGTACTTTGTTGCCTGAAATGACCGATGAATAAGAGTAGGCATTACTGCGCAATTTGAGAATTAAAGCTGGCAGTTAAGATTATTCGTATACGGACTTCATAGTTTGAACGCATCAGGTCGAAAGATTGATTCAGGCTGCTGGACAAGCAGAATACTGCTTGTGTTCTTGTGCATGTCGATGGCCTTTAACCATGCTGACGCCCATCCGGGGCATTCAGGCACCACGTTTGATGTGACGGTCGGAATAGACGGGCGAGTAAAGCTTGGTCAATGGACGCAAATACAACTTCACGTACATGCCGGTGATGCGGCATTTGACGGCTCATGGCGTGTGGTCGTTTCTGATGGAGATGGTTTTAAGGTCACATACTCGAGCGATGCAGAACATGTGTTGGTGGCGCCCTTTCAGCAGAGCATTGAGTCCATGCTCGTACGGGTTGGCCGTGCACCGTGGCGTGTAGATATCGAAGTGCTGGAACAAGAATCGGTTGTATATTCGAAAGCTGTTTCCGTTGGTTCAGGGATGCAGACGATACGTGCAACGGATTACTGGATCATGCAGGTTGGTTCTAAGACCAGTGTCAATCAACTAGCTATCAGACGTCTTGTAGCGGAAAACGAGCAAATCACCGATGTGTATGTCACGTCGCTGGAAGACGTGCAACAATTGCCAATCCATCCCCGTGCACTCGATGGAATTGACGTCATCGTACTCGGTACAAGTGATAAGTCTCAGCTGGAATCCATGACAGAGAGTCAGGTTTCCGCGTTGGTTAACTGGGTCAGTCAGGGCGGACAAATTGTACTGTCGGCTGCACGCAACGCAGAGTTCCTTATGAGTTCGGGTAATCCGCTGCATGCCTTGATACCAGGAACGATCGAAGATACGCATGATCAATGGATAGCGACAGGTCTTGAAAACTACATCAAAGCACGTGAGACAATTAGCTCGCTGAGGATTGCTGGTCGCACGTCACCGATGTTGGAATTGAGTGATGTTGTTGGGCACGTGGAGGCCATGGATGGGGTTGGTGATACAGGGCAGATTCCCGTACTTATATTTAGCCGATTTGGATTTGGCAAAGTAGCATTTGCCGCAGTCGATTTCGATCTGGAACCGTTCGCCAATTGGGATGATACGCAGCGATTACTGCACCAAATGATCGCCGGAGAGCAGAGTGGCCGTGCGAATTCAGAGGTGTTTAGCGACCAGGCGCGAGGAGCTCACGCAGGATTTGACGACTTGTCCGGTCAATTGCGGTCAGAGCTGGATCACTTCGAAAATGTTTCGCCGATTCGGTTTTCATGGATTGCATCACTACTGATTCTTTTTATCCTGCTCATTGGCCCGGTGGATTACTTCGTTCTAAAACGACTTAATCGATTGCAGTTGTCATGGTTGACGTTTACCACGCTTGTTGTGGTTTTCAGTATCGTGCCGCTACTGATGCACTCGTCGCTACATTCGTCTCCAACGTCGATTCGCCAAATCGAAGTGGTCGATTATGATATTCCGTCCGGTCAGATGCGAGGCACGAATTGGGCCATGCTGTACGCACCCGAAGCATCCGCAGTTGATGTGGATCTGCAAATACATGATGACTCCAGACCTACCGAACAGATCATCGGATGGCATGGCTTACCGGGAACGGGGCTAGGGGGGATGTCGCGTCGCAGTTATCAGAAGTTACTGGACCACGAATATCAAGCCAATCCGGTTAACGGAGAGCTAAGATCGTTTCCGATTCCTCACGGTGGAACTCGGTACATACAATCCCGTTGGTCACGGCAGCAACCAAGCGGCGTGCGATTTGAGCTTAAGCCTGATAGGAGCCGAATCGGTATTCGCGGAACAATTCATAACCCGTTCGACTTCCAATTGCGTGATGTGCTGGTGTACTATCGTGGAAGATTATATCCGGTGAAGATGCTTGAACCTGATGGTGTGATTGACCTGGATGACCTCGCCGGTGATTCTGTGAGTATTGAAGGATATTTCACCAGAGTAAGAGTAGAAGGTGGCCGCTCGCGGGCCAGACCATGGTCGACCGGAGATGAGAGCATTGTGCGCCTCATGCAGGCGATGATGTTTCACAAAGCTGTCGGCGGCAAGTCATACACCGGTCTGGTGCATCGTTATGACGGCTTTGTGGATCTGTCGCATTTGTTGGATACCAACCGGGCCGTTCTGTTCGGGTGGTCGACCGAAAACCACCAATCGGAAATCTCGATCTCTGGAAGCTTCAGTGGCGAGGTTGTAAATAATCAATGGTCGTTTTATCGCGTTAGTTTTCCCAGTCTGTCGTCGGAAGACGTTGCCATGGAAACCAATGCTGCCGTACTGGGCGATTGAATTTGTGAAGTCAGGGAGTCATTGACGTGATAAAGACAGCGGGATTAACAAAAAAGTACGGTGACATGTATGCGATCCAGAATATTGATCTGGATCTGGATGAAGGTGACTTGTTTGGCTTTATCGGACCAATGGTGCTGGAAAAACGACGACGATGCGCATCATCGCAACGCTCCTGAATCCAACGTCGGGAGAAGCATACGTATGTGGCAATTCGATCTATACAAAGCCCAAGGAAATTCGCCGGCTGGTTGGTTATATGCCAGACTTTTTCGGGGTGTATGACGACATGAAGGTGATCGAATATCTCGAATTCTTCGCGGCTGCCTATCGTATCAAGGGAGAGGAACGGCGCAAGCGATGCAACGAAATGCTTGAAATCGTGGATTTGGATTTCAAGCGTGATGCCTATGCGAACACGCTCTCACGAGGGCAAACACAACGTCTCGGTTTGGCACGTGTGTTACTTCATGATCCACAAGTGTTACTTCTTGACGAACCACTGAGTGGTCTGGATCCGCGTGCAAGAATTGAAATGCGGGAATTGCTGCGGCGGCTCGGTAAAATGGGTAAGACGATCGTGGTTAGCAGTCATATCCTCCCAGAGTTAGCAGATATCTGTAATAAGATTGGGATTATTGATCGGGGTGTCATGACTGTGAACTCCGATGTTGCAGATGTTATGCAGCAGATTCGGCGAAAGATCGGATTGAATATCCGCGTTACAGGGGATCCACAAAAGGCTGCCGAAATTGTCAGCAGTCACGCAAGTGTCGATAGCGTGGAACTTGTTGATGACCAGATCGTGGTATCGTTGCACGAGGACGAAGATGATTACAGCGTGCTTGCGAAACTACTCGTCGATGCGGGCCACGGAATCCTGCTCTTCCAGGAAGAATCCGTGAATCTAGAAAAGGCATTCATGATGCTGACTAAAGGGACTGGCGTCAATTTCTAGTCCTATTAAAGGACTACCCAATGATCTCGCGTTTCTGTTCTACGTAGTCCCAAACCACGAAGCGATCTAAATCACTTCCGGCGGTGAAGAACACTCGTCCGGATGTAGATTCGGCCAGACGGTATGCGAACCGAATGTCCTCTTCCGACTGAGACCAGCTTGGTACCAGGAAGATGTTGATACAAATGCCATCTTGCTGGCATCGCATGGCCTCACGCATTGTTGCATCGTCAGTGGATGGATCCGGTGGATAGAGCAGGTATAGCCACTCTTGATCAAAGTGGGATGTGGGTAATCCATCGGTGATGAGTATTACTTGTCGATTTGGGGTATCCTGAGCGGAAAGGTGTTGTCGTGCAAGTTGAAGTGAATGCTGGATATTAGTGAAGTGCGGTGGCAACTGAACTTCACTGATTTCTGGATTACTCATGTCGACCTTAAATCGCACAATCGGATCTGTGATCGTTACCGGTTTGGGTAATAGATTTATGATTTCGCTGCGATGGCAGACTTTGCCAAACGTGTACATTTCGATGAACTGTACAAAGTCACCCGGATATTCTGAACGGATGAGTCCATCGAGCGCTAATGCCATCCGCTTCACATTCATGTATTGCCCTTCATATCGCATCGACCCGCTCATATCCATGATTACGGCAGTAGCACACTTAGGGCTGTTACGAGTTTTGTGTACTTCGATGTCATCCGGATGTAGTTTTATGGAATCACCAGTACCACTTCGTATGAGGCTGTTTATGAACGTTTGTGGCAAATCCATATGTGCTATGGAATCACCAAATTCATATGCCTTGGTTTGCTGAACTTCTACCGAGCCTTCACCTTCAGTGGGTCCCTGATGACGACCGGTTTTGGACTCTTGCAGATTGGAGAAGATCCGTTCAAGGAGTTTTCCCTGGAATACCTTGTATGCTTTGGGAGTCAGATTGAAATGACCGCTGACATCATCGAGTCCCTGGGATTCGGCCAGATCTTTGACGTAATCTTCGATCATGCGCTGCATATCTTGTAGTTGTTCCAGATCCGGTTCTTCTGCAAATTCAGCAAGCATGTCCATGTCAATTACATAGATCTGAGAGTTTTCCTGTGCTTGTCTTAATTGCTCCAGCAATTCATCGATTTTCTCTAGTTCTTCCTTAACTTCAATTGCCTGATCGACTTCCAACGGTTCGGATCCAACAAATGAATAACGACTGGCCAGATCTTCGATTTGGTATTTGTTTCCCAGCACCTCAATTAGTTGCACCAAATGCCGCGCAAATGGACTTCGGTCATCCTCCACGGCATACCAAAGTCGTTCGAGATCGTAGATTTGTTCTTCGTTTACGGCATGTTCATAGCGATCTGCGAGCAGGGGCGGTGGAGCAGCCGCTGTCGCTAGATTTGCGTATGCCAGCCCGCTTTTCTCTAATACCTGGCCGGTTTCATAGGTGTCAAGAATCTTCTGCTTCCGTTGTTCCAGCATAGCAATCAAGGCATCCAGACTCGGTCCGAGTCCCTGAATCTGGCTCGGGTCGATTCTGATAGCACGTGCCAGTTCTTCGCTGGTTAATTCCCGGCGATTGCCATACATCAGCATGTGATCGAATGCACCGCTGATGAGATCGGGTGCAGGCTGAGTCGGGCTGGGAAATCGCACAGGGTCATAGCGTTGATACGTGTGAATGATCCCGCCGGCCTTCGTCTTACGCTTATTGCGTTTGTTGTGCTTTTTGCGATAGCTGCTCATGTATTTTCATTAGCAAAATAATTTGGTGGTCGCGGGCACATTAGCTCGGGGTGAAAGGTACTTCATTCCTCGGCATCAAAAATGTCGTATACAATTCGGCCGTGCTGTGTGGAGCGGGAAATTATATCACCGGCGTGTAACCCAGCCAGGATGAACTCCAGACAACTTGCACGTACGGCATCATTGGTGGATGCGTTCACTTCAAATGCCTTATCCCAGACTTCTGGTACACGCTGAAGGCGTTCAGCATACGCCTTACTTGGCAACATGTCTCCAACTTCGATCTTTACACCCTTGGCAAACACATCAGAAATAGTTTCCAGTCCATGCTCATCAACGTATTGCTGAAAGACGACTTCAATAGCCTCGGCGATAATGGCATCAAGCACTTGCGACTCAGTCATTTGGTGGCTGCTCATTAGATCGAGTTCTAGCTTTCCAAGTGCTGATGAAACGAGATGCCCCAGGTCACTAATGCGGGGAACAGCGGGAGACTCACCGAGGACGATGGCACGCCGCCGCGCGCTTGCGACCATCGTCTTGTAATTCGCAATACTGAATCGTGCACTTACACCGGACTGTTGATCAACGAATTTACTCTTGCGGGCTTGAATCGTAATCTGCTCGATGATCTCCTTCATGAAGTATGGTACCGAGACAGGATGTGCCTCATCGGCTTTGCCAATGGACACTTCCTGGTCGATGATTTCGATTCCAAGTTCTCGTGTTCTTGGATAATGAGTTTGAATCAAGGATCCGACGCGATCCTTGAGCTGCGGAATGACCTTGCCACTACGGTTATACGTTGACGGATTCGCCGAGAATAGTATCAAGACATCGACGTCAAAACGGATAGGGAATCCACGAATCTGAACATCACGTTCTTCAAGAATATTAAACAAACCTACCTGAACAAGTTCATCGAGTTCCGGTAGTTCGTTCATCGCGAATATCCCTCGATGCATTCTCGGGATCAACCCAAAGTGCAGTGCCTCTTCGGTGGACATGCTCGTACCGCCGACCAGTTTTCCGGGGTCGATTTCACCGATAATGTCGGCAAACTTAGTTCCTGGAGCCAATCTTTCTGTATAGCGGTCATCACGGTGCCACCAGGCAATTGGGATTTCTTCGTCTGATCGGCTGTTTACGAATGCCTGTCCCTGCTGAGTGATTGGGGCAAGTGGATCTTCATGAACCGGAATGGTTTCGCAATCGATATATGGAATCTCTTCGTCCAGAAAGGAAATCAGATTCCTCATAATGCGGCTTTTTGCCTGCCCCTTTTCACCAAGAAACAGCATGTCGTGTTCGGCAAGCAAGGCCAGCGTGATTTCCGGAATGACGGTGTCATCGTAGCCCAGGATGCCGGGAAAGAGGTCAGATGATTCAGCAAGTTGCTTCGTGAAATTCTCGCGCAACTCAGTTTTAACATCACGTGATTGCCATCCGCTTTCCTTTAAATCCCTGAGATTGTCTGGACGCGTTGTCATGGAATTCTCCGTGAAGTGGAAAGCGATGAATGTTGGCTTAGGGCGTCTAACCCTGGATTCTGTTCTTGTACAGATTCAGGGTAATGTGTGCTTGTCCATGATGGTGTGACTCATGATAAGCAATGATTTGCAGCGTGCGTCTCAGGCTGATTTCAACATCAAGTCGAGGGTGAATCCATGTAAATGTGTCTAAATCAGATTCACTGAACGAATCCAGCGTCTGCAACAATGCCTGCCGCCCATCATTTAGTACAGTACGAATGTGATCTACTTCAGGAGCATCATCCGCAGGTGTGCTACCACCTTTAAATTCATCCCAAATCCCGGCATGAAGGGCGTCGGAAATGCGATCGGCAAGTCGTTGTGTTGCAAACATCTCTTCTGTGACGGCAACATGCATAATCTGCCATCCGATATGGGCACGTCCGTCACCGGGTCGCCAGCTGAGAATGCTGTTTGCAGGTTCATCCATTTGCTGGATTTCATCCAACATCGCGTTAACTCGCGAGCGACTAAAATCCAGCATTTCCTTGTAGGAGTCAAAAATGGTCATAGTAATTTACGCTCTTCGTTACGATTGAGGATGAGGAATTTAGCGAGGAGTTTATTCGTCCGTAACGCAACCTTCGGAAGCGGACTTTACATTCTTGATGTACTTGTAGAGTGTGCCACGTGTGGCTTTATAAGCTGGTGCCACCCATGCATTACGCCGGCTTTCAAGCAGTTCGTCAGATACATCGACGTCAATTCGATTTTCTTCAGCATCGACGGTGACGATATCCCCATTTTCGATCAAGGCGAGAGCCCCGCCAACTTGTGCTTCCGGTGTAATGTGCCCAACGATAAATCCATGAGATCCACCGGAAAACCGACCATCGGTCAATAATGCCACCTTGTCTCCCAGCCCGGCGCCCACGATAGCGCTAGTGGGTGTCAGCATTTCAGGCATTCCGGGGCCACCTTTCGGGCCTTCGTACCGGATAATCACAACTTCGCCCGCGGAAATGTTGCCATCCTCGAGTGCCTTGAGCATGTCTTCTTCGGAATCAAAGCAATTCGCCGGTCCGGTAAACACCAAACCTTCTTTACCGGTAATCTTGGCGACGGCTCCTTCCGGTGCAACGTTGCCTTTGAGGATTCTAATGTGTCCACTAGCCTTGATTGGCTCCTCGACGGTTTGCACGATCGTCTGACCTTCAGCAAGTCCATCCAATTCGGCTAGATTCTCACCAAGTGTCTTACCTGTACACGTGATGCAGTCTCCATTGAGGTATCCCTTTTCAAGCATGTACTTCATGACGGCCGGTGTACCACCAACGGTGTGAAGATCTTCCTGTACGAATTTCCCTGAAGGTTTAAGGTCTCCGATGTAGGGGACCCTGTCACTCACACTTTGGAAGTCGTCAATGGTGACATCGACATCGACACTGCGGGCAATCGCAATTAGATGTAACACAGCATTGGTAGAGCCACCAAGTGCCATGACCATAACCATCGCGTTTTCAAAGGCTTCTCGCGTCATGATGTCGCGAGGTTTGATGTCGTTTTCCATGAGATGCTGTAAAGCGAGTGCTGCACGGCGACATTCGTCTTTCTTGTCGTCGTCTTCAGCCGGAATCGAAGCGCTGTAGGGGAGTGACATACCCATGGCTTCAATTGCCGTGGCCATGGTGTTGGCGGTGTACATTCCACCGCATGCACCGGCACCCGGACAAGACTTCTGGACGATCGCTTTGCGTGTTTCGTCATCGATGGTGCCAGCAAGGTACTCACCGTAGCTTTGAAATGCGGAGACAATGTCCAGCTTTTGGTCATTAAAACAACCAGGTTTGATTGTGCCGCCATAGACCATCAAAGCCGGCCGATTCAGTCTGCCCATTGCCATGACGCAACCAGGCATGTTCTTATCGCATCCCGGGATTGTGATTAAGGCGTCATACCATTGGCCGCCCATGATTGTCTCAATTGAATCTGCAATTAAGTCACGAGACTGCAACGAGAAACTCATCCCGTCCGTGCCCATGCTGATTCCGTCACTTACTCCTACCGTGTTGAATCGCATGCCGACCATTCCGGTATCGACAATGCCTTGTTTCACTTCCGCAGATAAGTCGAGCAAGTGCATATTGCACGGGTTACCTTCGTACCAGACACTTGCGATGCCGACCTGAGGCTTATTCATATCCTCTTCGGTCATCCCAGTGGCATAAAGCATAGCCTGAGATGCACCTTGGCTGCGGGGTTGAGTGATTCTAGAGCTGAATTTGTTTAGCCCGGTCATGCGGTGATTCCTTGCCTATTAACGATGTGTGGGCATGCGTGATTTAATAGACACATTTTTGCACATTTGACACCTCACACAATTACACACAGTCACATTATGCGATTATCCGTTCGCGTAATTGCCTCTTGCTCGATATATGGCAAAATATGGTAGCCGCATCCGAATCGTGAGCTCCCGCTGCTATGACATGTATAGAGCTCGATTACCAATTATGCATTACTTGTAACTTGTGAGGTCTTCATAATGTTCAAGCACCTATCGATACTGCTTGCAGTCACTCTCCTATTAGTGAGTTATATGGTCTGCTCTGTAACAGCGGATGAGAACGCAGAAGATGATTTCGTATCCTTGTTTGACGGTAAGTCGATCGAAAGCTGGCATGGAAATAAGGATATTTTCCGAGTAGAGAATGGCACAATTATCGGTGGCTCTCTGAAGGAAAAGATTCCACATAACGAGTTCCTTAGCACTTCAAGGAAGTATGGTGACTTTGAACTGCGGCTTCAGGCAAAGTTAATTGGCGAAGGTAGGAATGCCGGCGTGCAGTTTAGAACCAAACGGATTCCGGATCATTACGAGGTGATCGGCTATCAATGTGATATGGGTTTGATGGGTGAAAAAAATATTTGGGGGTCGTTGTACGACGAGTCCAGGCGAAGAAAGTTTCTCGCTGAGGCCAAACAGGCCCCTCTATTAAAGAAGTTCAATGCAAATGGCTGGAATGATCTGCGGATTGTCTGCCAAGGACCGCGAATTCAGATTTGGGTCAACGGGGTGCAGACGGTCAATTATCTTGAACAGGATGATCAAATCGAACGTGATGGAATCATTGCGCTTCAAATCCATGGTGGAGCACCTGCCGAAGCGAGCTATCGCCATATTCGTATCAAGGAATTCAAGTAATAAATACTTTGTATGGAGTATCTATTGCACATTTCTTCAGTTGATTGCTGCTTCTAAGGCGCTAGTATTAGGATGCTGTTAATCACGTGCAATAACACATCACATGTGTGACACAAGTCAGCGCAACTAACGGGGCAAAAACGGAAATAGCCATTTGTTTGCAGTATTTACCATGGTTTGGTAGCTTTTCGATATCACCATCGTGGTGCCGCTATGCGCGCTCTGTGACAAATGGAATTGTCAGGGACAGAAAACTCAGTAAGTGAAAAGTGCAAAATGAAGATATCGCGACAAAGTCGACGTGGTAAAACCAATTCACGCAAGACGTATCAATTTCGGCCGATGAGTGAAACGCTCGAGAGCCGTGAGTTATTGGCAGCAAATGCATTCGCGGACTTGGCGGATGTCGCCGAAGGAGAAGATGCTAAAGTTGCGTTTCGCATTGCCGCAACGACGACAAATGGCACTCCCATTTCCGAGATAAAGGAAGGCGATTCATTCCAATTGCGTGGCTACACGCAGGATGTTCGTACTTCAAATGCAGACGGGGTATTTGCCGCATATTTTGATGTCGTTTATGACACCGACTACGTTAGCCGCATTGGTACACCAACTCACTTCACCCCCTACGTGAATGCCAAGTCAGCGATTTTAAACAACGCCGGCGTACTGGATGAAATCGGTGCCATCGCGAGTTTAAATACGCTCGGAAGTGATGAAAAGCTGCTATTCACGATTCCCATGCGTGCGAATGCCGCAGGTACCGCGATATTTACATCCAATGTGGCAGACGACACACCATCGCACCATGTCCTCGTCTTTAACGAGAATAACGCCGTTGAAGCGAATGAGATTACATTCGGGTCTTATCAGCTCGAAATCACCGAACCAGGCAGAATCCCGTTCGTTGAAGACTTTAATGACAACGATGCGGAAGACTTTGTGGTTCTTGATGGCAGTTGGGCCGTTGAATCACAGCGTTATGTTGGGGAAGCTGATGCCAATGAATGGGCTTTTTCTACGGTCGACTTAGTCGATGCGATACCAGAGAAATATAAGATTGGTGTCACGGTCAATATTCCGGAAGCTGAGAGTGGAATGCACAAAAACGCTTTTAGTGTTTTTGAATACATCGATGCCGATAACTTCAAGATGTTTGGTACTTACCTTGGGCAAAACAAGTGGGTCATCTTGGAAATGAAGAACGGAGAGCTGACGGAGTTAGCATCCGCAACGATGGACTTGGCAATCGACACCAATTATCAGCTTGAACTTGAGGTAGACGAAAAGCTCGTTACATTGCGCGTTGATGGTGAGCTACAAACTCAAGTTGAACTGAACGACATTCCAAACAACGGCAAAATCGGACTGGCGACGAGTAACGCGAAGGCGATTTTTGATGACTTCTCTATCACAGAGGTCTTACCTTCACCTGATGCAGTTGATGATTCCGCGTACACACTTGTCGGGCAGGCGGTGACCGTTGCGGTTCTTGGTAATGATATCCCTGTTGATGGCACCACTGTCAGGGTGACATCCGTCGAAGGTGGTGAAGGCACACTTGCACTAGTGGATTCCGACGAGGACGGAAAGAATGACTCTGTCCAATACACTCCGGCAGTCGACTATCGCGGAATTGATGAATTTACCTATACGGTGACCGATAGCAATGAGCAATCCGATTCTGCAACCGTTGTTGTTACCGTCGCAACCGACTTGCCATTGGATGAAGATTTTAATGATGGCGAGGCGCAGGATTTTGTTGTATCGACTGGTGTATTTGATATTATCAATGACCAGTTTGTGTCTACCGAGAAAAGTGGATTCTCCATTGCGACGGCCAATATCGGTGTGGCATTGCCAGAGAATCTAGAGATACACGCTACCATGCGTGGCGAAAATGCCGGCGGGTACTGGAGAAATGGTCAGCTTATATTCGACTATGTGGATGACCAGAATTTCAAATACGTCTCACTCAGATTTGGCGAGAACCGAGTAGCCATCGGTGAAATGGTGGACGGTAGTACTCAGGATAAAATCACGCCCCAAAAGTCACTCAGCTACAACACGGACTATCGTGTCGTTGCGTTGATCGAAGGTCAAAAAGCAACCTTACTCATTGATGGCGATGAAATCGGATCCGCGAGTTTTGGTGAAGATTTAAACGATGGCAGAGTTGGGTTATTCTCCAATCGTGCCAAGACACGTTACGAAGATGTATTGGTTAAGGAACATATTCCAAGTCCAACGGCGATTGATGATAGCGCTAGTATCCTGGTCGATGGAACCATAACTATCCACGTGCTTGCTAATGATATTGCTGTTAATGGCACGACACTTGTCGTTGATAGCGCCAATGGTGGCGAAGGTACACTGACTCTCGTTGATACAGATGACGATCAGGTTGCCGATTCAGTCAAGTATGATGCGAAGCCTGGATTCCGAGGTGTGGATACGTTTTCATATACCGTGATCGATACAAATGACCAGACAGCAACAGCGGATGTGCAAGTTACTATTGCAGGTCAACTGCCGATCATCGAAGACTTTAATGATGGAAAAGCGGACGACTTTAGTGTCAGTGCTGGTGAGTGGGAGTTGGTCAACAGTAGATACATTGCGGCTACTCGAGAAGGGTATTCCTTGTCGACTGCAATCGTTGGACAGGATTTGCCAGAGAATCTGATTATCGAAGCGACATTGAATTCAGAACGCAAAGCTGGTTACTGGACGAACGGATTTGTTGTCGTTGATTATCAGGATGATGAGAACTTTAAATATGCCGGAATGTATTTTGGCGGTAACCGCATTTCCATTGGTCAGGTAGTAAACGGATCCGCACAGGATCTTGTCCAGGAAACGATGCAACTGAATACGGGTCAGGATTACAAGTTAAGTGCATTAGTTGAAGACAATAAACTGACAGTTTCTATCGATGATGTAGATGTCATGTCACGTAGCTTTGATGACTCTCTAAACGGTGGCAAGGTCGGTCTGTTTGCTAATCGTGCAAGAACGCAATTTGACGATGTGACGATTAAGGAAGCTATTCCAAGTCCGACGGCAGTAGATGATGAAGTGTCTACTTCGGTAGATCAGGCAGTCACAATCAATGTGCTGGCAAATGATGTTGCCGCTGAAGGAACCACGATTGAAGTGTCAGCCGCAGAGGGTGGTGATGGCACACTTGCCTTAGTCGATACGGATCAGGACGGCGATCCGGAATCCATCCAGTACACACCATCTAATGGCTTTAGAGGTGTGGATACGTTTACCTACACGGTAACAGACAGTAATGACCAGATTGATGTTGGTGAGGTTAAGGTTACTGTCGCTGCTGAACTTCCGATAGAAGAAGATTTTAATGACGGGCAAGCGCAAGATTTTGTAGTTCGAACCGGAAACTGGAGTATTGCGAATAATCGATTCGTCGCCAATTCGCCAAACGAGTCAAATATTGCCACCGTTACCATTGGTCAGGATTTACCTGAAAATCTGGAAATCCATGCAACCGTGCGAGCTGAAAATGTTGGTGGATATGCCAAGAATGCATTCGCCATTTTTAACTACCAGGATGCGGAAAACTATAACTATGCCGGTATGTGGGTTGGCGGTAATCGTTATGCAATTGGTGAAGTAGTTGAAGGGAGCAAGCATGATCTCGTAACTCAGTCATCCGACTTGGAACACGGTCATGACTACGACATGAAGGTGCTCCTTGAAGATAATAAGGCCACGCTCGTGGTCGCCGGTGAAGCCGTTCTGAATTTTGGTTTTGACACGTCGCAAAATGTCGGAGAAGTTGGGTTGGTAGCACATAATGCCAAGACTCAGTTTGAGGACATTGTTGTAAAAGAGACTATCCCCGGCCCTGAAGCCTTAAACGATGAATCACAAACGCTCGTCGGATCAACGATTAGGCTTAATTTGATTGCCAACGACGTTGTGATTGAGGGTCGTACGAACGAGCTTAAATCGGTTTCAGGTTTTAGCGGCACCGTCGATCTTGTCGACTCCGACCAGGATGGTAAAGACGATTCGATAGACTATACACCGTCGAATAACTTCCGTGGTGTGGATGTCTTTGAATATGTGGTTGAAGATTCAGCCGGCCAGTCAGATACCGGAAATGTCAGTATCACCGTTGCTGCTGCGATGCCAATCTCCGAAGACTTCGATGAAGGCTCTGCACAAGATCTTACCCCAGAGCTTGGCGACTGGTCGTTTGGTGATGATAAATACCATCTCAACCCGGCACAGGGCAATCCGGGGGTATCGGTGGTTAACATTGGTCATGCATTGCCGAGTGATTTCAAGATAGTTTCGTCGACGATGGCAAAATCCGGCGGTGGTTATTGGAGTAACGCATTTCATATCTTTGATTACCAGGGCCCCGAAGAATTTAAACTTGCCGGATTTCTCACTGGTGGGAATAAGTGGGTGATCGGATCTTTTGATGGTGCATTGCAGCAACTTGTAACAGCTGCAGAGTCGATTAACGCAGGTCAAGATTATGTACTGGAAACCCGCATCGAAGGTAAAACGGTGACCTTGATTGTTGATGGGGAAACGAAGCTTTCATACACCTACGAGAGAAGTATTAACGACGGGAGAGTCGGGCTTGGATCGGTAAATGCTCGTGTGACATTTGACGACTTACTTGTTAAAGAGCTGATTCCAGGTCCTGAAGCTGTCGATGATTCAGCAAATACACTTGTTGGTCAAACCGTACGTATCAACTTGTTGGCGAATGATGTTGAAATCACCGGCAGAACGAATGCGGTCGATTCCGTGTCCGGAGCAAATGGTACGGTCACACTTGTTGATACGAATGACGATCAGATTAACGATGCGATCGACTACACACCATCGAATGATTTTCGAGGAATTGACACGTTCGAATATGTAGTGAAGGACACTGCAGGGCAATCAGATGCGGGTAGTGTCAGCGTGACAGTTGCTGCCGGAATGCCTATTTCCGAAGATTTCGAAGACGGCGTGGCTCAAGATTTCTCGCCTCGAGATGGCGAATGGACTATCGGCAACGGCATGTATCATCTCACACCTGAAAAGGGACGTGGTGCTGTATCAACGATCAATCTCGGTGAAGATTTACCAAGTGAATTTAAACTTGATGCAGTCCTGAACGCAGCTCCTGGTGGAAGTGGATACTGGTCGAATGCATTTCAAGTGTTTGATTATCAAGGGCCCGAGAATTTTAAAGTCGCCGGTGGACTGGCTGGGTCAGGCAAATGGATCGTCGGAACGTATGATGGCCAGCTAAATGTATTGGCATCCACCAGTGAATCCATCCAACGCCAACACAATTATGAAACGTCGACCATTTTCGAAGGTAAGAAAGTTACATTCAAGGTCGACGGTGACACAAAAGTAACGTATACGTTTGATGCTGCTATTAATGATGGAAGTGTCGGACTAGGTTCGGTAAATGGCCGTGCGTCATTTGACGATGTGTTACTCAAAGCGCTGATTCCGGGTCCGGAAGCGAACCCGGATATTTCTCAAACGCTCGTAAATCAATCTGTACGAATCAACGTGCTGGCTAATGATGTTGAAGTGAATGGTCGGACAAATGAAGTCATTTCCGCGTCGGGCACGGACGCGACGATTACTCTGGTTGATACAGATTCCGATGGTGTTGACGACGCGATCGACTACACCCCGGTAACCGATTTCCGAGGAGTCGATTCCTTCCAGTACATCGTGAAGGATGACGCAGATCAACAAGCTACTGGCACTGTGAACGTGACGGTCGCACCCGGGATTCCATTTGCAGACGATTTTAATGATGGCGAAGCTCAGGATTTCACAGCGGTTTCCGGTGTCTGGGCGGTGGAGAATGCACAATACCATACGTCACCCAACAAAGGTACAAACGGTATCGCCGTCATTAATCTAGGTGAAGCATTACCTGAGAATGTTGAATTCGGCGCGACGATCAACGCATTGAAAGCCAGTGGTTACTGGACGAACTCGATGATCGTATTCGACTACCACACCGAAAACGACTTCAAGTTTGCCGGCACCTTTATCGGAAATAAAATCTGGACAATCGGTGAATATAAAAATGGCAGCTTCAGCCGGTTGGTAGAAACACGAGCATCGATTGCTGCCAATACCGACTATGCACTGACCCTGTTGCTAGATGAGAATAATCTGGCGACGCTCAAGGTCGGTGATGAACAGATGGCTACGTATCAATTCGGGGATGATATTACCGAAGGTAAATTGGGACTCGGCACATTTAATGCCAAGGCACGATATGACGATGTGTATTTGAAAGAAATTGATGATGCATTGGGTGAATTGTAAGTTAACATTCTCTGGAATGTTAATTCGCCCTTAGTCTTCAATCTCGTGAACGAATACCATGTCATGGCCAAGTGGGCCAAATGTGCTGCTCGTAACAAAGACGATGGAATCACCTCGTTCAAGTAATCCCTGTTGCTTGCCCCACTGCTCAACGGCAATTCGCAATTCCTGCCCATTTCCGATTGGCATGCCGCCCAGGGGGATAATACCCCAGTAGAGACAGAGCTGCCGCAGCGTCTTCTCATCACGGCTCACACCTACAGTGGGTATAAAGTCTCTTTGGTTTGCCTTAATACGAGCCGTGTTTCCGGTACGGGTAGCCACAACTACCAGTTTGGCTCCAAGCTGTTCAGCGACACGAGCTGCACCGTAGACGATTGCTGATGTGACTGGCTGGACTCCCTCTTCCAGTAGTGCCTTGGCAATGGGCTTGCGATCGTGCAAGGTCGTTTCAGTGTTTAGCATGATTCGATTCATCATGCATACGGTTTCGACCGGGTAAGTGCCGATCGCCGTTTCACCTGAGAGCATGCATGCATCAGCTCCATCAAGAAGTGCATTTGCAACATCTGTCACTTCCGCCCGCGTTGGCCGGGTGGAATGTTGCATACTGTCGAGCATTTGTGTCGCCACAATAACAGGTCGCGAGTAATCATGGCACTTCTGGATTATGCGTTTTTGTGCGATGGGTGTTTCGGCCACATCGATTTCAACACCCAGATCACCCCTGGCGACCATGACGGCATCTGAGGCAAGCACGATTTCATCAAGCCGCTGCATCGCTTCGCGCTTTTCAACTTTTGCAATCACCATTGCCTGACTGCCGTGCTCTTCCAGCAACGCCTTTAATTCAAGAATCTCCAGTGGTGCACGCACAAAACTAAGGCTAATGAAGTCGGCGTCAACGCTTGTCGCCCAAACAGCATTATCCCTGTCCTGAATAGTAAGTGCGGGGATGCTTAAGTTTACTCCGGGTAGATTTATCCCCTGTCTGCTGCGGAGGATCCCACCTTCAACAACTCGACAGGTCACGGTTGTTTCCGATTCTTCAATGACTGTCATTTCTACAGTGCCGTCGGCAAGCATAACTGAGTCACCGACACTTAGCTCTGAAATGAGAGGAGCGTAATTCGTCGTCATTTCAGTAGCACATGTTGCCTCATCAGCAGTCGTGATTGTGTAATGTTCCCCCACGATACAATCGGTGGGATCGGTGAAAAGCTCACCGAGCCTGATTTTTGGACCTGCCAGATCGATAAGAATACCAACCGGTATATCAAGTGACTCGCTTAAACTGCGAATCGAATCGACGATTTCCTGATGCTGTTTACGTGTACCATGAGCCATGTTGACACGAAATACATCCACTCCCGCGAGCAATAACTCCTGGAGCTTGTCCATGGAAGCAGGACCGACGGTTGCCACGATTTTTGTTCGTGCACGCTTACTTGATTCAGGGTTCGACGTTGTCGCTACGTTCACGTACGATTAACTCCAGAAGATTATTCAGATTAGAAGTTCTATATATACACCCAAGCACAACTGATGAAACCCCAAAGCACCGTAAATCGCACGACCTCACCACGGCGTTGGCTGTATATTCTGGGGATCGTTACTATTCTAGCGAGTTGGGCGATTTACTTCATTCGCGATGGCGTCTCTGATGTCGACCAGTTGCTGCTTAACGATGCCAAATCCGCCTGGAATAATAGCGGGATCCACAGCTATGAAATCGAAGTACTCGTTACAACCTTTCAAAAAGATCGATACGTCGTCTCGGTGCGGGATAGCGAGGTATTTGCTGTGGAACTCAATGGTACTCCACTTAAGCGACTACATGCCTTCGAAACCTGGTCAGTTGACGGTATGTTTGAGACGATTGCCCGTGATCTGGAACATGTTGAGAATTTGAATTCCGGAAATGCCGGTCCGGAAACCTGTGAAATCCTGATCAAAGGTGCATTTGATACGCGATTCCACTTTCCACGTAAGTATTTGCGTTTTGAAATTGGTGGTCAAAATCAAACTCCTGATGTGAGTTGGGAAGTCACTCGATTTGACCGATTGTAAGCTTCTCCCGGTGGGATTTACGCGAATCCCCTTGTGGATGAGCATAGAGGGAACGCGATTGCCAAACTACACTAAAGACTATCGAACAATGAATACTCACTAAAGAGAATACTCACTAAAGAATATTGTTGTTTGAATTGGAATCTGCCCTGTTCCCGCAGCTGACCTGCACCTTTAGCATCCGATCCCCCAATACACGAGCTGCATGCCAGAATTCTCATGACTCACTGGAATAACAAAGTGGTGGTGATCACTGGCAGCTCCTCAGGTGTCGGAAAAGAGATTGCCAGAGGCTTTCTAAGTGCAGGTGCCACTGTTGTGATCTCCGGCCGGGATGAAGGTCGGCTGGATGCAGCAAAGAAAGATCTCGGAAGCGACTCGCTGTTTACGGTTCGTTGTGATGTAACCGATGATGTGTCTGTCGAACAGTTCGTGCAAACGGTTATATCTGAACACGGACAAATCAATGTCTGGATAAACAACGCTGGCAAGAGTGACCGTGGTACGGCCAAAGAGCTGACTGTAGAGCAGTGCCAGAATGCGATAGACATGAACTTCTTATCGACAGTGCGTTGTACTATTCAAGCCATGCCATATTTGATCGACTCCCGAGGTCACCTGATAAATATGGGCTCGCTTGCAGCAAAATCTGCAGGTCCATTTATTGGTGCATATGCCATTGGCAAGCACCCGCTCACGGCCTACACCCAACAACTCCGGCCCGAGTTAAAAAGCGATGGCGTCCATGTCATGTTCGTATGTCCCGGACCTATTGCCCGTGACGATCCCTCCCCACGCTATCAAGTGGACAATGATATGCCGGAGTCCGCAGCCAAACCTGGTGCGGGAATCCGACTTAATCTGATTGATCCGGCCAAGCTGACAAAGAAGATCATCAAGGGGTGCAAAACGAGAAAGCCGGAGATTATTATTCCACGCAAAGCGAGATTCTATTTTGCTCTCTTTCAGTTATTCCCAAAGTTCGCAGACTGGTATATCGCCAGAAAAATGAAATCCAAATCCAATTAACTCTTAGATAGGTTTAGCCACGTTTATGAACAACATTCGAATATTCCTCATTGTGTTTTTGGCAACCATCAGCATGACGGGGTTTGCGGGAGCAAAGCAGCAACCCAACATCGTTGTCATATTTGCTGATGACCTCGGGTATGGCGACTTGGGATGTTTTGGACATCCGACCATTGCGACTCCGGAGCTTGATCGCATGGCTCAGGAAGGCATGAAACTAACACAGTTCTATTCAGCTGCACCGGTATGCACTCCTAGTCGTGCAGCTCTCATGACGGGTCGACTGCCAATGAGAAATGGAATGTGCAGTAACAAACGTCGCGTATTATTCCCGGACTCTGCGTTGGGTATTCCGGAAGCGGAGCTCACGATTGCTGAGCAACTTAAATCTGCTGGTTATGCTACAGCGTGTATCGGTAAATGGCATCTTGGACACCTGCCGCAATATCTTCCAACGAGCAACGGTTTTGATTCGTACTTCGGCATCCCTTATTCCAACGATATGGATCGGGTTGCCGATACACCAAGGGGTCGCGAAATATTCTGGAATCCAAAAGTCGAATACTGGAACGTTCCGTTGATGCGGAATGAAGAAATCGTCGAGCGGCCTGCGGATCAAACGACTATCACGCGGCGTTATACCGAAGAAGCGGTCAGTTTCATCCGTGAGAACAAAGATCAACCGTTCTTTCTATATATGCCGCACAGCCTTCCTCACGTACCTTTGTTTCGAGGTAAGAAATTTGAAGGAAAGAGTCGCCGAGGATTGTATGGTGATGTGATTGAGGAAATCGACTGGAGTGTTGGGGAGGTCTTAGCCACGTTGAGGAAGCACAACCTTGATGATAATACGCTAGTGATTTTTACCTCCGACAACGGACCATGGCTGATATTTAACGATCATGGCGGTTCAGCAGGATTGTTAAGGGATGGGAAAGGCAGCACCTGGGAAGGCGGTATGCGGGAGCCGACGGTTGCATGGTGGCCCGGCACAATTCCAGCGGGATCTGTCTCGGCTGAAATCAGCAGTACGATGGATATCTACGCAACGGCACACGATATCGCCGGAATCGATTTACCCAATGACCGTGACTTGGATTCCATTAACCTGATGCCGATTCTCACAGGAGGTAAGGGTGACCGCGAGACGTATTTCTATTATCGCGGTTACCGACTCATGGCGATCCGACACGGTAGCTGGAAGATGCACTTCATGACGCAAAACGCATATGGGCAACCACAGCCGGTCACGCACGAAGTACCACTGCTGTTTAATCTGGATGTGGATCCTTCAGAATCTCAAAATCTAGCCGAAAAGTACCCTGAGATTATTGAGAAGTTGACGGCCATTGCGAAAGAACACACTGATGCAGCGGAACCGGCACCCTCGCAGCTTGAAACTCGCATTATGGCAGACTGACACGCCCACGCACCTACAAACGCCGCAAGGTATTACTGGTGGTTGCGACCGCCGATAATTTGTGACACATTGACAAAATGACGCCAAACAGTGAGTTGGCGAAAATACTATTCGAGCCATACGACAGAGAAACTGAGAGTTACGCATGTCTGCATTCCCGGAAGTGAACAAGATACAATACGAAGGCCCTGAATCAAAAAACCCTCTCGCATATCGTTGGTATAACGAGGACGAGGTGATTGAAGGGAAGACGATGAAGGAGCATCTTCGATTCAGTGTTGTGTACTGGCATACTTTTCGTGGCAACGGGCTGGATCCGTTTGGAAGCCCGACGATGGTGCGTCCCTGGGAAGATGGCACAGATTCTGTCGAAAATGCGTGCAATCGTGCCAGAGTAGCTTTCGAGTTCATGGAAAAGCTCGGAGCTCCTTTTTACGCATTCCATGATCGCGACGTAGCACCTGAAGGTGAATCACTAGCTCAGTCGCATGCGAATCTCGATGCCGTTGTTGCCGTACTAAAGGAAGAGCAGGAACGCACTGGAATTAAGCTCCTGTGGGGTACAGCAAATCTGTTTAGTAACCCACGATTCATGCATGGTGCAAGCACCAGTTGTAATGCAGATGCCTTTGCATATGCTGCAGCTCAGGTCAAGAAAGCCATGGAAGTGACACACGAACTTGGCGGAGAGAGTTACGTGTTCTGGGGTGGCCGGGAAGGTTATCAAACACTTTACAATACCGATATTAAGCGTGAACTGGATCACATGGGACAGTTTATGCATATGGCCATAGATCACTCGAATAAAATTGGATTTACCGGCCAATTCTTAATTGAGCCAAAGCCAAAAGAACCCACAAAGCACCAGTATGATTCTGATGTTGCTGCCTGCATTAACTTCCTGCGTAACTATGACCTTACAGAGCGTTTTCGATTAAATATTGAAACGAATCATGCAACGCTTGCCGGTCATACGATGATGCATGAACTGGACTATGCTGGTGCACAAGGCATGCTTGGATCCATTGATGCAAATACGGGCGACTTGATGCTCGGTTGGGACACCGATCAATTCCCAACCGATATTTACTTGACTGCTCAAGTGATGCTCATGCTACTGAAATACGGTGGACTAAATTCAGGCGGTGTGAACTTTGATGCCAAGGTTCGCCGCGAGAGTTTTGAGCCTATCGACTTGTTCTACGCTCATGTCGGCGGCATGGACGCATTTGCTCGAGGTCTTAAAATTGCTGCTGCCATTCGCGAGGAAGGTGAATTGTGCCAGTTTGTTAAGGATCGTTACAGCAGTTGGGATTCCGGCGTTGGTGCTGAAATTGAATCTGGAAATGCCTCGTTTGAAACTCTTGAAGCATACATGCTCGAAAAGGGTGAGATTACAGGCAATGTGAGCGGTCGTCAGGAATTTCTTGAAAACCTGATTAACCGTTACATTTAACGGATGAATCGCTGAGACGGGTCTCAAGTTAGTCGCCGGCAATTCTAGTTGCTGAGTAATTCACTCATTTCCACCACGCGATGTTCTTGCGAGGAAATGTAGCATGCTTCTACTAATGCCATCGTCTTAAGATTGTCCAGTGCGGAGATCTCTGGTTTCGTGTTGGATTCCAATGAAACGAGTAACTGCGCCATCGTTCCGACGAAGGCATCGGGAAACCAAACTTCGTCCCATCGAGGCTTGATCCATGTGTCACCGTGCGTCGTATTTGTGTAATCCAGAGTGCTTGGCGTTGGCTCAGGATACTCAGGCCATCCAATCGTGCCGCGGGCCATTCCTGTTGTGCCTTCGATTCGCCAGTTGATGCCGATATCCGCGGCAGCACCTTCGTTGCTGGGGCCAGCCCATACGTCATCCCACGCCGAGGCACGCACACCATTTTCAAATTCAAGAATGTACAGGCAAATTCCATCTTGATGCTCAAATGTCTCTGCGGTACGCGGATCTTCGCGTGTACTGCAAAAGACGCGAATTGGATCGCCAAGCCAATATCGCAGTGTATCGAGATGATGGATCGACATGATGCGCAACGTGACCCAACCCTGACGCTGCTGCCACGGCATCCAATGTGGTATCGCACGCATGTCGATCGTTGCTAAGACCGGATCTCCAATTAACTCCTGATCTAAGAGGTCTTTGCAAGCACGAACGGAATGATCAAATCGCATGTTTTGGTTGACACTAAGAACAATCCCGGCCGATTCACATTTGCTGACGATCTCTTTCGCCTGTTGGAAGTTTACTCCTAACGGCTTTTGCGCCAAAATCCCGCGGATCTTGTCTTTGCGTTTTACGACTTCATCGATCACGCTCAGCTGAACGTCTGGTGGGACCGCAATATCCACGACCTCGATTTCAGCGTTGTCCAGCATCTCCTGATAAGAGTCAAATGCAATGAGACCGTGTCTCTCTGCAACAGAGTGTGCGTTGGCCGGTGTCCGTGATGAGATAGCGACAGGATTTAACCCACCATCGAGATAAGCGGGAATGTGGCAGTCAGCCATGATGAATCCCGAGCCGATACAGCCGATCGGTATCGACTTGTTATCTGGCATTTTACATAGATGGTTAAGCGTCATATCGTTACCCACGAAGGTTTATCGCCTGCATCAGCTTATCGGTTTCGACATACGCCTCTTCAACCCATCCAACGATTTTGTCAGGTTCCGGAGAGTATTCGAGTTCGATAGATATCGTGCCATCCATGTCTAAGTCCTTGATGGCTCTTAGGTACGGATCAAAGTCAACGACTCCGCGACCAGGTGGTAAGTCACCGTGGACGTTGCCATCGCAATCCGAGATGTGCACATGAATTGCCTTGTCTTTAAAACGTGCCACTTCATGCGCGTCGACGTCAGCTAGTAACAAGTGTGAAACATCAATATTGGCCTTCACGGCATCGTGATCGCATTGGTCGATAAATCGAACCATCGAAGTAACGTCATTTAGTAGAGACAGTGGAAATGGTTCCAATTCCAATGCAATCTGAAGGTCAAGATTAGCTGCGTAATCTCCAAGGATTTTGCAATTCTCAACTGCAGTATTCCATTGTTCTTCAGGTGGAATTACCTCCTGATTCCAAATGTACTCACCGATGACCAATAATAAATTTTCTGCTTCGAATCGATAAACCAGATCCAGATATTGCTTACATCTCTCGAGATGGAATTGTTGCACAGCAGGATTGAAGTCGATAAGTCCGACGGCAACACAACATACGCTAACGATCGGCAAATCCAATCGGTCACACTCGTCCTTGATTAACTTCTGTTCTTTTACATCGTCTACCATCGGGTCGATGAAGATATCAATGCAGTCAAAGCCAATTTCCTTGGTCTTTTGCAATCCGAACGTGGTGGGCTGGTTTGCTTGAACCCAGGCCGAGTTGATTAATCCGAGTCGCATGATGATTGCCTTTACAGTGATGTTCGATCGGTGACGTGTGTGATTTGTTATTTTGGCAGTTGCGGTTGGAAATCAAGTGCACGAGTTAGAAATGCAAAGATATCAGCTGCGGCATCAATGCGTTTACTGGTTGCTGTGCCTGCTCCATGACCGGCGTTTGTCTCAATCCGAATTAACACGGGATTCTTACCCTTGTGCGCGTGCTGAAGGGCAGCTGCAAACTTGAAACTATGCCCCGGTACGACACGGTCGTCGTGATCCGATGTAGTGACCATTGTACTTGGGTAGCGAGTGCCTCGCGTCAGGTTATGAAGTGGTGAGTACTTGTGCAGGAATTTAAACTGTTGCTCGTCATCGGAAGACCCGAATTCAGATACCCAGGCCCAGCCGATCGTAAACTTGTGATAACGCAGCATATCCATCACCCCGACAGCGGGTAACGCAGCACCATACAACTCCGGACGCTGACACATTACGGCACCGACCAGTAATCCGCCGTTGCTTCCGCCCTTGATTGCAAGGCGTTCTGTACAAGTGTACTTCTCCTGAATTAAGTGCTCTGCCGCGGCAATGAAGTCGTCAAACGAGTTTTGCCGTCGCTCAAGCTTGCCGGCTTCATGCCAGTCCTTGCCGTACTCGCCGCCCCCACGGATGTTTGCAACTGCATAAACACCGCCCATTTCCATCCAGACCATGTTTGTTACGGAGAACCCAGGAGTTAATGAAATATCAAATCCACCGTAACCATAGAGAATGGTGGGATTACTGCCATCGAGCGTCAGTCCCTTTTTGTGAGAAATGAACATGGACACTTCTGTGCCGTCTTTACTCGTGTACAGTATTTGTTTGGTTTCAAAGTCGTCAGAGTCAATTTCGACATCTGCCTTCTTGTAAACACTCGATTCGTTCGACTCGATATCGTATTGGTAAATCGTGTAAGGCTGCGTGTAATTGGAGAATGAGAAGAAACTGACCTTCTGATCGCGGCGACCACCGAATCCACCTACAGACCCGATTCCCGGAAGCTGAATCTCGCCCAATGACTCTCCAGAAGTTGAATAGCGAAGCACGCGGCTATGAGCCTTGTGCAAATAGCTAGCAATAATGGTATCCCCAAACAGGCTAACGACTTCTAACGTGTCGCTTGATTCAGGAATAATCTCTGTCCATTGATCCTTGTGTGAATCCTCAATGTCAATCGAGATTACACGCCGTTTCTTAGCGCCATCATCCGTCATAAAGTAAAAATCTGTCGCATCATGACCAATGAAACTGTATTCGAAGTCGAATTCATTAATGAGTTCGACGACATCTGAATCTGACTCTTTGAGTGACTTGTAGAATAGCTGGTTTTTATTCCCCGAGCCTTTCCAAACAGAGATGATCAGGTACTCACTGCTTTCCGTTACATAACCACTGAATCCCCACTCTTTCTCGTCCTCCCGTTGATAGATCAGTTGGTCATCGGTTTGTTCATCACTCAAGCGGTGGAAGTAGAGTTTTTGATAGTAATTTGAACCTGTAAATTCCTCATTCGTGCGTGGCTCATCATAACGCGAGTAAAAGAAGCCGCTGTTATCAGGGCTCCATGAGACGCTCGAGAACTTAACCCATTTGAGGTGATCGGGTGCATCCTCTCCGGATTCGATATCGCGAACATACCACTCTCTCCAGTCGGATCCGTCTCGCGCTAATCCGTATGCCAGCAGCTTGCCATTGGGACTAACACTCCAGGATGCTAATGCAACTGTCCCCTCGTTAGACAATTCATTCGGATCGATAAGTACACGTCGTTCGCCACTGAGACTATCAGCCCAGTAGAGCACGCTTTGGTTTTGAAGACCGTCGTTATGTTTGTAGAAAACCCGATTGCCACGAATCACAGGCATGCCAAATCGCTCATAATTCCAAACGGACTCAAGCCTTTCGCGAATTGGTTGGCGGCTTTCAATGCCCTCTATAAACGCATGTGTCACTTCGTTTTGATCGTTAACCCATTGCTTGGTTTCATCCGAATTGACATCTTCCAACCAGCGATAGGGTGCGGGTACAGAGGTGCCGTGGTACGCCTCTGTAAGTTGTTCGCGTCTGGACTGAGGATACTGAATCTTGTTCATGGGCTTTGGCTTTCTCACGATGGTGATTGCTCGTTTATTGAGTTGCATCAGGATTTGTGCTGAACAAGGAGTCCATGCGGCGAATCCTGTCACACTGACAAGCACCATTGAAAACAGGATTCTGTGAAGAGTCCGTGACCTGAGTATTTGGCGTGGCATAGTCAAATTACGTTGGAAAAATGCTGGAAGTGATTAAACATACGTCTGGTGCTTATCATACCGTTGATTCTAGATTCCGCGAACATGCAGAACCCCTATGGCAATCCATTCAGTTTGACTTATTTCAAGGTGCTTGTGATGATTACAGGGTCACTAACTGAGATCGGTATTCAACGTGAAAGATGACGCGCAGCTGGTAAGAGATGCTCAGGCAGGGGATGCTGATGCGCTTGGTCAATTGATCGAACGATACCAGGATCGTTTGTATAGCTGCATGATTCAGGTAACCGGTTCGCCACATGAATCACTGGATGTCTTACAAGACACATTTATCCAAATGCTTGGCAAGATTGACACGCTAAAAGATCCGCAGCACTTCTTCACATGGCTTTACCGAATTGCATTTAATCGTGCCATGACGAAACAACGAAACAAACGGCCGACCGTGTCTATTCATCATGACAACAGTAAGGTTGCGGACGAGATTGAAGACACTCAACCTGCTGCCGAAGCGCAACTTCAGAGTGATGAATTACAACAACAGGTTCTTGAGGCGGTTGCACAGTTGGACGAACCATTTCGGAAAGTGATAATCCTGCGCGAAATGGAGGATTTGGATTACGAGACGATTGCTGAGATTCTCGAAATTTCTGTTGGCACGGTACGTAGCCGATTGCACCGTGCTCGCAGTCAATTACGCGATGTAATTCGAATTGACATGTAAGTCACGTTTTGAAATGTCTTGAATCAGCATTATCCGTTAGCGCATGGGTTGATCCATGCCATTGGGAATCAAGGGCTTGCACCGTATGCCGTCGGGTGTGAAGTCCACGGTAATGCAGCCGTGGCGGTGTGTTGACAGTAACAGACCGGGCCACCCCTGATGGTTAGCGGAATATGCCGTGACAACGCGATTTGGAAGGGTATGCCGACCTGTGCTTGCAATCGTGAGACTCGGCCGACACCAGGCAGCGAATTTCTCTGGTGAGCTGTGGAGACTGCCGTGATGTGGCGCGAGCAGAACGGTAGTCGGATTGATCGCTTGCCGAGTGAGTGCTTCCAGGCCATCCCCCTCGATATCACCTGCCAGCAGGAGAGAATGACCGTAAATCTGTATTTCCAGCACCGTGCTTCGAGCATTGTCGTTCGAATGAATAAGGTCTCTTCCCGTAAACAAAACCTGTACTTTCGTGTCCGTGCTAGGCGTGAAGACCGATCCTTTATGACACTGTTCGATTCGAATTCCGGAATTCTTCAGGATGCTCGAAAATCCGTGCCATTTACGACTTATCAGAACCGTTGCGTCGGCGACGACACAGCGTCCAATGGGCGTCCGCTGAATCAAATGTGGAATGGCATTGAAATGGTCTTTGTCCATGTGCGAAATAACCAGTGTGTCAATTTTTGTGATACCGGCGTGCCAGAGAACAGACTGTATAGACTGAGCTGCCTGCTCTCCAGTTCCCAGTTCACCGGCGTCGTACATCCAGTTCGAACCGTTTGGAAAGGTAATCAGTACACAGCAACCGTGGCCAACGGAAATGAATCGGACTCTCATGCGATTCGCGACAGTCGGTGAATGAGAAAAGTGACCGGCTGTGAGAATGCTTAAAACAATGTACGCATATGTAAGCACGAACAGGGTGCGTGTGATTCGTCTCAAACAGGTGGTCCATGTAGATTTGGAAACCAGCAAACATGCATAAAGCAGCACTAGCAGTGCTGAGGATGTACCAGCGGTTGAGAATCGCGACCACGAAATACGACTACACCAGGTTGTTGTCGTCTGAATCAATTCGAGTGACGCGGTGCACGTATCGACACAAAGAGAATTCATGCTTACAGGCATTGGTATCAAGCTCGTCAGTCCAGTGAGCAGAGCGATAACCAGCGGCGGAGTTAATCCAACGCTCAAAATTACAGACCACCAGGAGCTGATTTGGAATTTCGTGAGCACAAACGGTAACGTGGCACACCATACGATCAGTGAAGTCCAAATACCAGCAATGCCTGCTCGCCGCACCGTCATTGCTGCGCTGATAGGCAGGCTTTGATGATCTACAATAAGTCGTTCAATTCCGTTTTTGTTTATGTGACGATGCCGGATAAATGTGAAGCGTGAAACGACGAAGTAGGCGAGAAATGAAAGCTGTGTTCCGGCTTGAAACAGAGATGATGGATCGCATAGAAGCACAATGATTCCTGCTGCACACAAGATGTTATCTTTTTGGACGAGTTTGTGTGAATTAAATGCGAGCACTGCGGCTGTTGCTAATACCGCGGCTCGCATGACCGGCGGACGTAACCCGGTGAATACCGCATAACTCCAAATAATGGCTATAACGGCAATTAGTCTCGGTCTACCGGTAACGATCGCAAGTAACCAATGTGCAAAAAAGGCAATCAACCCTACATGAAGTCCCGATACGGCAAACAAATGAATCGTTCCCGTTGCGATGTATTTGTCGCGATGTGTTGCTAAGGCACTCGGATTGCCCAGGATCAGGGCCTGGGCAATTGGCGCAATTTCCGGTTTGAAGCTTTGTTGCACACGATCAAATGAGTATTGATGAAGACGTGCTATTAAGCCGGGGCGCTTGTGCGACAAGTGTAGGATGGACTCTTCAGATGCGACTTTGATTTGCAGATTCTCTCGCCGGTGTCTCATAACGATAGAGAAATCTGTTTCTCCCGGATTGCGATTTGGGTTTACCCGCCAGGCATGTCCCCAACATTCAATCAGATCGCCTGTCCTCAACCACGCTGCATTACCGCCGATCCAGAGTGTCGCAATGCCATCGGCGGTGCGCCAACCGCGCGCTTCTTTGACGGATTGAATTTGCACACTGACTTTTGTCTTTCCATCTTGTTGCCACGATGTGCTTTTGACTTGCCGCGCATAACTTACTGGCTGAGTAACCAAACACTTGAAATGACAGGGTGATGGGTCGTAACCAAGCCTGAGCGCCAGGTGATTACGTGAATAGATACTCCAATCCCAATGGTGCATGAATCCCGCGAGCGAAATCAGCAGAACAACAGCGGCAACTTGTGAGCACAGTGTTGTGAGGCGATCGCGTGCGTTAAGTCGATTCCAGGACCGCCGCAACAGACGGTCACCGAGTATTACGACCAGACACCCCGTACATGCTTTCAGCCAATGAGATGGTCCGATGCCAGTGAATCGGTCAAGGATAATACCACAGGCAAAGCAACCTAGTGCTGCAGCTAGCGGACGCTTTTTCAGTTGGCTGTCCATGACCTTTCCTTGCACAATACAGAGAGACTCGCTCGCCGTATTGTGCAAGGAAGGTATGACAACAGACTGTCAGCGGTAAATGTCACATACCTTGAAGTTTGCTGCGAATTCTGTGGCGGATTGCTTATCAGCCGCGCTCCGTGCAGCAAGTCATTACATTTGAGAATCTAATATCCGCTCGCGTCCAGAATGGCTTTTTGGACCGCCAAATCATGTTGGTAGCTAAATGGGAATTCACGTTTCCCGTGAAGCACCTCGGCCAATTCCAGGAAGTCACCGTCATATCGGCCACCCAGTTTGGGCACCTCAATCAGGTGGCTGCCTTTCTTAAAGTCACCGGTGTCCTTCGCCATCGTGACTTCGACGACCGGTGCCTCAAGGGGTCGAATAGTGATCGTACCGTATTCGCCGACCGCTACCATTTGACGTCGCCGGAATCCATCTACTTCCATAAGCGAACTGCGAATCGTGGCTGTTGCTCGCGGGTATTCAAACATGCCGATGATATTGTCGGCCAAGTTGTCGCGATCCGGGTAAGTGTGTCTAACGTACGGAGTAACTTTACTTGGGGCGCCCATGAAAACGGTTAGTGAATCGATCAGATGGCAGCCAAGCTCAAACATGGTGCCGCCTTTATATTCGGCCAGCATATCCCTGGTGGATTGACCAACTGTCTTGCTGATAACACCATGCGCTTCATGAATGTTTCCAAGCCATCCCTCGCTTGCCGCTTTAAATAAGACGCGGAAGCCGGGGTTATATCGAAACATGTAACCCATTTGAATAATGAGCTTTTGTTTCTTCGCTTTGTTTACGATGTTTGTAAACTGTTCAAAGTCCTCGCCGGCTGGTTTATCCAAGTGGATATGCATACCGGCATCGACACATTTTTCCGCTACGTCTAACAAATCTCCAACCTCTGTTTCCACACAGACCAGTTGCAGCCCGGGCGTGTTGAGCAGTTCTTCTTCTGTCATCCATTTCACGCCTTTATATGCACTGGCATTTTCCAGTTCTTTACGGCGATCAAGGTCCGGTTCTACGACACCGACAACATCGTAAAGGTCGGTGAATTTACGCATGGTTCCGACCTTACCGGAGGCATGCGCATGTCGCGTACCAATCTGCCCGGCTTTGATCTTAGGTGCCTGCGCCAGCGCTGCTGAAACCTGATCTGCTGCGAGTAGCCCCAAAGTGCCAAGACCGAGTTGATGTAGGAAAGTTCTGCGATTGCGTTCTGTCATGTTTGTTTCGCCGTTTGAGTTTTTCAAAGTGTGCTCTATGAAAGCAAGGATTGACTTAATGTAGCTACCATTAATAGCCGATTGCAGCTCCGTCTTTTCTTGGCTCAGTAGCTCCATGTAACACGTCAGCATCGTGGTCGATCAAAATGCCCTGATAACCACCAAATCCACCGACACTTCTAACGATGCGGTGCCCGCGTTTCTCTAATTCCTGTGCGATAGGATCCGAGATCCCGGTTTCGATGTGTACAACTCCACTACCATCGGCTGGCTTGCCAGTTGGTTGTGCACTACCGATATGGCGAATTCGAGCGGCGTCGCCAGCCTGCTGCACATTCATTCCAAAGTCGATCATGTTGATGAGGACTTGCACGTGACCTTGTGGTTGCATGTCACCGCCCATTACGCCAAAACAGAACCAGGGTTTGCCATCCTTCGTGACCATAGCCGGAATAATGGTATGAAAAGGCCGCTTATGCGGCTCCAGTCCGTTTAGATGGTCTTCATCGAGTGCGAATAGTGCACCTCGATTTTGAAGTGCAAACCCGACGTTTCCAGGTACAACATCTGAACCGAATCCGTAGTAGTTACTTTGAATCAACGAGCAACAGTTTCGATCCTTATCCACAACTGTCAGGTAAACGGTGTCACCGTGCTGCAGTCGTGGATCACCTGCCGGGACATCATCAGCGGCCCGAGCCATATCGATAAGTGTACCTCGTCGTTTGGCGTATTCTTTGGAGATGAGTTCGGCAACAGGTACGTCTGATGCATCGATATCGGCGTAGAACTTGGCTCGATCTGCAAAGGCGAGTTTCTTAGCTTCGGTAAACAGGTGCAGGTAATCAGGGCTGCCAGGCCCCATGCTTCGTACATCGTACGGTTCGAGCAGATTCAGGATTTGAAGGGCTGCAATACCCTGTCCGTTTGGTGGCAGCTCCCAAACGTCATACCCACGGTAATTTGTAGAAACCGGATCAATCCAGTCAGCGGTATGGTTCTTAAAGTCCTTCATGCTAAAGAGGCCACCATGTGCTTCGCTGTAACGAATAATCTCTTTAGCTATGGCGCCTCGATAAAAAGCATCTGCTCCCTGTTCAGCGATCAACTGATAGGAATTAGCTAGGTTGGGGTTCTTAAATATCTCTCCAAAACCCGGTGCGCGACTGCCATTTAGCAAGAAGGTAGCGGCCGAGTCAGCATATTGCTTGAGTGCTGATTCAGATCCTCTCCAGGAACCAGCGATGACTTCAGTTACTGGGAATCCTTCACGCGCTGTGTGGATTGAAGGCGTCAGCACATCAGAAAGTGCAAGGTTACCAAATCGATGTTGCAGTTTATCCCAGCCGCTGACACAGCCGGGTACAGACCAGCCAAGTGGCCCGGTGATGGGGATGTAATCCAACCCAAGTTCTTGAAAATGCTCGAGTGTTGCCGCGTACGGACTGCGTCCACTCGCGTTAAGGCCGTACAGTTTTTGTTTCTTGGCATCCCAGTAGATGGCGAACAGGTCACCGCCGATCCCGCAACTCATAGGCTCTACGACACCGAGCATGGCGTTTACGGCTATCGCAGCGTCAACGGCATTGCCGCCTTGTTGTAGGATGTCGACACCAACTTGTGCAGCCAGCGGATGGCTGGTGGCGACCATTCCATGTCGTGATAACACGACACTGCGACTTTGATTGGAAAACGGGGTAGGGCGGTCATAACCCGCATTGATCTGCTGAGCTTCTATTTCTTGGATCGGTTCAGTCATGAAACCAACTAATGTCGATAGGAAAAGGAGATAAATGAACGGGTGACGCATCAGTCTAATCCCTCGCGAAACCAGTTTACGTTGTATCGCTGATATTCAGCACACCTGCATGGTATCATGTGCATCATGGCAATTCGAATACACAGGTCGACAATATTTAGGCTGTCCTTATTTACAATGTCATTGTCCCAGTTGTTGCTGCTGTCTTCTGATAATCTTACAGCCGATGAATTGCTCGATCGACTTACGCGCGCAACAAAGCAAATTGCCGTTAGCTCCCATACCTATACAAAAGAGCGCGACTGTTTCAGCTGTCACCACCAATCGCTGCCGGTGTATGCCTTGAGAATGGCATCGCATGTTGGTATCGAAGTCGATGAATCGGTGTATCAAATACAAGACGAGCATACCGACCGGTTCTTTTGGGACAGGCGTGAAGAGCTTGAAAAAGGAAAAGGTGTTCCCGGCGGCCCGTTTACGGCAGGATACGCCTTAGTTCAGTATGCCGTTTCCCCATATCAGGATCCCAAGAGTATTGAACCGCTGCTCACTTACCTGAACAAGTCTATAACAGTAGACCACTGGACCATTCGTACGATGCGGCGTCCACCGATGGAAGGTAGTCACTTTACAGCGACGGCGTTAGCAGTTGCAGGTATGCGGTTATATCAAGCAAGGTTAGATACTTCGCCGGATTTAACCGTTGTTGAGGACTGGCTTGTTGGAGCTGAACCCCAAACGACTGAAGATTTGGCCTACCATCTATTTGCTTTGTATTGGTTGCAGATTCAAACTTCTGATGAGTTGTTTGCTACCAGAGGACGCTTAGAAAGAAGTAAGGATGTCAGCGACGCTATTGAACGCACGATTCATGTACTGCTGCAAAACCAGCGATCTGATGGTGGGTGGAATCAAACACCACTGGATAAAAACAGTACGCTTGAGTCCGATGCCTATTCAACAGGGCAGGTGCTTACGGCCTTACGTGTTGTCGGAAGGTTATCCAATCGGCATACAGCGGTAGAACGAGCGAAAGGTTTTTTGCTTGATAATCAGCTTGAAGATGGCACCTGGCATGTATCCTCAAGGGCAAACGCATTTCAGGAATACTTTGAAAGTGGTTTTCCACATGCGAAGGACCAGTTTATCTCTATTTCCGCCACCTGTTGGGGCGTGATCGCATTGAGTACAACTATGAAGATACGGCCCTAAAACTCTGTTTTTAGGCGGTTGCGTGGCTTCAGATCAGTGGTACACTTAGTTGCTTAGTAGTGACTAGATGGTTTAAGTCGTTTAACTAGGAAATTTTGTAGGATTAGCTTGTCACGTACCGCAAAAGAAAACGGTGCTGGCAGGTAGTAAGCCAAGTATTTGTAGGATTGTCCGGGACAAAAACGGGCACTCGTTTTGGCGAGGAATTCAACGGTAGCAGATGACGATCACCAAAGAGCGGAAACAAGAATTAATCAAGGAACACCAAACAGGCGGCAGCGATACTGGTTCGCCTGAGGTGCAGATTGCGATTCTAACCACCCGAATTAACAGCTTGACGGAACATATGCGTGAACATAAGAAAGATTACGCATGCCGTCGTGGTTTACTGGGTTTAGTTAGTCGCCGTCGACGGTTGCTGGATTATCTCCGCCGCGTCGACCCCCAGCGATATCTCGATATCATTGGCCGACTTGGTATTCGAAAGTAACACCATGTGTCGGTGGGATTGATCGCAGGCGATCGCCCGCATCTTATCGTTTATTCTCATTGCGGGTGGGGTAACCGTTTCGAATTGCGTGCACTCGGCACTTTATTCAAGACGCATTGTGTAGTTTGCGTCCTACGATCTGTTTGAGCAGCGGCCTTATGCTGTTTTCGGCACTTTGATGTGCCGAATCTTAGATTTCAGGCTGCTGACGAGCTTGTTCTCTGAGACAACACTGTCTTGCGGGACAGCTCGAATCGGAGATTGGCTTGCTTTGTCACGGTGAGTTATCCGTCACGGATGAATGTCACTACAGTTGGGATCTCACAATCGTTGACAGAGCACATTGATAATTGAAAGAAAAGGTATTAGAAGTGACCAAAATTCGCGTAGAAAAGCAAATTGGCGACTCGGTATTATCATTTGAAACCGGAGAGCTTGGTAAGCAGGCATCAGCAACCGTTATCGTTCAATATGGCGATACGGTTGTCCTAAACGCGGTGACCACTGGAGCGCCCCGTCCAGGCACCGACTTTTTTCCTCTCACATGTGATTATCGAGAGCGATACTCCGCTGCTGGTAAATTCCCGGGTGGATTTCTAAAACGTGAAGGCCGACCAGGCACAAACGCAACACTTACAGCACGTCTTACGGATCGACCGATCCGGCCACTATTCCCGAAAGGGTTTTTTGACGAAGTACAATGCCAGAGCTTTGTACTCTCAAGTGACGAGCAGAATGACGGCGATGTACTGGCCATGAACGGCGCAGCAGTCGGTTGCCATATCTCATCGCTTCCATTTGATGGCCCGGTAGCATCCGTTCGCGTGGCTCGTATCGATGGCGAATTCAAACCGTTTCCCACGGTTGATCAACTCGGAGAATCAGATCTCGACATGATCGTCTCGGGTAATATGGACGTCGTTTTGATGATCGAAGGATTCGCTCGTGAAATTCCTGAAGATGACATGGTCGATGCGATCTTGTTTGCACATGAAGTGATCAAAGAGATCTGTGAACTGCAAAGCGAACTCTACGAAAAGTGTGATGTTCAAAAGACCGAATGGGTTACTCCTGAAGATGATGGCCTCTTTGGACGTCTGTTGGATACTTACGGCGACGACTTTAAGACTGCCAAGCAGACTGAAGGTAAACTCGCTCGCAAAGAAGCGGTTTCTGAGTTGAAAGTAAAGGTGAAGGGTGAGATTATCCCGGATCCCGAAGCTGAAGATGCAATCGAAGATTCAGCATTCAATGCAGCATGGTACAAACTTGAAAGTGCTTGTACTCGCCAGATTATCCTTGCAGGTAGTCGTCAGGATGGTCGCGGAAAGGACGAAGTTCGCGATATCAGTTGCACAGTGGACGTGCTTCCGAGAACACACGGAAGTGCTGTTTTCCAACGCGGTGAAACACAAGCACTCGTTAGTATCACGCTTGGTACAAGTAAAGATGAGCAGCGAGTGGATGGGTTAACTCATAACTACTCCAAGAAATTCATGCTCGACTATAACTTCCCAGCATTCTCCGTAGGAGAATGTCGTCCAAACCGTGGGCCGGGTCGTCGTGAAATTGGCCATGGTATGTTGGCAGAACGTTCTATTCGCCCAATCATGCCGGATCCGGAAGACTTCCCGTACACTGTTCGGGTGATCAGCGATATTCTTGAATCCAATGGCTCGTCTTCAATGGCGTCTGTTTGTGGTGCAACACTGGGTCTGATGGCCGCAGGTGTCAAGATTAAGGCACCTGTTGCTGGTATCTCAGTGGGTCTGGTTCAGGAAAGTGAAGATGACTACATCTTGCTGACCGACATCGTTGGTGATGAAGATCACTTCGGCGATATGGACTTTAAAATCGCTGGTACGCAACGTGGAATCACCGGTATTCAACTGGATCTTAAGATCAAAGGTGTCAGTGAGAAGATTATCCGCGAATCGATGGAGCAGTCCAAAAAGGCAAGGTTTGATATTCTTAAGACCATGCTGAGTACCATTCAGCGACCGCGTGCAGAGGTTGCAACCCATGCACCACGCCTGGAACGAACGAAGATCGATCCAGAGAAGATTGGTATGCTGATCGGACCTGGTGGCAAGAATATCCGTCAAATTCAGGAAGACACCGGTACAGTGGTCGAAGTGGATGACGAAGGTGTTGTCACTGTAGCTGCTACGTCTGGTGAATGGGCAGCCAAAGCACTCGAGATGATCGAGGCATGCACCGCTACCGTTCAGGTTGGAAAAATCTATGACGGTACGGTTTCCAGCATCAAAGACTTTGGTGTGTTCGTCGAGATTCTTCCAGGTCGTGACGGCTTGTGTCACATCAGCGAACTTTCAACTGGTTTCGTTTCAAACATCAACAGCGTTGTTTCTGAAGGTGATGAAATGAAAGTGAAGTGTATAGGTGTTGATGACCACAGTCGAATCAAGCTGAGCCGCAAGGCAGCACTGGAAGAGCTGGGAGTTGACGACGAATGGGATACAGGTGAAGAACCGGAATCACGCGGTAATGACGGCGATGATGACGGCGGTTCACGCGATGGTGGCGATCGCCGGCGTTCACGCGGTGGTGATCGACGTCGTAGTGGTGGCGGCGGTGGTGGCGGCGGACGCCGTCGACGTCGCGAGTAATACCGCGATTCGCAAATCGAAATGACCAGAGACCCGGCGCGGAGTTTTTCCGCACCGGGTCTTTGTCATGAATTTGCCTTTTCGGCACGTCCTCTGACCCCTGATACATAACTCATGACACGTAGTAGTTGGCAATTATGATGAATTGCATATGACGGACTCAAAAGTGCGACAACTCGAGAAGCGCCTGGAATCGCTCGAAGAGCAATATGGCGAGCTTGCGCAAATTGCCGGCGGTCTTGCACATGAGATCAAGAACCCGTTGTCCGTGATTCGTATGAATATGGAACTCGTGGCTGAGGATCTGGAAGAAGAGCCTTCAGATGATGCGCGACGAGCATTGACCAAAGTAAACACGATTCACGACCAATGTATCAGGCTTGAGAAGTTGCTTAATGATTTCTTGAAGTTTGCCAGATTGCGGAATCTCGAATTGCTCTCTGGCGATCTGAATGAGCAGTTAGAAACCGTTTTGAATCTGTTTGCGATGCAAGCTCAGGAATCCGGAATCGAAATCGTGAGGTTTCTCGATCCGAAATTGCCGTCTATCAAAATGGATGTTGAGACACTTCAGGCCGCTTTGGTGAATCTGGTTAAGAACGCAATGGAAGCGATGACCGACGGAGGGCAACTTACCGCAATAACGCGTGTGACTCGCGATGGTGTAGCATTGGATCTGATTGATACCGGCTGTGGTATTAATGAAACCACAGCAATGAATATGTTTAAAACTTTCTATACAACCAAGATAGAGGGTAGTGGACTTGGGTTGCCAATGGCGAGAAAGGCGATTCAGGCACATGGTGGTCGTATTGCAGTCCAAAGTGAGGACGGATGTGGTACCAAGTTCATGATTGAGTTTCCCACTCCTGCGAGAATCGGCGAGTGATCACGCATCCGGCGGTGGGATAAATCTAGTGATTGCGATATCATCAAGATACCCCGACGGGTAAATATCCATAGGATCTCCGCTGTTGAAGATCGATTACTGTCCATGAATACACAATTTCCAGATTCTGACTTCTTATCTGATGCGCTGCTCCCGGGACTCAAACCGGGAGATATTCGCGTGTTGATCGTAGATAACGACCCCGCACATGCGACTGCCATGTATGAGAGCCTAGAGAAGGAAGGCTATGATCTTACGATGGCCACGACCGGTCCGAGTGGTCTTAAACGTATTGAGCAAGACACCTACGATATTGTCGTTACTGATCTGATGATGAACGAGGTCGATGGAATGGAGATTCTGGCTAATGCCGCCAGATTGCTCCCCGGCGCTGAGACGATCATGGTTACCGGTCATGCGACTGTGCCCAAAGCTGTCGAAGCAATGCAGTTGGGTGCATTTAATTTTCTCGAAAAACCGATCACTCCTAAGAGTTTGCGAGCGATTACACAAAAAGCTGCAGAGTCGGTGCAGTTAAAACGAGCGAACCTTGAACTGAATCAACGCCTGGATGAACGATTTGGTTTCGACGGCGTCATCTTTGCCAGTGACCGCATGAAGTCGGTGATCGAGCGATTAAAGCGAATTGCACCGACTGACGCATCAGTACTCATTACCGGCGAAAGTGGTACCGGTAAAGAACTGATTGCTCAAGCAATTCACCAAAACAGTCCTCGGAAAGCAAAGCGAATGGTGCCGCTGAATTGTGCAGCGGTGGCTGAGAACCTTGTCGAGAGTGAATTGTTTGGACACGTCAAAGGCGCATTTACGGATGCTCATAGTGACCGTGTTGGTGCTTTCGAATATGCAAACGGTGGCACACTGTTTCTCGATGAAGTTGGCGACATGCCACTCGCGACACAATCTAAATTGCTGAGAGTGCTTGAGGAAAGCCATATCTCCCGCGTGGGTGATAACCAGCAGCTTGATGTGAATGTCCGCGTCGTGTCTGCCACCAACCGGGACCTGGAATCAGCGGTTGAAGAAAACTCGTTCCGTCAGGATTTATATTACCGCCTAAAAGTGGTGACGGTACATTTACCCTCACTGCGCGAACGTCGCGAGGATATCGTACCGCTGGTGGATCATTTTAGAAAACAATTCAATAAACGACACCAAAAACAGGTGACCAGTGTGTCACCTGCAGTCACACGCCGATTGTTCTCTTATGAATGGCCTGGAAATGTGAGACAATTGCGCAATGCGGTTGAGAGTATGGTGGTGCTGGACTGGGATGGCATCCTTGATGTGGATGACTTACCACCTGATTTAGCCGATGCTCCTATTGGCGACGCCTCGGGTGTTATGGGACCAAATGAACTTGTAGGACAACCGTTGAGTGAAATTGAAAAGTGGGCATTTCGTGAGACACTAAAACTCACAAACGGTAACCGTGACGAGGCAGCCAAGATCCTGGGGATTGGCACACGTACGGTGTATCGCAAGTTAAAGGAATACGACTTATAACCGTCACCTTTGGTGATGCCGAAACCCCGCTGTTCGTGCTTTAAACGCTGAATAGTGAGTGTTCGGAAACAGGTTTTCCAACGGATGGATTTCATATGCCCGAGATTCGGCAACTATCTCCAAGCGTCATAAACAAGATCGCCGCAGGTGAGGTGATCGAACGCCCCGCAAGCGTCGTAAAAGAACTCATGGAGAATTCCGTGGATGCGGGCGCTACTCGTGTCGACGTGACAGTCTCTCAAGGTGGAACGGAATCGATCCGAATCGTAGATAACGGTTGTGGTATCCGACCTGATCAGATGCTGCTCGCTATTGCCAGCCACGCAACGAGCAAGATTGAAGATGCGGAAGATCTGTTTAACGTCGAGACGCTCGGTTTTCGCGGGGAAGCTCTGGCATCCATTGCTGAGGTCAGCCAGATGACCGTCCGCAGTTGTGCTGATGGTGCAACTGAAGGTGCGGAATTGGAAATAAACGGAGGCAATGCAGAGCCTGTTAAGCCATGTGGTTGCCCCGTTGGTACGTCGATCGAAGTCCGTAACCTGTTCTTTAATACACCAGTGCGTCGCCGTTTCATGAAGGCGAACCAGACAGAAATGGGGCACATCACCGAGGCCTTTACACGTCTGGCGCTGGTGCATCCCAATGTCCATTTCAAATTGCAACATAATGGTCGTGTAACACAGGATTTACCGGCGGCGGATAACTGGAAGGATCGCATCGCGCACTTCTACGGCAAGGACCTGGCCGACGCACTTATCTGGGTGGAAAGTGAAGGAGACGGCATTCGAGTTTCCGGATTTGTTGCTGACCCGGTCTTCAACCGTTCGCACACGCGCATGCAGTATCTCTTCTTAAACGGCAGGCATATTCGCGATCGTTCCTTGCAGCATGCTTTGGGAGAAGCATATCGTGGACTGTTACTTACCGGACGTTACCCAATCGCATTCCTAAAGCTTGATATGCCTGCCAATCTGGTGGATGTAAACGTGCATCCGACAAAGCTCGAAGTGCGATTTCAGGACGCTCGCAAACTCTATAGCCAGCTATTATCAACTATCCGCAATAAGTTCCTGTCAACGGACCTTACAGCCCGTGTTCATGAACATAGCGAAAGGACGGATACCGGGGGTGCATCCGCTGGGTCTGTGGAACGACCGCAAGACCTTGGATTAAGTTATCCAAGGTCAGATGCGAGCTCAATTGGTGCTGGAAACCAGTACAGTGGTAGTGGTGCAGGGCAGTTTGTGGGTACTTCCCCAATGGTACCTGCTGAGAATTACCGTTTGCCAGAGAGTTTTCAGCGGGCACTGGACAGTTCAAATCTGCCTGCTACTTCGGAAAGGTTGGATGTTAATCCAGCGGCCGCGGATGTTCCTGCCCAGCTGCCCATTTCGACGCTTGGGCTTCAAGTACACAATCGTTACCTTGTTACCCAGGATGAATCGGGCATGTTGGTAATTGATCAACATGCACTGCATGAGCGAGTTTTGTATGAGCAATTGCGGGAAAAAGTATTAGCAGGTGAATTAGAAACGCAACGTCTGTTAGTACCTGAACCGGTAAGTATGTCAGGTCCGGAAGCCGCAGCTGCAGTGGAACATAAAGCGTTGTTTGAGAAGATAGGTATCGAGGTAGAACCTTTTGGGGGTGACACGATTCTCGTATCAAGTTATCCCGCGATGTTACGACGCGTGCGACCAGCCGAACTCATTCGACAGCTGATCGATGAGATCATGGTCGGGGAAAAGAAACCCGACCGCCGCGATGTTCTGGATGAGTTGTTGCATATGATGTCATGTAAAGCAGCTGTAAAAGCAGGCGACCCGCTGACTCCCGAGGAGATCCACTCGCTGTTAATGCAGCGTCATCTGTTCCACGATACTCATCATTGCCCTCATGGCCGACCGACAGCCCTGGTCTTTACGCGCGAAGAGCTTGATCGGCGATTCGAACGCACATAATGCATCAGCAGTCATGGATGTCAATAAAAGTGCGCATTATCAGAGTAGATGTTTAATGCTAGTATTCATAATGCGGTGGCCGCAATCGGTAGAGATTTGTGGCAATGGGATCCCAGTGAAAAGAGAGTAGAGAAGAGTTCGAAAACGTATGACGAAGATTTGCGTTAGTATTGGTCGAGGCCGGCATCGCCATATTATTGCTGAGCATAAACACCTTGTAGAGCAAGGTGCAGAGTTGGTGGAATTGCGCCTGGACTATATGCGTAGTAATATCAATCTGAACCGATTGATTGAGGATAGGCCTTGTCCCGTCGTCGTGACGTGTAGACGCGATCGCGATGGTGGCAAGTGGAAGGGAACAGAAGAACAACGCCTGATGATTCTCAGAGCAGCGATTGCTGCGGGCGTGGAGTACGTTGATCTGGAAGAGGACATTGCCGACCTGATTCCGCGTTACGGTAGCACCAAGCGAATTGTGTCCTTACACGATTTTGAAGAGACACCGGAAGATCTTGACGCGATACATGCTCGCCTGGCCGCGAAGGATGCTGATATCGTCAAGATCGCTGCATTGGCTCACTCTCCAATGGACTCACTCCGCATCATGCGGATGATGCGTGATGCAACTGTACCGACCATCGGAATTGCAATGGGTGATGTTGGTATGGCATCCCGAATACTCGCAGGAAAATTCGGTGCCCCATTCACTTTCGCTACCTTTCATCACGAGCGGTCGCTTGCTCCGGGTCAATTGAGTTTTGATCAGATGAAGAACACATACAATTTTCAGAAGATCGGCCCGGATACTCAGGTGTATGGTGTTATCGCCGATCCAGTGGGGCATAGCCTCAGTCCGGTGATTCATAACCGGGCATTTGACCATTGCAATATGAATCGTGTCTACGTGCCGTTTCGTGTGCCGAGTGATTACCTGAAAGAATTTGCGGAAACGTGTTCCGAAATTGGAGTGAAAGGTTTGAGTGTTACGATTCCGCATAAGGAGTCGATTATTCGTAAGCTGACGAAGGTGGAAAAAGGCGCTCGTAGTATCGGTGCAGTAAATACGGTCATTTTCCAGGACTCTGACGTCATTGGCTACAACACAGATCTAACCGGTGCGATGGGAAGCCTGGCCGACTCGGCTGGCGAAGATGACGACACGAATTGGCTGGAAGGCAAGAATGTACTGATACTCGGCGCCGGTGGTGCTGCCAGAGCGATCGGTTATGGAGTAGTCGAACGTAAAGGACGTATCCACATTGCCTCAAGGACGATGGATCGGTCAGTCGTTGTAGCTGCAGAACTCAAAGGTACGGCCGTGGAGTGGGGACATCGGCATGATGTAAAGGCTGACGTCGTGATTAATGCGACACCGGTTGGAATGCATCCAAATGTGGATCACTCACCATATGATGCAGGTGCCATGAGTCGTGGCATGATTGTCTTTGATACAGTTTATAACCCGGAGCAAACGCTGTTAATTAAAACAGCCCGAGACAGAGGATGTCGAAGTTGTACCGGTGTCGAGATGTTCGTCCGGCAAGCTGCACTTCAATTCAAGTTGTTTACGGGTGAAGAAGCACCAGCTGAATTGATGCGAGAAACTATCAGAGAAACGATTGGTGCCGCTCGAACGTCATAACTCGGACGTCACAAACAGATTCCGGATCTACCCATGAATGATAATCTTTTCTTGATTGGATATCGTGCGACTGGAAAATCGACAGTTGGAAGACGTGTTGCAGACGCATTACAGCGACAGTTCTTTGATGCCGATGTGGAATTAGAATCAGCAGCAGGGAAGACGATTGCAGAGATTTTTGCAGATGATGGTGAGTCAACGTTTCGAGATTTGGAAACTCAAACGATTGCGAGACTGGCCAAACACCAGCATTGCATCATAGCGCTCGGTGGAGGTGCTGTGATGCGTGACGAGAATCGTCAGATGATTCGCACCGCGGGAAAAACGGTGTGGCTGGTTGCCAGTCCGGAGTGCATTGAGCAGCGAGTTAACGCTGATCCTCTTACGGGACAACGTCGACCGAATCTTACTACTGCTGGTGGACTACAGGAAATCAGGGAAATTCTCGCGCATCGTGAGCCAGTGTATGGTGATTGTGCAGATCTGTCACTTGATACCGAGAAACTAGCACCGAGCGAAATCGCCGATAAGATTTGTCTGTGGGTCCAGCAGGAAACTGAATGATCGTCATGACCGCGGTCGATGACATACTATAGAGGTATCGTGATTAAGCGTCCTTCAAACTGAATCATGTCGATCCGGTAGAGGTCACCGTTTGTTAAATAGTAGTACATTGATGGTTTATGCGGCGATTGGCATTATTGCTGGCGCCATTGTGAACTGGGCGATTTATCGACTCGCCTGGAACAAACGGGAAATCGGCCCGTGGTCTCCTTTGCCGGTGTCAGTCGACCGGCGACCAGTATTAGCGAGAATCCCGATTCTTGGCTGGTTATTTCTGCGTGGCGAATCTACTGTTCACGGGTCAGGGTTCTGGATTCGTCCGTTGCTCATTGAATGTGGCATGGGACTGTTCTTTGCCTTCTTTGCAAACTGGAAGGCCGAACAGTTTACTGAAATTGCCATGGTTGGTTTGATAGAGAATTCGGTCGTCGTTTGGCAAACGGTGGCACATCTCACGCTCATTTCACTCTTAGTTGCTGCGACGTTTGTTGATTTTGATGAACAGACAATTCCAGACGAGATCACTTTGGCTGGTATTGTTGCTGGGCTGACTTTTGCCGTCGCCGGGCCAGGTGTCGAGTTGTGGACACCGCAATTTGGCGAAGCACTAGGGACGGCAACTCGATTGGGATTCATCGACGAAGTTGATTGGCCCGAATCCTTCGGATCCTTGCGGGGTATGTTGATTGCCATGGCCATTGTTGGGTGCTGGGGTCTCGCATCGATGCCGAAAATCTGCACGTTGAAATATGGTTTCAAACGTGGGGTGCAATATTTAATTGCCAGTGTGATTCGCCCACGTCGTAAGACTTTACCCAAAGGGGCGCCACGACGACGCAAACCGTTTCCAATTAGTACCGCAATCGCAGTTGCTTCCATCGTATTTTGGGTTGTCATTGCCGTTGTCTGGAACAACGGGTCATTTGAAGTGCAATTCCGTCTCATGACATCCTTGGTCGGAATCTCCGGTGCCATGGCACTTGTTTGGTCTGTCCGTATCGTCAGTCGTTATGCGATGGGGCAGGAAGCCATGGGGTTTGGTGATGTAACGCTCATTGGTGTCATTGGTGCGTTTCTGGGATGGCAGGCCGCCATCGTGACTTTCTTTCTTGCACCCTTGGCCGGTGTCATTATTGGAATCATTCAGCGAATTGTGACCGGTAAAGCTGAAATGGCGTTCGGGCCATATCTGAGTTTTGGTGCAGTGGTCGTGATGATGCACTGGCCGTGGATCTGGGAACATCACGCGTATAAGATGTTCTCGCTCGGTTGGGTCTTACCAGGCATGATTGCCTGTGGCGTACTTTTGATGGGCGGCATTTTGTATGTCATGCAGCTAATGAAACGCCGGTAACTACGGCATGTCAGACTGTTGCTGTAGCTGTTCCCTTAACAACTCGACCTCATCACTGGCGATCCGATACCGTTGACGTTCCTGAGCGAGCTGTGCCTGCAATGACTGATTGTCGTTATCCAGTTTTTGAATTCGATTACGAAGTTCCTGCAATTCAGCGGATGTCACGGTCGAACCACTTCCGGCGGTCAGCGGTTCGAGCTTGAACATTCCGTTTTGGCATCCCAGCGACCCCACCAATAGCGCAGTGAGTATTGCTAGTTTGCAACTTCGCTTTTGCTGTTGGATTGTCATGGGTTTATTGCTCTTGGTAATTCAATTCACATCGCGGCCAGAATCGTAGCAATGATGCAAAAATGTGGCAAGTGTAGTCAGTGACCCGAAGTTTCTGACGTCTAACCAATTGCAGAAGACTAACGTACAATGAGGCATTCACACTGATAACCGACTATTGGAATGACATTCGATGCTAGCGATCGTTGATTACCAAATGGGTAACTTACGAAGTGTTCAAAAAGGCTTTGAGCGCGTTGGGGCCGATGCGGTCATTACGAGCGACCCTTGTGCAATCGCAGCGGCGGATAAAGTCGTCCTCCCGGGTGTAGGTGCATTCGAAGATGCGATTGGTGAATTACATCGACGGGATTTGGTAAATCCTATCAAGGATGTCATTGCTCAGGAAAAGCCGTTTTTAGGGATTTGCCTGGGATTACAGTTGTTATTTGATGTGAGCTACGAAGGCGGTGAATTTGAAGGACTCGGAGTCATCCCTGGTAAGGTCGTTCGTTTTGATGTGGCTAGCCAGTACAAGGTGCCGCATATGGGTTGGAATCAGGCGGAGATCATCAGGCCGGCACCTATTCTCAATGGGATCGAAAACAACACGTATTTCTACTTTGTTCATTCGTATTACGTTGCGCCGGAGGATGATTCCGTTACGGCGATCAAGAGTGACTACGACGGTAAATTCTGTGCCATGATATGGCGCGACAATCTGTTTGCAACGCAGTTTCATCCGGAAAAAAGCCAGCAGCACGGCTTGGCCGTTCTACGTAATTTTGCCGGCCTTTAATGGTCGAAAATGGTCGACTTATTGCGTGAGTCTGCTGTAAATATAGGGCTTTCACGGTAGTTCCCCTTGGGTTGTATCTCGACTGGAAGTGTGGCATATTGCGAGTGCCTCGTGTTTCGCGTGCCGTGAGTTTGTGCTCGCATGACAAGAGTGAGGCACACTTATCAATTCCTCTCCGGAGCCAAGTCACAGAATGGAAATCTGGCCAGCAATCGATCTGCTTGGAGGCAAATGCGTACGTCTACAGCAGGGAGATTACGACCGAAAAACGGTCTTCAGTGATATTCCGTCCAAGATGGCTCAGCAATGGGTGTCACAAGCAGCAGATCGCCTTCACTTGGTGGATCTCGATGGTGCGCGGGACGGTGAATGGATAAACGAACAGGTCGTGCGAGATATCGTTTCAAGTGTTGACGTCCCATGCCAATTAGGCGGCGGGGTTCGTGACGAACAGACGATTTCAAAAATGCTCGATGCCGGTTTGTCGAGATTGGTTGTGGGGACACAGGCCATTAAACGACCTGACTGGTTTCGCAGTATGTGTGAGAAATACCCACACAAACTTGCACTTGGAATTGATGCCAAGGGTGGTTTGGTTGCCACGGACGGATGGCTGGAGGTAAGTGAAGTGACGGCTATCGACTTAGCCCGTCAATTTGTCGATTTACCAATCGACGCCATAATTTATACAGACATCGCGAAAGACGGGATGCTGCAGGGTCCTAATTTTGAGGCCATGCAGCAAATGTCCGACGCAGTGGAGATCCCGGTGATTGCTTCCGGTGGTGTCACAACGGCAGCGGATGTCAGCCAACTAACCGATGCCGGATTGGCAGGTTGTATCATCGGTCGCAGTCTGTATGAAGGACAACTTGAGCTCGCGGAGGCATTGGCAGCCGCCGCAAGCTAAACAACAAACCGACTTCGTAACGTGGTAAGCTAAATGCTTGCGCTACACGATAGACACCTGTTGGAGGAAACTTGAATGGCAGTCCAAGATATTCGCAACATCGCTCTTTGTGGTCATGGTTCATCAGGAAAGACCACGCTCGTTGACCAAATGCTTGTCAACAGCGGATTGAACGCTAGTCCAAGTGTGGATGATGGTACGAGCATCTGTGACTTCGATCCGGAAGAAAAGTCGCATCAATACACCATTGAATCAACTGTCGTTGGATTCAACCACGGCGGTAAGCAATACAATGTCATCGATACCCCTGGTTACCCCGACTTTATCGGACAAACCATTGGTTCACTTGCAGGTGTCGATACGGCGGTCGTGGTTATTAACGCGCAATCCGGTATCGAAGTAAACACACGTCGTGTGTTTGATGAAGCAGGGAAGCTGGGTTTGGGGCGGATTGTCTGTATCAATAAGATGGATGCGGAGAACATCGATTTTGATGCGATTGTTTCCGGCATCCGAGACATGTGGGGCAATAAGTGTGTTCTGCTAAATGTACCAGTGGGTCACGGTGCAGATTTTAAGGGCGTTATCAGCACACTGGATGTGCCTGACGATACGACTGGCGCACTCGTAGATCCAAATGAAATCAGCGAGCCGCTGATTGAGTCGATTATCGAAGTCGATGAAGAGATGATGATGCGATACTTCGAAGGTGAGAAACCTTCGAAAGAAGAATTGAGCAAGCTGATTGTACAGGCAGTTGCGGAAGGTAGCCTTGTACCGATCGTATGTAGTGCAGGTAAAAACAATATAGGCGTGGACCAAATACTGGATGTGGTCGGCATTTGTGGATTGTCACCAGCTGACCGATCCGTCACGGCTACCAAAGGTGATGACACGATTGAAATTACCGCGGATGCATCCGGTGATCTCGTGGCGCAAGTGTTCAAAACACGTATTGACCCATTCGTTCAGAAGCTTAGTTTTATCCGTGTCTTTTCCGGAACACTCAAAAAGGACGCTACGGTTGAATGTTCTTCGGCTCGCAAGCCGGTAAAAATAGGTCAGCTTCTGAAAGTATGTGCCGATCAGACAGAGAACGTAGATTCTGCCGGACCTGGTGATATCGTTGCCGTTGCCAAAATAGATGATCTGAAAACCTCCGCTGGAATCGGTGATGCAGTTGTAACACCGATAACGTTTCCTGTTCCAATGGTCGGACTTGCTGTGGCTCCCAAGAGTCGTGGTGACGAAACAAAACTATCCGGGGCACTGGCTAAAGTTGTAGATGAAGACCCAACATTTGTCCTTGATCGCGATTCTCAAACGAAAGAACTCGTGATGACCGGCATGAGTGAACTTCACCTGAATGTTATCCAGGAGCGGCTCAATCGACGTGACAAGCTCGAAGTGTCGACGAAAGAACCAAAAATCCCATTCCGCGAGACGATCCAGACAGAAGCAGACGGGATGTATCGGCACAAAAAGCAAAGTGGTGGTCGCGGTCAATTTGGAGAAGTGCACATTCGCATGTTTCCATTACCACGTGGAACGAACATCGAAGAATACGCGATTAAAAGCCGTTTTGCATCACTTAAAAACTATCACTACGATGAAGAAAATAACTTTCTGTGGGTCGACTCCATTGTTGGTGGCGTGATTCCAGGTAATTTTATGCCTGCCGTTGAGAAAGGCTTCAAAGAGCGACTTGAGCGCGGCGTCATCGCAGGCTACCAGGTTCAGGATGTTTGCGTGGAAGTGCACTTTGGAAAGCATCATCCGGTTGATAGTTCGGAGACGGCGTTCAAAATGGCTGCTTCGATGGCATTTCGAAATGTCTTTCAGGATGCCCGACCGTGTCTCTTAGAGCCGGTAGTTTCCCTCGATGTCACCATCCCGGAAGATAACGTCGGAGATGTTTACAGCGATATGTCCGGCCGCGGTGGTCGCGTGCTTGGTAGTGATGCAGCAGGCGGTAACTTCCAAACCGTGCATGCTGAAGTCCCTCTTCGCGAAGTGATGACTTATGCCCGAACCTTGTCGAGCATGACTGGCGGACAGGGCAGCTTCGCTATGGAGTTTAGCCATTACGATCCAATGCCGGGTAATGTCCAGCAGGATGTAATAGCCAAATCCCAACTCGATGAAGAAGAAGATGAAGAAGAGTAACTTACCAACCAGAGGTGGCTGTTTGTGTTGCGATGTCTCACAGCCCGCTGCTCAGTGGTAAAGCAATGCTCTTGAATCGTTGGCTCAGATATTGAATTGTGAATCTTCGCTGACCGCTTGCCGAATATCAGCGCGCATTTTTAAATTCGGTGTTTCTATCGTAACCGTCGTGTGAGGAGCTACGCTGCGGGTTAACCATACACTCGAACCGATGACGCTGTTGTTTCCGATCAGCGTATCGCCACCAAGAATAGTGGAACTCGCATAGATGACAACATTGTCTTCTATTGTCGGATGGCGTTTCATGTTTCTAATGATATTACCATCCGCGTCTGTCGGGAAACTAAGTGCACCGAGAGTTACGCCCTGATAGATCTTTACGTGTTTTCCAATCACCGTGGTTTCACCAATCACTACGCCGGTGCCGTGATCAATGAAGAATGATTCGTCGATTTGAGCTCCCGGATGGATATCAATCCCCGTTTCCTTGTGAGACCACTCAGCCATCATACGCGGAATGAACGGAACGCCGCGTTTGTACAACTCATGGGCAATGCGGTGGACGGTTATGGCATCAAGCCCCGGGTAGCAGAAGATAACCTCGTCGAGGCTCTTGCAGGCCGGGTCGCCGTCAAATGCTGCCTGGACATCTGTGGCAAGGATCCGCCGAATCTCCGGGATCTGCTCGAGTAGCTCAATCGTGATCTGAGCCGCTCGATGGCTGTTATCGACATCGGGCTCTGCGTCGTCGACCACACGCTGCTCGTGTTCAAGCGCGCGAGCAATTTGTACAGATAATCGCTCATATACACTGCCCATCAAATCGCCGATGTAGAAGCCAACGTTATTGAAATCTAATTGTTCGCGTTTTCGATAACCTGGGAATAGGACTTCTTTTAGATCTTCGAGTACCGAGATGATCTCTTCGTAACGGGGGAGGGGACTGTGTTCAAGATGATTAATTGTCCCTACATCACGATACGTTTTGACGATGGCGTCAGTGATTTCCGGTAAATGACGTTTGTTTTCTTCTTGTGGTGACATGCTTGCTCTGTGAACGATGAAGGCGAGTTTCGCTCTAATGCGATGAGCGATTGAATTGCAGCAAGAATTTATACAAGCCGCAGGCAGAATGTGTCCGGCTATACCGGACAGATACAGAGGCAGTCGCAGATATTGTGATACGTCTTTATTTTCATGTCACACTTCCTATACCTATAGCCTACGTTGAGATCGAAAATGTGCAAGAGTGCGTCCTAAGATGTCAGGTATTGCGTTTGGTGCCTGTTCGCACCGTTAATACAAAGAACAGCAGTACAATGCTACAAAGTGAAATCCAGCGGCCAAGTTCAAATGAACGTGGCATGTAGCGCATTGTGATTTCCCAATCGCCAGCTGGAACATGCATTGCCTGTACGATTCTGTTAGCACGGTGTATTTGAAGCTCACGGCTTTCTAGCTCCACTTCCGCATCTGATGATCCGTCATTATTTTCTATGTCGTTGATATCAAATGGAACTGAGCCTTTGGCTGTGGCATGCCATCCGGAATGGAAAAGCTGGTTTACCACTACATAGTGCGGCAGGTCTGACTTCACTGTTAACTTAATCTCGCTGTTGGTGATAGTCTCGACGATGACAGATGGCTCTCGTTCAGTTGCGACTTCGTCAGCTGAACCGAAATGCAGTGGAAGGCTTTCATCGAGTGTCTCAATTACTACTTCCGTTGAAAAATTACGTAACGTGCCTTGCGGGTAATACACTTCTTCACTTCGAAGTAATAATTTATCCAGACGATGAATGTCCATTGATGCAAGCAGTGTCGCCCTCGAAACGCTATAGGCAAATCGCTGTGGATTTGGAAGTTGCCATAGTTTTGAATTGGGAGGCATTTGAATCTCATCTACGGCCGTACCGATAGATGGGGTGTGATTTGGCGCAATCAGCATGAACTCGATACCCAGCTGTTGTACGGCTGACGGATCAAGTTCGGCAATGCCGTCAGTCCGCGTGTCACCATGTTTTCGTAATACGTGTAACACAGATTGTACGTGTGCGTTTCGAATGCTCGTTTCCGATTCAAGTACGCCAACGCCGGACACGAAGTGCGTGCGAGGCTTTAACACCTGCCTTTCCCAGATGGCGCTATCGGCCAGACGCTCAGTACTGCTCTCCTCGTGCCATGATTGCGGCATCCAGCGGTGCAATTGAGATCGCGAGATCCGCAGCAGCGGTTCGTGTTGTCTTTTGCTGTGTTCCGTTAAAAATTCTGTCGTGACCGGACTAGTCGCATTGTCCGACTCGATTTCCGCGAAATTGAGTATCCAGGAATTCGCAAACAGGAGATCTGCGGTAATGATAAATGTAAAGATCATCCCCCGGTGTTTGTGAAACCTGAGTGTAATGAGCACCGCTGCTGAAATGATTACGGCTTGTAATAGTCCCCACCGCATATCGCCAATGGCGCCATCAACGGATAGCGGTCCCAAGAATAGATCAACGGGCGAGCGGTCAAGCCATGTTCGAATACTCGCTTGTGACGCAAACGTGGCACCCAATAGTACGCTGCTCACGATTAAAACGACTTTACAAACTATCTGGAAACCCTTGGAGTCTAGAACCTGTGTTTTCTTGATCGAGACGGCTGCTAAAAGCGCAATCATAAATGAGGCGATTACAAACCATTTGCCGGGATACCGAAATTCGCTATAGCCAGGGAAAAATAACGTAAGAAACCAATACAGCCCGCCTACCTGCGGGCCAATCGTTGGACCGTTGCCATCCGGATTACCTACCGTCATTAGTTGGTGAACCTGATGAGTGAGCCAGCCGATGCCAAAATAGCCCAAGCTCGCCAACATGACAAAGACGAGTACATAGGTGAGAGTGCGTTCGAGTGGTTGTTTTCGTTTGCGTCGAAATGATAGGCCGGTGACAGCTAAGATCAGCGGTATTAAGCCTGCATAAATGGACGGATACCAAATACGGGTGTCTTCCCGAATACGTGATGTCCATCTCTTTGGAACAGGATAGAGTTGACCGGTTACGTTGGGCCAAAGCAGTTCTGCAAATTGCCATGGTGCGATACTAAAGTCGTAAACCTTATCGCCATGTGTACCGGGTCGAGGTTGTCCCAACAATCCACTGACACGCGCACGCCGATTGTTGTTTTCTACCAGTGGCACGTCGTTTTCTGGGAAGTGTTGCAAATCCCATACTGATACGAGTTCCACGCGACTCTTTCTTTCAGCTTCCTGAGCCCATTCATATGACGGCAGTCCCTGGATAGCTGATAGTCCGGCAGTAAATATGATTGCTGGTATCACACAAAGTAGGCTAACCAACCGTGGGCGACGGTTTGTCACTTCAGACGGAGCGGTCAAATCAAAGTTAATCGACAAATCTTTTGCGATTAGGCAAATCAAAGAATAAACGATCAAGACATGCACAGCGAGTTGCGGGTCTCCACCTAGAGTCATGAGTGATAATGGTACAGCGAATCTGGCTGAACTGCGGATCGAAGGTACCTGATGTAGTGTAAAGGCTGCCGAGATAGCCCACGGCAGCCAGGATGCTCCGACAAGGTAGATTAAGTTGCAATGCAGTGAGAGAAGACATCCACCAAGAGTGTAGCTGATACATGCAATAAGACCGCCTTGTGACGACCCGGAGATGCGTTTAGCACACCAGTAACTACCAATGGCCGCAATGACGAAGTGTAACGCAATGTAAAGAGTAAACGTCGTTATGTACTTTAGTGGTAGAAAAAATAGAATCTTGACGGGATAGAATACACTCGAGCTTCCATCTGCGAGATATGGGCGTCCAAGATTCTCCAGCTGATTCCACAAAGGTACCTCGCCGGATTGCCACTGATCCTGTTCCCATTTCATCGAAGGGTAATAAAAATGCCCCGTATCTCGAAAGACCGGGGCTTCTGATTTAATTAAGGCCGGGGCAAATAGAAAACCCAGCGAAAGCGTTAGGATGAGTGGGCCGACGAGTTTTTCGGGGTATTGCATAGCTTCACGCCCAATCTTACTCACGACGACGTCGCGACTTAATATGGTGAGCGGTAGTTAGCTGTTTTGCCGTGCAAGTCGTCGCTGAATCCGAAGGGACGTAACCTGCTTTGCACGTGATTCCTGCTCATCACCAACAGCCGGCCCCTGGGAATTAAGTTTTTCTAGTTGTGTTTGGATGTCGTCAAGATTCAGACTATCGGCATCAACGGCCTGTCCGGTAAGTACGGTGACTGTGTTATCAAGCACTTGTATGAATCCACCCTCAAGGAAGAAACGCTGAACATTTCCGGCTGCGGATAGCTTCATTTCACCCGTTCCCAGACGTCCAATCATTGGTGCATGGTTATGCTGAATACCCTTGGAGCCATCGAATAGTGGCACAACGATACTGTCGACTTCCTGTTCCAGAGCCGTTTCTTCAGGGGTAACAACAACGCAGTTGATTCCAGCCATTAACTAGCTCTCCTGTTCCATCTTACGGGCTTGCTCTTCAGCCTGATCAACAGAACCAACGTACATGAACGCTGATTCTGGTAGATGATCGTACTTGCCATCGCAAATATCTTCAAAGCTGCGTAGGGTATCTTCAAGCGACGTGATTTCACCAGGCTTACCGGTAAATACTTCTGCAACGAGGAATGGTTGTGAGAGGAATCGCTCGATACGACGTGCCCGGTGCACGACGGTCTTATCTTCTTCACTCAATTCATCGACACCTAAAATAGCAATGATGTCCTGTAGTTCACGATATCGCTGCAAGATCGTCTGGACACGACGTGCGATCGAGTAGTGACGTTCTCCCACATATTGCGGATCGAGAATACGACTTGATGATGCAAGCGGATCCACAGCAGGGTAAATACCCTTGGAAGAAATCGAACGTTCCAGATATAGGAACGCGTCGAGGTTACCGAACGCCGTTGCCGGTGCCGGATCCGTTGGATCGTCAGCAGGAACATACACAGCCTGAACCGACGTGATTGCTCCGCTCTTGGTTGATGTAATTCGTTCCTGCAATCCACCCATTTCCGTAGCCAGCGTAGGTTGGTAACCCACAGCAGATGGCATGCGACCAAGAAGTGCGGATACTTCACTACCAGCTTGTGAGAAACGGAAAATGTTATCTACAAACAGCAATGTGTCTTTACCGGTGGAATCGCGGAAGTATTCAGCCATCGTTAGTGCTGACAGAGCAACACGAAGACGTGCCCCTGGCGGCTCATTCATTTGACCGAACACCATACAGGTTTGTTCAATAACGCTGCGTCCGGTATCACCAATTTTGGCTTCCTGCATTTCAAGCCACAGGTCCGTTCCTTCACGCGTACGTTCGCCAACACCGGCAAACACGGAGTAACCACCGTGAGCACTCGCGATACGAGCAATCAATTCGGTAAGGATCACTGTCTTACCAAGACCAGCACCGCCAAACAGACCAGCTTTACCACCACGAACAAACGGGGTAAGCAGATCGATCACCTTAATTCCGGTTTCAAATAATTCCGTACTGGTCGATAACTCAGTCAACGGCGGCGCGTCGCGGTGAATAGGTCGCCGTTCATCTGTATGTACATCGCCGCGGCCATCAACAGGTTCGCCTAACAGATTAAATACGCGACCGAGAGTCTCTTCACCAACGGGTACTGATACAGGAGCACCGGTATCAACACATTCCAGTCCACGTAGCAAACCGTCTGTGGAACCTAGTGCAACACATCGCACGCGACCACCGCCGAGATGCTGTTGGATTTCACCGGTAAGGTCTATCTTGATGTCGCCATCATCGTTTTGAATCTTTACCGCGTTGTAAATAGCCGGCAGGCTGTCTTCTGGAAACTCCGCGTCGAACGTGGAGCCGATTACTTGCGTGATGCGACCAGTGCTCTGAGTAGCTGTTGCCATGATATTACTCTTAAAGGATTTATCTGTTTGTGATTTGTTTGAAAACTAGTTATTAAGTGCCTCAACACCGCCGATGATTTCCATGATTTCGTTGGTAATCTGAGACTGGCGGGCACGGTTGTAAGTCATCGATAGACTCTTGATCATATCTTCTGCATTTTCGGTTGCATTCTTCATGGCAACCATTCGTGCAATCTGTTCGCTGACTGCCGCATCCAGAAAACACTTGAACAGTTTAACTCTGAAGCTCGCAGGAACGACCTCTTCGAGAATGCTTTCGGCAGACGGCATGAATTCATAATCATTATTTGCACCGCCTGATTCCTCTGAATCATCCTCTTGCTCACCCATTGAACCAAGCGGCAAAAGTGTCTCCACAACTGCTTCCTGCTTGGAGCTGGAAATGAACTTTGTATACGCTACGTCAAGCCGATCAAGTTTTCCGGAAATGAAGTCTGCCAGAAAGTCGTTAGCGATGGGTTCGACTTCGTCAAATGCCGGCTTATCGTCAAAATGAAGATAACTTTCATCAATTTCGATCTTACGGAACTTAAAGTTCGTTAATCCGCGTTTTCCCGAAACAACGAGCTTTACATTTGTAAACTCATCTTTAAGCTCAGTCAGGCGTCGTTGTCCCGATCGTACAACGTTTCCATTGTAGCCACCACAAAGTCCGCGATTTGCTGAGAGTACGACGAGTGCCGCGTTCTCCGTGGAATCACGACCTTCAAGCAGTGGATGCTTAACTTCCGTTCCGCTGTTGGCCAGATCCGTTACGACCTGTGTGATACGGCGCGTGTACTCGGTGGAAGCCATGGCACGATCCATCGCTTTCTTGAATCGCGCTGTGGCGATCAATTCCATCGTGCGCGTTATCTTCTTGATATTGCGAACGGACTTGCGTCGTTTATCTAGTGCCCTGGCGTTTGCCATAGCTTGGATTCCTGTCTACTGTTTATTCGTCGTCGGACTCATCACTATCGGACGCATCACTGTCTGCTTCATCAGCAGTTGCTTCATCAGCGCTGTCGTCCGCATCCTCATCAGCCGCTGCATCATCACTTGCTTCAGAAACTTCTTCAGAAACTTCTTCAGAAACTTCTTCAGAAACTTCTTCAGAAACTTCTTCAGAAACTTCTTCAGAAACTTCTTCAGAAACTTCTTCAGCAGCTTCGATTCCGTCTTGTAGCCGGTTGAATTCGTCAATGGCGCCAAGTAGCTGTTTTTCCAGTTCGTCGCCTATATCACCGGTTTCAGTAATTCCGGATAGGATCTCGCTCTTTTGATCACGAATGAATTCCAGGAATTCAGCTTCCCATTGAGCAACGTCATTAATCGGCACCTTGTCCAGATGTCCCTTGGTTCCGGTGTAGATCATGACTACCTGCTCGGCGACCGGCATTGGGCTGAATTGATTTTGTTTAAGCAATTCAACCATGCGGTAACCACGATCCAGTTGTGCCTGAGTCGCGGGATCGAGATCGGTACCGAGTTGTGCAAATGCTTCCAGTTCACGGAAAGCTGCCAGGTCAAGTCGCAAACCACCGGCGACACCTTTCATGGCTTTGATTTGAGCTGCACCACCGACGCGGGAAACCGATACACCGGCATTCATCGCTGGTCGAATACCAGAGAAGAACAGGTCGGGTTGTAGGTAGATTTGGCCATCGGTAATGGAGATGACGTTTGTCGGAATATAAGCGGAAACTTCACCTTCGAGCGTCTCGATAATGGGAAGCGATGTGAGCGAACCGCCGCCAAGATCTGCACTTAACTTGCTGGATCGTTCGAGCAACCGACTGTGACAGAAGAATACATCACCAGGAAACGCTTCACGACCTGGTGGGCGTCGCATAAGTAGTGAAAGTTCACGGTATGCATTGGCCTGCTTGGAAAGATCGTCGTAAACGATCAAGGTATGCTCACCGCGATACATAAAGAACTCAGCCATCGATGTACCTGAGTAAGGTGCAATGTACTGAAGTGGAGCAGGGGCGCTGGAACCGGCGACAATGACTGTCGTGTAGTCCATCGCACCGTATTCTTCGAGCGTATTGATAATACCTGCAACTGAGGAGTCTTTCTGACCGACTGCCACGTAGAAGCATTTTACGCCCGAGCCTTTTTGATTCAGAATCGTGTCAATGGCGATGGTTGTCTTACCGGTTTTTCGGTCACCAATGATAAGTTCACGTTGGCCTCGACCGACGGGCGTCATTGAGTCGACCGCTTTAAGACCGGTTTGTAGCGGTTCATGCACAGGCTGTCTCTCAGCGATACCAGGTGCTGTTGCTTCAACAACGCGTGTCTCGGTGGAGTTTACAGGCCCTTTGCCATCGATTGGATTTCCAAGTGCATCAAGCACACGGCCGATTACGGCATCTCCAACCGGTACAGACAGGAGACGATTAAGTGCGTGGACTTCGTCGCCTTCTTTAATCTGCAGATAGTCACCAAGAATGATGACACCGACACTGTTTTCTTCCAGGTTAAATGCCAATCCGTGAATTCCACCAGGGAACTCAACCATTTCACCAGCTCGGACACCCGAGAGTCCGTAGACTCGGGCGATACCATCACCGACTTCCAAAACTGTACCGACTTCACGAACGTCGACTTGGCTTTCGTACTGCGAGATTTCCTGCTGCAGGACTGATGCGATTTCGTCAGCGTTGAATTTCATGAACTTGTCCTTTAATCGTTAATAAATCACCGATCCACAACCGGTACAAATCGTTTAGCGAACAGCTTACTGAGCTGCTGTAAATCGTTCTGTCTCCAGGCGGATCTGACGAATGGTGTTTTCCTTTGCCGAAGAACGGATTTTCTTTAGCCGGTTTGCCACACTTCCATCATAAAGCGTGTCACCGACACGAATAACCGTGCCTCCGATTAGTGTTGGATCGACTTTCGCTTGGATGTCGACCTTTGAACCTAGTTTTTCTTCCAATTTGGCTTGGATGTTTTCAAGAGCAGCAGAATCCACTGCGTCTGCTGTTGTAACCGATACAGCGATGCGGCCCTGCAGGGTATTGAGTTGTTCGCGAGCGGCGGCACTAATGGATCGTAAGGCTTCCATGCGATCATGTTTTGAAACGACTTTTAGGAAGTTCAGAGTCACCTTCGAAGCACTCGTGCCAATGGCCTTATCAAGTAGTGATTCCTTGACTTCGTGTGAAACGCGTCGTGAAGCGAGCGTGTTTTCAAGACCATCGACTTTATTAAGCACTTCACTTACGAAGGCCTGAAGTTCCTCGACGACAGCCAGTGCTTCAGTCGTTGGATCCGCATCCGCAGCACTGATAAGTGCATTCGCGTAGACTTCGCCCAACTGTTGGTGGCCGATGTCCAATACTGTTTCGTGTCGTTGTTCTTCTGACATGATTTGTTTTGAATGCGTTAGGGTGTTTTGTAATTCGATTCTATAATCGGCGTTGGCCATTGAGGCTTAGCCGTCTAGATTGCTCAACGCCTGCTGGATCAACTGTTCATGGTCATCGCGGTCAAGTTCAGACCCGATGATGTCGCCTGCCAGTCCCACTGCCATATCAGTTGCTTGTTCAGCAACGGCTTGTAGTGCAGCGTTCTTAGCAATCTCGATCTCATTGAGTGCTCGGTCTTTTTCGCGTTGTGCCGCCTCTTCTGCTTCAGCAACAACCCGATCGCGTGTCGTTTCAGCATCCCGACGGCCTTCAGCAACGATTTCGTTTGCATCGTTTGCTGCGTTTGCCAGCTTAGCTTCATAATCGGCAAGCATTGCTTCCGCTTTGCCAGCGGCTTCCTGTGCCGTTGCAATCTGACCCTGAATTCTTTCTTCTCGAGCATTCAGGCCGCCAATGATCGGACCAAATGCAAACTTCCACAGCACCAATACGAGCAGGGCAAAGACGATGAATGAAAAAACAGCCAGATCAGGTTTGAATTCAATAATGTCTTTGAGTCCGGCTGAAGCGTTGCCGTGCACGAGATTTGACTCGTCGTGACCGTGACCACCTTCGTGGCCGTCAGCGTGACTATCATTGCCATGGCTGTCCGTTGCATGCGCGTCGTCTTGACTGTCTTCGCCATGGCCGTCTTCAGCGTGTGCTTCAGAGCCAGCATCTGCATCGGCAGCGTAAATGGAATTTCCGCTTTGATGAATTGCAAACACCGTGACTGCGAGAATCAAAAATGAAAATGAAAGACGGTTGTTTTCCACTGTTTTCACCTTAAAGGATGCGAACAAGTTCGTTTAACTTAATCGTGTTGTTTAAATGTATTGGTAAGTCGTGTGGCCAGGTGCTTAGTGGTGGTGCATCGCAGCACCAATAAATAGTGCCGAAAGTAGCGTAAACACATATGCTTGTAGGAATGCAACAAACAATTCCAGGCAACTAAGAGCAGCTGAGCCGATTACCGAAACACCGGCAATCGAGTAAAAACCGCCGGCACCGAGGTTTGCTGCCGCCATGCCTAGTCCCATAAGGGAAAGCAAGACCAAGTGACCCGCAACAAGGTTGGCTAACAAACGAATGGCCAATACGCCGTGCTTTATAAATAGTCCTGCAATTTCAATAACCCACAGCATCGGTTTGATGATCAGGGCAATGGCAAAACTAAGTTCCAATGACGGGATCTGATTCAACCAGAAGCCAATTGGCTTGTGAATAATTGACCCGGCAATCACCGTCGTTACAAATGTACCCGTTGCCAAGGCAGCTGTTACCGCTAAAACACCCGTCGGCGAACCAACCCAGGGAATCATACCTGCGAGGTTGCAGCCAAGGATGAAAAGGAACAGCGTCCATAAAATTGGTGTGATTTTGTCTGCGATGCGATAGGTCGGAGGCCCATGATCGTGATGGTCATCGTGCCCGCCGTGGTCATCATGATCGTCGTGCCCGTGGTGAAAATCAGCGTCACTTCCGATCGATGGTCGAGCTACATCGTCTCGGATGAAGAGCAGGAAGACTTCGAAAAGATTTGAAAGCTTTCCTCTTACAGGCTCGCCTGATCGCACCTTCTTGCTTAACCGGCCAAATACAAATAGCAGTAATACAGCTAGAAATACCTCAATCACCATAAATTTGGAAATTGCGAATCCGGATTCCTGTTCATGTAGATTCCGCAGCGTACCAAATGGTTGTGGGATTAAGACTTTGCCGGATAAGTGAAAATTATAGTCCTCAAGTTTCTGGGCATCCCAACTCGCGGACTCTTTGTATTTCTCTACGTACTTTGCTGAGGAATGCTCAGCAACAACTGTTTCCCAGGCTTGATCTTGCGAAATATCCTTTAAGGATTCCACATGATGCTCGACGTACTCATAGTACGGTGCTGCAAAATTCGCATGGCTGTTGCCGGCATGCTGCCAATCATGCCAGTCGGCTATCGAAGGAAGTTCTGATGAGCCAGTGTATGCTTCCTGAATTGCATGAGCCTGCTGCTCTTGAAAGTCTTTGTCTAGCTTGACCCATACGTTTGGGAAATCCTTGGCGTTCTCCCGATCTGACGGGTGGAGAAAACGCGGAACTTCGAAAAAGTATGAATCCTTGATATGAAATATCGGGTCGGCCATGTATCAGTTCGCCTCGGTTGTCTCGGAAGCCTGTTTGATGATGTTGATGGCTACGTATGTTTCAGTTGCAAGCGAGATTAGGTACAAACCCACCCCGTAATATGCAATGTTGGCATCGCTAAGATCCGGGGCATTGAAATGCAAAAATCCAATTCCAATGAGCGGAACTCCCGTCCGCAGTGCCGAACCTAACAAAATACCTGATGATGCGTTGGCGCCGCCTGCAAAACGACTTGTTACCATTAATGCCGGGATCGCTCCGAGCCAACATAACAAACCTGCAATGGCCGCTGCCTTCACTCCATCAATGCCGGATGCCCGATTGCCCCACCAGACGAATCCGAGCGTGGCAACCACCAGGATCAAAGTCAGCTTTAATGCCGACTTTCCTGGAGACTCTCCAGCAGTTGTCGCCGGTTGCTCCACCTTTTCTTCTACAGTCAAGGTTTGACCTCCCGTTTGGATTGCATACCACCTGGCCCAGCTTCCTTTACGGCTATCTGAATCAAATGATAAATCCCAACAATCGGACCAAGGATCCAACCGACAGTGCCCCATACGTTCGTATCGTATCGCTCATCCAGCCACATGCCTCCCAATCCGGGAGCCACCATCTCGATAGCAATCGTTGTTATACGGGTCGCCCACATGTAGCCTTCTGCTATCGCACTTTGACTACTCTTTGAGCCACCAGAGTTTGGGGGTGTGGTATTCATTTGTGAAAAAATTCACGATCGACATTCATGGCGTCCCTGCTGTTGAAACTTCACGCCTTGTTGGGTCGTAATTCCTTAGCTAATAAGGAGTGTACCAATCTCGCAAAGTCTCGTGTTATCTGTTTGCAGAGTTTACCTGAATTACCGATTTTAAATACCGCGTGAAGCCGGTTAATTTATCCTCTCTGGGGCAGTAGGTCAACAAACCCAACCTCAATAAAACAGTACTTTTATAGACCTTTTTTCACATGCCTCCACTGTCGACCACCGCCAGAATTCCAACTTTTCACCGCCGCGAGCACCTTGGGCACATTCACGGCTCTGTTTGACCCATACAATCAGCGATTCACACCAAGATTCAAGTTGGATGATTAGCCCCACATTTTCAGATAATTCATCTTTACCAGTCGAATGAATAATGGAATTATACCCCCTAATGGGGGGCATTCAACTTGAACATGATTCTGTTTTTGTTTAGTGTTACCTCAGGCAATAACTTGCTGAGTTGTTCTGCGAAAGAACTTTATGTTTTGAATTGAGCAATCAAAGCACTGTTTTGCTAAACCGGCTGGATACACGGATTGACGATTTCAAACTTGATAGCCAATCTCAATGACACAGCAATTTGGAAGCTGTGTTTATCTGACGGAGAATTCTACACGGACGTAGCGGTACGGAAACTATAAACCGCCCACCATGGCACGCAACAATTGGTCGGAACTAAAGCCGACACCCACCCCTGGTTGCAACTGAATTCCAGCTCGAATCACACCAACTGAAAGTTATCAGGCATCGAATCACCTTGAATCCTGCAATTGCAGTTATTTAGCTTTTAATGATTTAGTTGCCGTTGATAGACATTTTGTTTGCCGTGATTCGACATGAATAAACGTCACTTCAAGGAGATCCGTTTTGATTTCAACGGTAAAGCTAAAGTCCAGTACGGTCAAAGAACTCGGTAAGATCGCACGTGATCTTGGAATTTCAGGCTACACATCCATGAAAAAGGATGAATTAGTAAAGGTGTTAGTGAGAAAGGTTGCGGCAGCAAAGGCAGCTAAGACGCGCGCAACAAAATCTTCATCTACACGCAGTTCCAGGAAGTCACCATCCCGATCATCGCGAAAAGTGACAACAGCAAATCGAAGCAAGGCTACGCGTAAGTCAGCACCTCGTAGCACCGTCGCATTGAAGAGAATCCGCAAGAGACGCGAGTTACGTGAGCAGCAAAAGGATTTAAGCCTAGCACCGGTCATGGCAACAGCTAAATCTGTTGAGAGTAGCCGGACAAAGAACCGGGTTGTCTTGCTCGTTCGTGACTCGTACTGGCTTCACGCTTGCTGGCAGGTTACCCGTCGTAGTGTCGAGCGAGTTCGCGCCGCCATGAACGAGAACTGGCATTCAGCCAGACCAATTATCCGGCTTTACGAACTGGAACACGAAACAACCACGAATGTTATGTCTAACGTTGTGCGGGACATCGAGATTCACTCGGGTGTGACCAATTGGTATATCGACGTCTTTGATCCTCCGAAGAGCTATCGCATTGAACTTGGTTATTTGGCTGACAATGGTCAGTTCCACAGCATTGGCCGAAGCAATGTCGTTTCCACGCCCAAACCTGGTACATCGGATGCGATTGACAATAACTGGTCTGACGTTGCCGAAGATTACGAACGAATCTACGTGATGAGTGGCGGTGGAAAGGCAAGCACTGATAGCCGCGAGTTAAAAGAGCTGTTTGAAGAACGCCTTCGACGCCCAATGAACTCCACGCTTCCGTCAGTAAATATACATCGTGAAATTAATCTAGAAGATGTGCTTCGATTTGACGTTGATGCAGAGTTAATTATCTACGGAAAGACAGATAACGATGCTGCATTAACATTGAATGGAAAGCCACTCAAACTTCGTCCGGATGGCACGTTTACTGTGCGTCAACATATGCCAGATCGCCGACAGGTCATTCCGCTTGTGGCTACCACTAAGGATGGCATCCACGAACGAACCGTCGTACTTGCGGTCGAACGTAATACGAAGGTCATGGATCCCGTCAATAAAGAGTTTACCTAAATCCTATTAAGGACCGGTAACCCGTTTCGATAGCCAGAGTTGTCCTGAACGCATCGACAGCGATTTGCATTAACGCCTTGAGATTGCTACGATTCCAACAGGTACGACGGTGTACCTGCATCAAAATCCATACATGGCTTCTTCCATGTTCGTGTTGACGGTGCTGATTTTTTGGGGAGCCGATAAGAGGTCTGTAGGGGACTTATTTTCGACTCTGGCTATGCGGCAGGCCGCGCCCGCTCGTCACCAGACGGCGGGTCATTGCGGATCTCGCGTCCCGGAGTCTACGTCCCCCCTTTGGATATTGCGGGCTCTCACAAAACTCACTGCCACGGCATTGCGGCGGAAGCCTTTTTACTGACATATCAATTTTAATACCTGATCCAACGCCATCACCAGGGGAATGGTAATCGCCGGATTTTACCCGTTTCCTTCTTCGGTGAGTCAGTAAAATAGAAGTATGCGGTCATTTGAGTCGTTACAAAATGAATTACTGAGTTTCATCTCACAGTTTGAAAGCTGCGCTGTGGCTATGTCTGCCGGTGTGGATAGCACCGTCGTTGCGAAAGCTGCCCATCTGGCACTTTGCGAAAATTCAATTGCGGTGACCGCGACCAGTGCGAGTCTGGCAAGTGGTGAACTGGATGATGCCAGACGCATTGCCGCTGAAATCGGAATTGTGCATCGCGTTGTTGAGACAAACGAATTTGACAATCCGCTCTATGTGCAAAACAGCAAGGACCGCTGCTACCATTGCAAGACCGAGCTTTATTCCCAACTCGACGGTTTGTCGGAATCTCTAGACGTTCAAGCCGTTTTCAATGGCACAAACACCGATGACCTTGGTGATTATCGACCCGGTCTCAAAGCCGCGAGTGAGCCTTCAGTGGTGAGTCCACTTGCAGAGTGGGGTATGAACAAGAGGGACGTAAGGGTGCTTGCCGAAGGCAGGGACTTACCAACTTGGGACAAGCCAGCATCTCCCTGTTTGTCGAGTCGGATTGCTTATGGCGAAGAAGTGACCCCCGAGCGATTACAAATGGTGGACCAGGCTGAGCAATGGCTCAAGGAAAACGGATTTGTAAACCTCCGGGTGCGATACCATGGCGGAGATATTGCCCGCATTGAAGTGCCAGCAGACGAAGTTGCCAAGGTTGCTTCCGATGAACTAAGAGTCCCGCTCGTTACGTACTTAAAAGAGATTGGTTTTAAGTTTGTTTCGCTTGACCTGAGTGGTTTTGAGTCCGGAAGCCTGAATCAACTTGTCAATATCGAGGTTGCTTCGCAAATAGATCATTAAGTGTTGATCAATTACAGCGTGAAATAGATGGCATCAAATGACGCAAATCTGAATCTTAGTTTGGCCGGTCGGCAACTGGGAGATTACAGAATGCTACGGCGGCTTGGCCGCGGTGGTATGAGCGTTGTGTATCTGGCTGAACAGATGTCACTCAAGCGGCGTGTGGCAATCAAGGTACTCAAGTCTGACTTGGCCGAAGACGAATCATATGTGCGGCGATTCCATAAAGAAGCGCAGGCAGCCGCTGCGCTCGTTCATGCAAATATCGTGCAAATCCATGAAGTCGGACAAACAGACGGTGTCCACTTTATCGCTCAAGAGTATGTGCCTGGCCAGAATCTTCGCCAGTATATGCAAGCTCAAGGTGTGGTGGACATGCAAATGGGGCTTAGTGTTTTACGTCAGGTGGCCGCCGCGCTTCATAAGGCGGGGCAAAGCGGGATCATTCACCGTGACATCAAGCCTGAGAACATCATGCTTTCACCAATTGGTGAGGTAAAGGTTGCGGACTTTGGGCTAGCACGTGTTGCCGACAGCGGCGATTCTATGGATGCAACTCAGGTTGGAATGACCATGGGAACACCGCTTTACATGAGTCCTGAGCAAGCAGAAGGTGGGCAAATTGATCCGAGAAGCGATCTCTATTCACTTGGTGTGACTGCATACCACATGTTCAGTGGTCGGACTCCGTTTGAAGGTGACAACGCGTTGAGTATTGCAGTCCAGCACCTGAAAAAAGATCCGGTGCACATTCTGGATTTGCGCAGTGATCTGCCGGACGATATTGCGGCACTGATTCATCAATTGCTTTCCAAAGAACCGGATAGCCGTTACCAGTCAGCTGCAGAGTTAATTGATCATTTGCGGAAAATTGACATCGGCAATGTTGATGATCACTGGGTGCCCAACATCGAATTGGGAGATGCCTCATTAAGTGAGTATCCTGACGGTCGCATGGAGATTACTCAGCAACTAAGCACGCTGATGAAGACAACGCAAGGCGCGTCTAAGCTGCTTAACGGTCGTTGGATCGTGGCCCTTGTCTTGATGTTCGCGGTTGGCGCAGCCTTTGGTACCTCATACACCCCACCCTCATTGCTTGATGATGCCGATGTAGGTGTAGCGAATGAGATTGAAATGAAGTCGACGGTTAAAGATCAGTTTACTTTTGCTGCATTAATCAACACGCAAGAAGCTTTACTAAGCGTCAAACGGTACTTTCCACCCGGTGAAAGTTCAACAAATCAGCACTATGCCCTGTTGGTCGACAGGCATCTGGCGAATTTATACCAGCAACAAGATCAGCTAGAAAAAGCAAATCGTATTTATATTCGCCTGAGCAATTTAGATGGCGATGATATTGAGCTACGTGCATTTGGATTGTGCGGGCAGGCCAATATTGCTCAGGCACGCGGTGAATCAGACGAGGTGGCTTCAATTCTCTCTAAATTAGGTGGACTTGTCAGACAACTCGAAGCCACCGTTCAGTCTCGTGCGATTCAAACGCTGAAAACTGAATTGAGAGATAAACTTAATGCCATACTGGCCACTATTTCCACTGACGAGGAATAAACAGCGAGTCACCAGGTCACTAAATCGACTCGAGAAAGTGGATAAGCGACTCCAGATCTTTTTCAGATAAGTTGATGGTGTCATCTGGATGTGCATGATCTTCCAAAACCGCTCTCACGTCTGCTGCACGATTGTCGTGAAAGAGTCCATAACGTTGGCTGACACCACGCAGTGACGGTGGGTTGAAGTCCTTCAATCCGTGTTCGTCCCGAATGCCAACGTCGTAGGTGTTGACCGTGGTGTACGTTGGTGGTGCGTGGCACTTGCTGCATTTGAGAGTCTCAAACAGTTGTGATCCTCGCTCAATCTGTTCTTCAATCAACTCTCCACGTGCTGTCCGTACTCCAGGTGGAGGCTGAAGTGTTCGCAGAAACGCCGAGATTGAAGGTGCCGGATTACCTTTGGCGAGTCCGGAATTGCCACCCTGCATTGTGACGTGTATCGACTTGAGTACCTGACCATCCAGGTCAATCCTGTTTCCCAGCCAAGCCCACGGTCCCGTTTCACCGGTCCCCAGCAGTGAGAGAATCCGTTTAGGCGAAAACTTGTTAGCGTCACTTAGATTCTCGTTTAGCCCGCCCACCGTGTGACCATCTACATGACAACTGTTACAGCTGTACCACCCATCAAGTGACAAACGAGAATTGTAAAAAAGACGTTTGCCATTGTCAGCGAGTGAGTGAGTTGGTTGTCCATCACCAAGAGGTAGTTTCTTAACCACCCGATTCAATTTGCGATCGAATATTTCAATCGAGTCGTCAAAGTGGCTAGCGATATATATAAACTGCTCAGTTTGATCCACAGCTAGTGCGATAGGTCGACTTCCGACATTGATGCGTTTCAGGAGATTGTGCATGTCTTTTCCATGAGCAATCTGACTGGTACCGCCGAAGCAAATGAATAACTCTCCGTCACTCGTAAACAGGATATCGCCGGGATCCCCGGCGGCGTTCCCGGGACTCCCGACAGGATACTGCAGCCAATGCGTTACTTTTGTTATGGATTGTGGATCCGGTTGTGGTGCGAACAGTACATCAAGCGGGACACTGCGAATGAGGTTCTCAAGAGTGTTGCCCCAAAAGACGTTGTTTCGCACGGTGGCTGAGTTTGGACTCAGAAGCTGGTGTGAAAATGTCAGATACTCTCCGTCGATACTTGTTGTTAATCCACGGATATTCTGCACGTTGACATTAAAGGTTCCGGCCAATCGTCTTTCTGTCAGATTAATTGTGGCTATATGGCCAGCAAAGGCATCCGATACAATCGCAAAACGATCGTCATCGGAAATCCAGACTTCCTTTGGATTAAAAGGAATATTGATCGTTTTGGAAATTTCTAAATCTTGTTTAGTTGTCTCATTGATGTCGACAAGTGTCACCTGTCTGGCCCATAAGGATGCAACAACCGCAAGTGTTCCGTCCGATGTACTTTTTACACCTACGGGAGAGTAGGGGACTTTTATTCGCTTTAAATCCGAGACGTGTCCCTGAACAAGAGAGGAAATCACGAGCTCATGTTTTGCTTCATCCGTAAAAAGCAGTCGCGTTTGTGACCCGACGCAAGCAATGCTGCTTATTCGTTGGCCGATGCCAGTTTCAGAGAACATGCGGTTTTCACCGGTCTTTAAAACACTGACACTTCCGGCATCCTGGTTTGCGATGTAAAGCCATTGTCCGACGGTGACCATTTCGACCGGCGCATAAAACTCCGGATGTGGCTGAGGTGGAGGTGGCTCTGCGGTGAATGAGTATCCGGGATAAAGGCACACAAACAGCAGAATCAGGATTCGTGGCTGGCACTTTCGCTCTTGCATGCTCAATACTTAGTTTTCGGATTGGTTTGCATTAATATCATCAAGCATGGACTGTACCGATTGCCGGAGCTGATCGGTGAGTTCAGAAGCGTAATTTCGGCGTTTTTCACTGACAACCTCAATTGGATTTCCAAAGCGTACAAGTGACTTGCGTGTGGCTCGGATCCCTGCTGAATACTTGTCCAGCACATCTTCTTCTAGTTTGTCGAGCGTTTCGGCAATGCGCTCGACCGTCGGATTCTCTGAGACGTAATTCCCGGGATAACTGAAGAGCTGCACTGCAAGGAACACATCGTCCAGATAGCGATCAAGCTCTTTACGCTTCTCTTTATCATTTGGTTCGAGTGCCTCAAGTCGCGTTATAACTTCGTTACGAAGTTGTTTGACTCGTTCGGGAAGCATCTTGTCACCGGCATTTATTTCCAGATTCACTTCATGGACACAGAGGATGTGGTCGGCTAGCCGCTCTGTACGCTCCGGTAATGTACCTTCCTGTACCCTATCCAGATGTTCAAGTTCTTTGAGCGCCATCAATGCCGAGCCAAGTCGATAGATTCTCTCGACCATTGGTTTTTCCGGTGAGGGTCGCCAGTGGATCGATGCTTCCAGCTCTGTAAGCAGATTAAGTAATTCCGGCATCGGATCACTCGTGTACCAGTATTTGATCGCCGTGGGAATGCAGACGATTTTCCTATCAGCACGTCTGGCGGAGAGATACGCTAATGCGGCTGCGCCTTCACGAAACGGAGTCACATGATCATTGGTGTGGTATACCTCGCCTTCCGGGAAGATTACCAACGGATATTTCTTTTCCTGCAAAATACTTTGCGCAGTCTTCATGGCCTCCATATCGGTGCCTTCGCGGTCGATGCTGAACGCACCGTGTTTCTGAAGGAGCCACTGACCAATCTTTCCCTGATTTTCAAAGACATGCCATGTTGCCATAAAGTACATCGGGAAACCTGTTGCATCTGCCGCAGCATTCATGGAGAAGGGGTCTGCATGAGATGAATGGTTAGGAGTAATCAGTACGCCGTTACCCTGATTGATCTGCTCCCTGACAATCTCGGTGTTTTGAACTTCGACCCCTTCAAGTTGGCATGTCTTTAGACCCTGCCACTTTCGAAATCTCTTGGTGAGGCTGACAACCCATGGTGAAAGTTTGGGTTTCCATCTTCGTGGCGGTCGTGCCATGCGGTAAGGATTCAAGTGTTTCTCCGGAAGATGATTCTTGAAGACGCCGACACTTTCGGCAGCCAAGTGCTAATTGTCAGTGTCGGAAGGTTGCAGACGGGCCTGTTGATGTAAGTAAATTGTAACGATTCCGAGTGCGGCTCCGCCAATTCCGTCAATAATTACCCATGCCAACGGTAACCCGCACTCCCAGGCGAGATACACGCCGATCATGCAAACCACCAGCAGGGTACGACCATGAAGGTAAATCAGTCCTTCGTACTTTTGTATGTTCCTGGCCATTAACAGTCCCAACAGTCCGTACATGCCGCAAAGTGCGCTGGTGGAGCGAGCAAGATATACCGTAATCGGATCTTCCGGGAATTGTCCCATCCCAAGAATGCGGTCGTGTACCCATTGCATCCAGCTAACGGGCATGACAAATGGGATAAACGCGAGGACACACGTTAGCCCGAAGAAATAAAGTGTCAGGGTTAGATATTTCTCAGCGGTGCCGGCGGTCATTGAAGATGGTGTAATCAGCGGGAGGTGAAAAATCAGAGTACAAGTACGGTGGTCGAGGGAACCTACTTTCCGCCCGACTCAATAAGCTCTTCCATTCTCTTTATAGCTCTATCATAAACACCGATGACGCTATTGCGTGCAGCCTCATCGTCGAATTGACCGGTGCTGGCAGCTTTATCTCGCGCTTGTTGCATTTCTACCATTAGGTCCAGTGCTACATCAGGATCGAAAATTGACTGGCCATTTTGCTCAAAGTAAATCGGACTTGTGTGACCAAAGATCAGTCGGTTGTAGATGTTTTTGTTGTTTTCGATCGGCACCCGCACGGCCAGCCAGCCAGGTTCGCTGATGTCGACTTGGGTATTCATTTCGGCCACAAAGGTGCTATCGGCTGATTGGGTCTCTACCGCCGCAATCACATGTCCGTTATGGACAAGCTCTAAACCTTTAAAGTCAGTGCGGCCCTTGCCCGTTGCTTTAACCTGCACGGTGTTGCTGCCCGGATCCAATTGAATCGTGGATCCAATGTCTTTTTGATTTGCGGTGAATGTGAGAAGTGGTCCATTCGTAATGAACGATTCACCCTTTCGTAGGGCGGTCAGCCACTTGTTGCTTGTCACTCGACCTCTAACCGGGACGTAGGCTCGCGAGTAATCATAAATGAACCAATCGGTACCCGTGGAAAATGGTACCTGCATACCGACGTTCAAGTAACGATAAAACGTGGCATCGTAGCTACCAACGCTACCACCATCGAAGATGTTCTGAGCATGAATGAACCCGAGCGTCCAGTTTGCAATGTCTTCGAGTCCAAAGTCGTTGTGGCACCAAATCACGGTGCCGCCGTCATTGCGTGCTTTGAGGATTCCCTTTTGCACAGGAAGGCCGTCTGAACCGCTACGCATGATGCCGGGCCCAATGCTCACAGGTCGGATGAGTTCGGGGATATCAAGTAACATCACGTGTCCCCAACCTTCTCCACCGATTCCGAAGTTGTGGCGATGCTCTTCACCGAAGCCAAGCGTTACTTTGTCCGTGGAAATGGCATGGAGCGAAGATGGAGTGAATTGATTTGTAATGTACTCGCGTTCATCTGGGATTCTGCGGAGATGTGAAACCCAAACTAGCCTGAGGTCATCGGACTCAGGCACTAGTTGCAAATAGTCGGTCGCCTGACGATAGGTTCTTCGCATGATATGAACATGCGTGTTACCGGATATCATTTTCTCTTTAGCCAGATGGCTAAAGCGTTCCAAATTCACGGGGATCACGAGCTCTCGATTTTGAGAACTCGTTAAATCCAAATCAAGTGTTACCATTTCAGACTCGATGCCCTTGACGATATCGATCGAGATTTTCTGGCTGGGGATATCAATGAAGCTGGACTCATCAATCGTGTACCAAAAGTGATCGCGTTCAATGACGCCACTCAGTTCAAGCGGTTTGCGGCCACCATCTGCCGTGATTTGTGAAATCTTAATGGTGCCGGCGCCGATAGATTTTTCTGGTGCTAGGGCAATTCTAAATCGGAGACGCGTGTGTCCGTCGGCCAGTGGTGCGTCATTGCTTTCACGTTGCTGCAGTGCGAGTCGATGAAGCGTGCGCCACATACTCGGTTCTCTTGCATGTGAAGCGGTCGTGGCAAGCAGCACCGAGAGTGTCAGCAGCAGGATGCAAATGGAATGCCGCATAATAAAGCCTTCCTGGGTCATAGATTATGGGTCGACAGAAAAACGGGAGCCACACGAAACGTGCGACTCCCGTTTGATTACATGATTGAGTGTTGTGTTTGCTACTCCCGATTAGGAGTAATTCTTGTAACAACCTCGGTTGCTTGTGCAATCACAACGGTTTACATCTTCCTGATCAGGTCCAACGATATGCTGGGTAACATTACACCAGCAGTACTGAGCACCTTCTTCATCCGGATGGTCAGGCTTGTAGAGACTTCCTGTCACATACATCGCCTTGCTTCGCAGATGAATACAAGCGGGTTCGTCGGTCAGACCAGGTACTTCGTAATTTTTTTCAAATGCCATGATTAAAAACCTCCCGTTTCCAAGCCAGCAGCCCGAAGGATTGCACGTTTGACGGCAACCATCGACATTTGGACTTTGTATTCATTTTGCGAAAGTGGTGTTGCTGGTTTGACAGCGGCACGCCCTGCTGCTTCTGCAACTTCAGTTGTGATCGGTTTTCCGACCAATACCTGAACAGCTTCAGCAGACACCCAAGGTGTTGGTGCAACTTGTCCCATTACAACACTCGCTTTACGAACAATGCCGTTCGCATCCAATTCCAGTTCAGCGGCTGCTGCTGCAAGTGGATACTCAGGGCCAGCACCGTGACGCACTTCGTACGTGGCGTTGGTTGACGACTGTTTCGCCGGCAGAATCAAGTGCGTTAGCAACTGATTCGAATCCAACACCGTCTCGCGATGGTGTTCGCTGCGAGGGGTTCGGAAGAAGTCGATCACAGGGATGATCTGCTCTTGATCATTCGGTCCGACGATCCGGACTTGAGCACCAAGTGCGATCAATGCAGGTCCAATCCGACTGCCGGAAACGTACTTTGCCGCCCCGGTGTTTCCAAGGATCGCATGATAACGGTTATCACCTTCGATCACTTGTTTGTCGTCTAAAAGTCCCGTGCCATTCCTAAAGAACCAGCAGCGAGGGCGTTGGCAGATTTCGCCACCAATCGTCCCTTGCGACTGAAGCTGCATGCTATTGATGCCAAGGATGGCATCCGTTACAGCCGGATAGTTTTCCATATATGGAAATGCCAGGATTTCGTCCAGAGTGACAGCGGCGCCGATGACTATGGAGCCATCCTCGGTCTGTTCGATGTTCTGGAGAGACTGGATTTCCATGATATTAACAACACGCTCTGGCTTGATGATCATTTTTTTCATCAGGCCAACTAAATCAGTACCACCGGCAAGGATTTCCGTATGATCTGGCTGTTCAGACAGCAAGGCAACGGCATCCGATTCGGTACGTGGTTCGGTATATTCAAACGCTTTCATGTTTAGGTCCTCCCTAGTCGCTTAAGCGTTCTTAAGTGCTTCAAGAACTCTTTGTGGTGTGTATGGTGCCGTGGAAACACGTGCCCCAATCGCATTGGCAACTGCGTTGGAGATCGCAGCAATCGGACTGATTGCTGGTGGCTCACCATTACCAATGACGCCACGCTGACGTTCAGATTCTGGTTCGTAAAGTTCAATCTTGATATCGCCAATATCGCCAAGTCGAGCGAGTTGGTAATCAGCAAGTTCCGCGTTGAGCAACGCTCCGGTGGCGGGGTCGGCAATGCGTTGCTCGTAAAGAGCAGCAGCAATTCCCATGATGACCGCGCCGTAGATCTGGCTCTTGCAGGTGACCGGGTTGATGACGAGTCCTTGATCCTGAACGGCCACGAACTCTTTCATTTTCACAACACCGGTATCGAGATCGACACAGACGTGTGCCATCTGGACACCGCCAACGCCACTATTGGAAAGTGGGCTGGCATCACCACGAGTGTGACCTCGTGTAATTTCCAGTGGCTTAAGTCCAAGGAGTCCACAGGCTTCTTTCCAGCCAAGTCCCTTGTCCTTATCACCTGCCACGTGGATGCGTCCGTCGGAGGCAACCAATGTTCCGGCATCGGCGCCAATCTTCTCAGCAACTTTGCCTTTAAGAACAGTGAGTGCATCCGTTGCTGCACGACGATGTGATTCGGATACAGCGCCAACGGTTGTACTACCACCTGAGGCTCCGGAGAACGGATAAGTGGAACTTCCGTAATTGACTGTAACCTGATTCGTCGATAGCCCGAGCGTCTCGGCGAGAACCATGGCACAAACCGTCTTGGTTCCGGATCCGATATCCTGCGTGCCACAGAAACTGCTAACACCACCGTCCGGATGAATCTTCACGGTACATTCGCTGGTGTTTGCAACGCCACCCCAAGTGTGAAGCGCCATTCCGAGTCCTTCGACAACGGAACCATTGCGGTCACCCTTTCCGTGTGGATGCCATTTGGCTTTCCAGTCGATCAGTTTTGCACCAATCTTCATCTCTTCGGTGTATACCTCAGCCTTTTCATTGTTCGCATTGGCCAGGTTTGCCATGAATACGTCATAACTGTCCTTGCCCATCGAAGCAGCGAGGTCATCAATCGCGGTTTGTGTGATAGCACATGCTTGCGGATGATTAGGTGCACGCCATGCTCTGGCACGAACCAGATTGGTGCGAATAGCAGTTGCTTTTCGGCGGTAATTCGGTGGTACTAAGACATACGGCACAACCGTATGGCTTACGCCACTACCGCTGACACCAGAGGTACCCCAGTGATGCGAATCCCAAACCTGAACAACGCCGTCGGCGTCGGCACCAAGCTTTACTTGCAGGTAACCGGATGGTCGGTTTCCACCAAGCTTGAGTTCTTGATCACGTGAAAGCATGAGCTTCACAGGCCGGCCGGTCTCTTTCGAGATGCGAGCCGCTGCAATACCCCAGTAATCCGGTGCGAATTTACTTCCAAATCCACCCCCGACGTACGTACATTCGACATCGACGCTGTCAGCAGAGATTTCCAAATCGTTTGCAAATCCCTCGTCGGTGCCGGAGACGTTTTGCGTGGATAGATAGGCCTTTAGTTTGTCGCCTTCCCAAGCCACGGTACTGCCGTGGGGTTCAAGGCAACAGTGCGTAATCGCATCAACTCCGTAGTAGCCTTCTACGATGTGCTTGGACTCTTTGAATATCCGCTCGATTTCAGCATCTACCCATTCATCTTCGTCATCATCGTCGCCCGGTTCATTGACGGTCTGGACCTTTCCACCGCCACGTGCTGTGACGCCGGCTTCCTCTGCACCTTTCAGGTCGCTGTCGGAAGTGAAGCTGTCAAGTACTTCGTAATCCACCTTCAGTGCGTCAACACCTTCGGCAGCCGCACCTTCGGATTCAGCTGACACGATGGCCAATAGCTCACCTTGCCATTTGATTTCTGAACCTGCTTCAGCGTGCGGCAGGATATGTACATGCACGACGCCTGGCACTTTCTCAGCAGCCGTCGTGTCGATCCCGTTGATTCGACAGTGGGCATGTGGTGAGCCGAGTGCTTTAGCAATCAGTTGGTTTTTTAGATTGACATCGTAAGTGTATTTAGCCGCTCCGGTACTCTTTTCAATACCATCCATTCGTTCATGGTTTTTACCAATCACTTTGGAGTCCTTGCGGGACGGCCAGTTGTAAGGGCCTTGCGGGCCTTGGGCTTGTTTATCTTCTACTTGAGCCATTGCTAGCCTCCCTTCACAACGTTGGTTACTGCGTCAATGACGTTGGAGTATGTACCGCAGCGGCAGATATTTCCGTTGAGTCCATTTCGGATCTCGTCATTTGAGGCATCCGGGGTTTTATCCAGAAATGCTGTAACAGCAACAATAAAACCAGGTGTGCAGAATCCACATTGTTGAGCATCTGCTTCCACAAATGCTTTCGGGATTTCTGTTCCAAGACCTTCAACCGTTGTGATTTTCTTCTTGCGACATGCAATCGCCAGAGTGGTTGAAGCCATTTTTGGCTTACCGTTGATGAGTACGGTGCTTGCACCGCTGCTGCCATCCATGCTTACTGGTTTTGCACCAGTAAGATCCAGTTGGTAGCGAAGCGCTTCGAGCAAAGTTGTTCGCGGTTCGACTTCGACCGATACATCTTCGCCATTAACATTGAGTGTAATTTTCTTTGATCCGCTGACCACTTCCTTGGAGTCGGCAGCAGAGACCTCGCTCGCTTGCTGATGAAGCGACGCGGCCGCGGCAACGGCGCCGGATCCCTTGAGGAATGCGCGACGATTGAAGCCGTCAGTGTTCTCATAAGAAGCTGACATGCGACGTGTCCTTCGACGTGTGTGTAAACTACTCGTCCCACTGACAGTTGGGACTGATAAGTGCCCCGATTCTAAGCCTCTTTGAATCCAGTTTCAACTTACTCAGGACATTTGCCCGAATTACATGCCAGTTCAATGCCAACATATGCGCTGCTACGGGTGAAGGATAAGGATCTTGAGGATATACTGAATCGTTGACCACCGACTTAAGTGGAACGGCATTACCGCCGCTGCAATGAGTTGAGTGATTTACACACGACTTGAGATACCTGCACCTGCCCGCACCTGATTGAAAGGAACTCTAATATGCAACGGCGATTCCTTGCAGCCCTGATTGCTCTAACACTCGTAACACTTACACAAATCAGCGCCTCTGCTGCCGACCATCGAATCGTCAAGCTTGAGGAATCAGCACCGGCTGACAGCATTTCTAAAGAAGTTGCCGCTCAATTAAACGAAACGGGAATTTCAATCTATCGCGGTGAAACACGCAAAGTCTGTGATATCTGGTTGTTCAAGAATGTAACCGTGCCGGCGCTTAAGGGGAAAGGTGATGTTATTTATCCGTTTTCTCAGGGCCAAATGCTCGGCGTGATTCGCTACAGCCGGAGTGGCAGTGATTTCCGTGATCAGGATATCGAAGCGGGAGTCTATACACTCCGTTATGCACACCAACCAGTTGACGGTGCTCACGTTGGCACAAGTCCGACACGCGACTTCCTTATGCTACTGAATGCTGAGCACGATAAGGTGCTTAAACCAGCGAGCCGTGATGAAATGAATGAGCAAAGTGCTGAAGTTGCACAGTCGAGTCACCCAGCTATTCTTTCTCTACAAAAGATCAGTGGTGATAGCAAAGCTCCGAGTATCCGTGAGAACGCGGAACACGAGTGGTGGATTGTTCGGCTAAATACGAATGCCAAGGTTGGCGATGAAGTAAAGCCATTTCCGCTTGACATCGTTGTGGTTGGATACGCATCAGAGTAAATAAGAGTTTCTTAACTCAATGTGAGTACAAGACATTGAAGAATACGCATTTCACGCTCGCCAGGACTCACATGATCCTGCCGCTGATGGTGTGTATTGCTTTGGTAACATCGTCAATGGCAGGCTTGATTGACGATGCAAAAAAACCGCTGCCTCCGACCGTGCTGCTCACGGGACTTGTGAA
>JBJLEE010000072.1:0-50611 GCA_045566075.1 Pirellulaceae bacterium | reverse complement strand
TCGGATCTCGACCGGTGCATTTGGCTTGATATCCCAGATATCTAAATGGGATGGCCCACCGGGAAGGAAGACCATGATGACTGACTTATGGCGACGATCACGGCTGCCTTTGTCTTTGGATAAGTCGTTGGCTGTGCAGCAGTTGTGGAAGCGATAGGCCGCCTAGACCAAGGGAACCAACCTGCAGAAATGAGCGCCGGGAAATCCCATCGCACATTTTCGTCTTACCGCCGGTTATTCGAAGCATATTCTTTGTATCGGTTGATGCAGTCAGTTTTGTCCTGTCGGCTTTATTCTACTAAGAATGTAGCGTTAAGTCATATGCCATTGGCTATTTCAGGAGCCAACGCTGGCGTTCCAAACGCACCCGCGGGGCGAGAATGTATTAGATTCCAGGCTTCCCAACCGCAGGGCAAACCACTACACTCCCGCCTCAAAACGCATAAACACCCCTTTATTTGTACTGCTGTGCTGACGTCTTTAAACTGAAGCCCTAATCAACCTCACAACTCCATTCACACCGGCACACCATGACGCTTGAAAACATCGGCCATTTCAAGATTGACAAGAAAATCGGCGAAGGCTGGTATGGGCGAAGTCTACCTCGCACACGACACATCTCTTCAGCGTCAAGTCGCCATCAAACTACTTCCAGAGAGACTCTGCGCCGATGAAAACCTGCGGCAGCGATTCCTGCAAGAAGCGAGATCAGCATCCGCACTCAATCACCCAAACGTATGTACCATTTACGAAGTTGGAGAAACGGGGTCCGGACAACCATACATTTGTATGGAATTCCTCGACGGTGAATCCCTTGAAAAAGTAATCAGTGATAACACATCACTGCCTATCCCACGCATTTGCGAAATCGTACGGCAAATTGTCACAGCTCTGTGTGGCGCATTTGAAAAACGGATTGTGCATCGGGATCTTAAGCCCGGGAACGTCAGCATGAACTCTCAGGACGTCGTAAAACTACTCGACTTTGGATTGGCTAAACGCCTGGGTATGCCTACTGCAGTCGACGATTCAACCTTGGACTTGAACCTGACCAACGAAGGACGCATTTTAGGCACCCCCAACTACATGAGTCCGGAGCAAGCCTTGGCCACAGAAGTGGATCACCGCAGCGACATTTTCAGCGTCGGTGTAATCCTCTACGAATTGATTACCGGCTCCCGACCATTCTCAGGTGACTCGATCGGGCAAGTCATAAACAACATCATTAACCAACCAGTAAACCCTGCGATCCGTCTCAATCCTGATGTTTCACAAGAGTTAGACAGGATAATCCGCAAGTGCTTGGAAAAGGATGCAGTACGACGCTACCAAACACCCCGGGATTTGCTCACCGATCTGGAGAATCTAGATCGAGGAACAATAAACGCCAACAACTTATCTGCCAATCTCTCGGGCTCACAATGGACAGCAGAACTTGCAGGGTCACCAAATAACAGTGACGTCTTCATCAGCTACTCGGCGCTGGATGATCAGTCGTTATCCGCAAATGAAGAAGGTTGGATTTCCCGTTTCCATCGAAATCTAAAGGTGCGTCTTCAACAGCTTGCTGGCCGCGAAGTTCACGTCTACCGCCCGCCCAAGTTTGACGCGAATGACTCAGTCGATGCGAATGTCCTGAATGAGATTCCAACAGCAAAATCCATGCTGACCATCGTATCTCCTCCATTTGTAAACTCAGAGAATTGTCAAAATGAAGTTACTTCCTTCGTGGAAGGAAAGTCCGGCGATAACTCGCGAATCATCAAGGTCGTCAAGACACCTGTGGAAGATGACCAACTTGCAAATCTCTCCGGTTCCTTTGATACGATTCATGATCATGAATTCTACGAACGAGACGAAGAAACCGGCCGAGTGCTGGAATTCGAGGAATCATTCGGAGATGATCTGAAACGACGATACTACGAAAAAATCTATGATGTCGCACATGACATCAACCAAACGCTTAGCGAAGCAGCCAGTAAAACAGCGGAAATCGAAGTTGCCGGCCGTAAAGCGTTTGTTGCCATGACCACATCCGACGTGCGTCAGGAATATGAAATTATCTGCCGTGAGCTTACCGAGCAGGGATTCAAAATCGTCCCGGACAAATCACTTGCCCTTGAAAAATCATCGCTTGAAGATGAAGTGGCAGCCTATTTGGAAGACTGCGAATTCGCTGTGCAGTTAATTGGAGGCAATTACGGTATCGTTCCGGAAAACGCCACAAATAGCCTGCTAGAGCTACAATCCGGTCAGATTAGAAACTGGGTAGCCGAATCGGACGCACGACAATTCATCTGGATTGCCAAGGACCTTGAAGTAACTGACGAACGCCAACAGAGTTTTCTTGACCATATTAGAACCACAGATGCCGCTTCGCACCAATGCGATGTCATTGAGGGTCAGGTGACATTGCTCAAAGAAACATTACGCCGCCGCCTTGCTGAGAACAAATCAGACTCTAGCGATGCACATGAGACCTCAACAGTAAAGCAAATCTATTTGATTTGTGATGGCTGTGATGTTGACGCGTCCGCGCCACTGGAAGATTACTTGTTTGATCAGGGATTCGAAGTCTTATCCACCGACTTTGAAAGTGCCAGTGAAGAAATCAGTGAACTGCATCGCGAGAACCTCGTGTGTTGTGATGCAGTCGTTATTTATTACGGTGCTGTTCGCAAAAACTGGGTCGACATAAAGCTACGCGACACGCTCAAGGCAGCTGGCTATGGTCGCTCCGCCCCCATTTCAAACGTCGGTGTGTACATTGCTCCGCCGGAAGACAAACGCAAAGAGCGATTCAAGAGCCATATGGCGACAACGATACAACAGAACGGCGATGCGTTTGCAGCGACCGACCAACTCAGCGCATACCTTACACAAATCACACAGAACGGATAACTCACCTAAAACATGTCATCTGACGATCAACCACAACTTGTGCCCTACCCGGGACTTCGGCCATTTACAAGCGAAGAGGACTATCTGTTCTTCGGTCGTGAAGAACAAGTCCGGGAATTAATTGACTCGCTACAACAACATCGCTTTGTTGCCGTGGTTGGTTCTTCCGGTAGCGGTAAGTCATCGCTGGTACGTTGTGGACTGCTGAGTGAAATCCAGGGCGGCATGATGGTAGATGCCGGGTCTGAGTGGGAAATCGCTGTTATGCAGCCAGGCGGTGATCCGCTGGCAAATCTGGCTCAGTCGCTTATCGATTCTGAACTATACGATGACGGCGACGAATCACTCCACCAAATCATGGCCACTATTAACCGATCCGTTAATGGATTAGTAAACGCCGTTAAGCAATCCGATATTGAGAATTCTACAAATTTGCTCTTGGTGGTCGATCAATTTGAAGAGATATTCCGATTCCACGAAACAGGCAAAGATGGTGATGAAAAAGCGCCTGATTTCATTCAGTGGTTGCTTCACGCTGTCCAGCAGGACGAAGTACCAATTTACGTCGTGCTAACAATGCGATCCGATTTCCTTGGTGACTGTTCACGGTTTACCGGACTCGCCGAGATGATCAACGACGGTGAATATCTGGTACCCAAGCTCAATCGCGACCAATTACTCCAGGCCATCGAAGGCCCGGCAAAGGTAGCCGGGGGCAATGTCAACCGCCGTCTGACTCAGCGACTATTGAACGACATCGGTGATCAGGCAGACCAGCTGCCAGTATTGCAACATGCCTTGATGCGAACGTGGGATCATACGACAGAACGACATGGCGCTTCATCAGCGGAAATGGACCTTGAAGATTTTGACGCAATTGGCGGCATGGAAAATGCGTTATCCACACATGCTGACGAAGTCTTAGCGGAAATCCAATCACATCATGAAGATCTCGATACCGATGCGTTCGCGTGTCGCGTGTTCAAAGCCCTTACGGAAAAAGGGGATGACAATCGAGGGATTCGACGTCCGACGTCTCTGCAGGATCTGGAAGCGATTAGTGCTGCACCACGCGACTTATTGGAGGAAATCATCAATGCTTTTCGCGCCCCCGGACGTACATTGTTGATGCCACCGGCCAGAACAGAATTGGCTGACGAAACCATCATCGACATTTCACACGAAAGCCTGATGCGTGTTTGGCAACAACTTGCACGCTGGGTAGATGATGAATCGCAATCAGCACGGATATACGAACGATTGGCTGATACCGCAGCGCTGTGGAAATTGGATAAAGCAGGATTGTATCGTGATCCGGATCTACAGATTGCGATTGGCTGGATGGAAAACGAGCGGCCAAATGCTGCCTGGGCAAGCCGTCATACCGGTGACTTTGGACTAGCGCTGGATTTCCTCGAACAGAGTGACGCATCACAGCATGCGGCAGAGAGAGAAGCGGAAGAAGCCCGTGAACGTGAACTTAAGCAAGCTCAGGAGCTGGCCGAATCTCAGGAGCTGCGTGCAAAAGAACAAGCAAAGTCGATCAAACGATTTAGATTGTTGTCCGGAGTGATCGGCATTGTTGCACTGATCGCCATTGGCACTTCCATCATGGCTTATTTTGCCATGCAGACTGCGGAAGACAATGAGAATCGTGCTACCGAACTTCTAACACAGAATAATGAACAGCAACGTTTACTTAACGTGCGGTTTCGGGCGGATAGTCTGTCAAAGGCTGAGGCGTTCTTCCTGAATGACGATCTTTACGGAGCAGTCGATGTACTGATGGAATTGCATGAACGCAATCCCGAAGACAAATCCATAATCTTACAAGTTGCACATGTCATAAGTCATTTCAACATATGGAGTCCAACAGGGAGAAATGGGCAATTAGTAAACCCAGTAGAATTCTTTGAATTCCGAGGCACAAATGAAAATGGCAATCCCATTAGGCAGACCGGAATAATTAATGCTGCTGGCAAAGTATCAATTCCTCCGCAAGGCAATCTGCGTGGTTTCAACTTGGAATTCCAGACAACGGCAATCCACGCGGAAGTAATGACAGATGTCATTATCGTCCATACAGAGGATGGGCTAATACATTTATGTAACCGACTAAATGATGAACAAGTCACACTTCAGGAATTATTCAGTGACGTCGAGTCATTTCCGGAGTCCATTGAGAAAACTGCGATTAAGTACCATAACGATAGGATTATTGTCTTCGATGGCTCCAACTGCTGGATAATCGACGCGCAGTCCGACGCAAAAATCCAGCATCACATTCAACTAACCGATGAATCTTCCGTTATCGATGTGCAACTTACGGCAAATGAAAGCCATGCGTGCATAGTAGACAGCTTGAACAAGTACCGAATCTTTGAGATCGGGGAAGCAACTGATGCTGTGCGGGAATTAGCTGGCAACTCAAATGTAATATTTCTGGATTGGTTACCTCTACAACGCAAATTCATCGCTGTGGAGGATGGCGGCCTCATTCAGTTGATCGATCTTAATGATCCATTGCTGGACTTGGTTTTGGACGGCGGTGAGACAAACCAAGCAAAGGAATTTGTCATCAGTCCGGACTCAACGCGTCTAGCAATGCTCACTCATGCCGGCACAGTCAGTTGTATCAACTTTGGCAATGGAGACTATTTCTTTGAAGAACAAACTCCACCATCCATCAGATTCTCCAAAATCAAGTTTGATAGTAATGGAGTAGCCATCGTTGGATTGGATTTTGAGAGACATTTGATCGCAATCGATGCGGAAAATGGAAAATCACTTGTGCAACCAAGTAGCTTTTCCTTGGAATCGGAAAGATTTGAAGTCGCTGGACCGGGAAAAAATCAAACGGGTCCCCTATTCCCCAGAGTAATGATCCGTGGCTTAGTGCGGGATAACGAAAGCGATGTTGTTGTACTCCAAGAGTGGCGTCTCCAGCATTTCAAGCCCTTTGCTGACGATCTCCAGCCCGACTTTAATCAATTGGATTCACAGATTGGTTCGTTAACCACTAAAGAGTTAAAAACTCTAATTGCGAATGTGAAATTTAATCTGGACGGCACAATCCTCTGGGATCCCGTTGAAAACGGTGCATATATGCAATTCCAAAGTAGTGATGTGTTTAGAGAGATCAATCAGTGGTTTTTTGGCCGTAATGGTCGCCAAAAGAGTTCTGTCGATGACTTTGAAGCGTCACGTGATTATTTCAAAAATCTGGCAGCTGATGGAAAACCCATGCCACTGGCACAACTCATTTTGTGTACAAGAGCACCTGATGAACTACTATCTGCCGCGCTAAATATGGAATCCGAACGTGCAGCTGCTGGTAATGTCGCCGCTCGTTATCATCAACTTCACTTCATGCGTGATCTGCTTAAACGCAACGACTCACCAGATTTTTCTAGCCAACTGATGCGGCAAATGGCCAAAATGGACAACCTAGTGGAGATCCGCAGTGTGGCATACGAGGATCAAACACATGAAGGTAAGAAGATTGATCTGCTGGATGCCGAACACATCGGCTACTGGGATGGAATGACCCATCGATTCAATATCGAGGAAGGCTCTATTTCAACTCCCGTTCTCAAGCCTTCTGGCATTTGGCCTGCAACCGGTAATCAATATCTAATCTGGCGGGGAGGGATTTTTTCTGACTTTCGGATTTCATTTGATTATCAGTTGATGAAAGGAAACAGTGGGCTGACCATTCGAGGAACCTCACCAGCGGATGCAGAAGATGTATTCGGCGCAAATTATTTGCATCCTTACCTACAACAGGGCTATCAACCTGACTTTGTAGCTGCAAGTAATAACTTTGGATTTAGTAACTTTGCCGGTGTTTTGATCAATGACAACCACCGTTCAGACCGACCAACTAAATTTTCTCAACGAAGTGAATCTGCATTGGTGCAACGCAGTAATGAAAAAGTTTTGCTGGATCGTCGACAAACCAAGACCTCAGATGAACTCAGCACACTCCTTAACCACGGTGATGACTTCGCCTCCATGACAGTCATTGCGCGTGGTCCACGTATCGACATGTTTATCGGAGATGAACCACTAAACTCTGCATTTGACTATCATCCATTGAGGCACTTGTCAGGAATGCTGTCATTCCAATCTCTGGATTTTAATACGCAACTTCAAGTCAATCATATTGAAGTCATCCCGATTGGACGAGATATTGCTCAAACCGAACTAAATCGCGGTACATACCCAATACTTGATCCGGAATTGAATAGTCGGATCTTGTTTGCACAGCGACAATGGCAACCGCTCTCAGATGAACTCAACAAACTGGAAAATTCTGGCGATGCCGGCAATTGGGTAGATAATCTACAGCGTGATGTGAATTTAAGGATGCGCAAAACGCATCGATCACTTGCCAGAGCGTGTATGGAAAATGATGTAGAAACGATTCAGGCCATCATAGATGAAGTAGGTGATTCCGACACTCTAAATCAGATTGCTCATAGTACTGTCGGTGAAATCGGCCGTGGCAGCATGGTGCCGTCTCCATTTATGGCAGCAGCGTTTGATGGTCACACCGATGCAATGGCATCACTCATCGAAAACGGGGTATCCGTAGAAAAGAAAGCCGGACACTTTCAATTCACACCTGCATTCGCCCCCGCCATATCAAATAATCTAGCGGGGTTAAAGTTTTTGCTGGATCACGGAGCTGACCCAAACGCGACAAATATAAGCCAATTTAGTGTTTTACATGAAGCCACCAAATGGAGTGATCCTGAATTAGCACAGGCGCTTTTGGATGCAGGTGCAAATATCAATAGTCAACATTCATTTGGTTGGACTGCTCTTCAGGATGTCGCCCGCGTACGTAATTTCTTACGCGAAGTCGAAGGTTCACAGATGTTCGAGTACCTCAAACATGCACGCTCTGAACGACGATTGAATGTTGCGCGATTTCTTGTTGAAAATGGTACCGATCCGACCGAAACCTACGGCGGCGCCAAAACAGCGATTCAAATTGCCGAAGAAGCCGGTGACCTCGAAATGTTCAACCTGCTCAAGAGTCTCGTGAAGTAGCACGGGGCGAGAATGTCTACGCAACCGTAGGGCACTGCTGAAATACCCCTTTATGGCCTGTCCCAACCGCACCATATGTCGAGGAGTCATCTGACGACGAGACATTGGATGCGGGCACTGTTTGCAGAATTCCCGCATCCTCCGCCCTCCTGGGCTAGCGCCTCGTCACACTGGAGTTGCGGTCGTTCGGTGGAGCATAGTGACGTCTTAGGGCCACGAAAGCTAACGCATCAATGTTAATTTATGCGTGTTAGTTAAAATATATCACTTTTATCAAAGATTCTGGCTCGGCAGGTCGAATATGAGAGCAGGTAATTACCGCGCTGATGATGTCCATGCGCAATATAAATGGTCGACATATAGCTGTAACATTGAGAAACGACAATGAAAAAGTCCGTAACTCGCCGTCTCGCTTTGGTTCTTATTACTGCTTCGGTAGCAGGATGCACAACCACTAAATCAGGCCTGCTTAACAAACTTGGTTTCGACAAAAACCAAGCAGACGTACCTGCGCCAGCCGGCGACGATGTGCTGGACGGTATGGACTATGAACAATCTATGGAGACATTTACCGCTCGCGAAGCTGAAATGGCCAAGGGCGATACCTTCATGGAAAAGAAGGACTATGACACAGCTATCGCATGCTATAGCGAAGTCATCAAGCTCGACCCGAAAGCAGCTGATGGATTTCTAAAGCGTGGAATTGCCTTTTCCAAAAAGAACCTTACTGAATTCGCCATCAATGACTTCAGCATCGCGATAAAACTCGATTCCAGTAACCTTGAGGCTCTGATGGAACGCGGCCAATGCCTCGAGAAGACTGGAAAAACCGAGTTTGCCATCGCCGATTACAGCGAAGCGATTCGAATTGAGCCATCCACCGCCCAGGCCTACTCACTTCGCGGTGAAGCTTATTTCAATATGGGCAACATGGAACTTACAATTGCCAACTATACCGATGCACTGCGATACGATACAGAATCAGCAGAAATGTACTTTAAACGCGGTATCGCGCAGCACAATCAAGGGAAGTTTGAAAACGCCTTTAGCGACTACACTCAGGCAATCCGACTGAATGACACCCTCGTTCAAGCTTATGTAAATCGCGGTGATCTGGGTATTCACACCAAGGAATACGACCAAGCCGTGGCTGACTATACCCATGCACTCGAGATCGATCCGGAACTGGGAATCGCATACTATAACCGTGGGATGGCCAATCGCAATCTCGGCCATCATGAAGAAGCGATTGCTGACTACAACGAAGCAAAGCGATTACAAGCTGTGCAGTCGCCAAATGTCACAACTGCGTCCTTTAACCGCTAGTATCTGCCTCAATCAGACGACGCTTCCTTTACGTGACCACAGCGTTTACTCGATACCTCTGAACCTATTCATCACCCGAATAACCGAAACTTCTATTAGTTTACGGGTTTGAATTTGGTAGGTGAAAAAAACTTAATCCCTGCCTAAGATCGCCAGAGACGCTTATACTAAAGGTCTCACCAAACCTCCCTCCTTAAGAAGCACGATGAAAGAACAAATCACCAAATGGATTGGTCGCGGTGTGACTCTGGCTATTGTCACCACCTGCATCGTTGTTAGCTTCAATTATCTTCTCGATTCAAACGAACAAGAAAAACAGGACGAGATCGACCAGGCACTCGTGCACGAAGTTATGCAATCTGACTTCGCTGCCTTTGTCACTGAAACCGGTGACGTCGTAAGCGCCAGCAACGAAGAAGTTCGTTGCGCAATCGAATCGCGTAACGGTGCCGGAACTCAGATCATCTGGATCATCGAAGAAGGCACTAATGTTGACGAAGGTGAAGAGCTGATCCATTTCGATTCCGCAGCTTTAGAAAATGAATTCACCGCACAGAAAATCATCGTTGCAAACGATAAGGCACTGCTCACTCAGGCCGTAAGTAACCTTGATAACGCCAAACGGACATTGACCGAGTACAAGGAAGGTTTGTACCAACAGGAAGTCAATGTTCTGGAAGGTGATGTGTTCGTTGCTCAAGAAGAGTACAAGCGTTACGAAGCCATGTTTCGCCATAGCAAGCTGCTCGCCCAGGCTGGTTTCATTACAGAACTGCAACTCGAAGGTGATAGCTTCCGATTGGAAAAGGCTCGTCGTGATGTCGATGCAGCAAAACTAAAGCTTGATGTTTACAGCAAATTCACTCGCGAGAAGATGATCGGCCAATTGGAGGCTGATATTGCCAAGTCTGAAGCTGCGAAGGAAGCCGCAACTTACACCTTTACGCTTAGCACACAAAAGCAGCAGGAAATCGACGATCAGATTAAGGCTTGTATCGTTACGGCACCTACTGCTGGGCAAGTCGTTTATGCTAACGACGAGCGTCGTGGAGTGGTTATCGAAGAAGGTACCACGATTCGGCACCGTCAAATCGTCATTCGACTACCGGACATTAATAACATGGAAATCCATGTGCGTGTCAATGAATCACACGTAAACCGAGTAACTGCCAAGCAACTGGCTCGAATTGAGCTGGACTCCGACCCTGATAACATACTGCTTGGTGAAGTTACCGAAGTTGCTGCTTACCCTTTCCCACTCCGTTGGCACGGTGCACCGCTTGAGTACCACACCGAAGTAAAAATCACACAAGCTACACCTGGAATTCGCCCAGGGATGCGAGGCAAGGTTCGAATCTACTTCGAAGAGAAGCTCAGCGTGATCCAGGTGCCACTCGCAGCAATCATCGAACACGAAGAGCAATTTTTCTGCCTGATTCGTGAAAAGAACGACTGGATACCACGCGAGGTATTTGTTGGATCGAACAACAACAGCCAGGTAATCGTGACAGGTGGACTTACCCCAGGCGATCAAGTTGCTCTCACACCATTCCGATTCATCAAACGATCTGAATTGCCTGAATCAGCAGCATCTACCGTGGCAGGAAATAACAATCGCAGCAAAGATTCACTTGATAACGTAGCAGCAAGAAGTGGCACACGTTAATCATGATGATCTTCCAGCTACGCGCGTGGCGGGTGGGCATCAACAGTCTCTTTCTTCACCCGCTCCGTTCGCTTCTTACCATCCTCGGTATCTTCGTCGGCGTGGCGAGTGTTATCTGGCTGCTCGCGATCAGTGAAGGCATTAGCCTCGAAGCACAACGGCAAATCGAAGAACTCGGCGCACGCAATGTCATTCTCCGAAGCATACTACCGGTTGATGAAAACTCCGGCGACTCTGAGGTCCTGTTTGTAAAATACGGGATCAAACGCGACGACGTAGAGGCCCTGCTTCAAATCGAGTCGGTCAAAGACCATATCCTGATTAGGGAAACCAAACGTGAAGCCCACTACGGAGCCGTTACCGTAGAAGGTCACATTGTCGCCTGTACTCCCGAGTACCGGGAAATGATGAGACTCGAAGTCGATCGGGGTGAATTCCTCTCCGATATCCATGTTTCGCAGCGATCCAACGTCTGTGCACTGTCGAGTGAAGTTGCCAATCGGTTCTTTCCTGCTGAAAACCCGCTCGGCAAAGCCATCCGCATCCGAGATATTCCATACGTCGTCATTGGCGTGATGGAACCGCGTACGGCAATGGCCGGAATCGGTAGTTCACTCGCTGCGCAGGACTTTGTGAGCGACATCTACATTCCCCTTAAAACGTTTTGGCAACGCATTGGCGATGTTGTGCTATTTCAAACCGCCGGATCCCGAACAGGCGAAGAAGTTCAATTGAGCCAAATCACTTTCCAAGTAGATTCTATTGATCAGGTGGTATCAACCGCCGAAGCCATCGAACGAACCATGGATAAACTGCATAAGACCAAAGATTATGCGGTTGTCGTACCACTTGAATTACTCGAACAAGCACGTACAACTCGTTTGATGTTTATGGTCTTCATGGGATTGATTGCCGCGGTGACACTCGTCGTTGGCGGTATCGGAATTATGAATATTATGTTGGCGACCGTTACGGAACGCACACGTGAAATTGGGATTCGTCGCGCGCTCGGTGCCAAACAAAACGACATCACTCGCCAGTTTCTTACAGAGACAGTGGTATTGTCCGTTGGCGGCGGGTTAACCGGGATTGTCGGTGGATTGTTCTGTCCAGCGTTTATTAACTACGTCCGTGAGTGGCTTTCCAAAGAATTCCCGGACATGATGGCCACGCTACCGTCCGCAGTGCAAAACGTAACTCCTACCATTGTGCCATGGTCGATTCCTCTGGCCTTTGGTATCTCCGTGATCGTAGGCATCATCTTCGGCATCTATCCGGCGATTCGTGCTGCGAAAATGGACCCGATTGAAGCACTGCGCCACGAGTAATGTTGCGGTTAGAACGACTTGCGTACCAGGTGCGGGCATAACGCATGACATTTGCATCGGTTAAAATGAATTCACAAACGGCACTGTCACACCTTTTTGAATCGACCCATATGAATCGCTCATCACTCACAATTGCTATTTTGATCGCTCTGGTTATCTCTACAACAGCACCTGCACAACAACCCACCAAGCAACCTCCGAAGCGAAATCCCAACCCGGCCTTCGCCGAGGTTGAAGATGTGCCAGGACTTCCAAGGGTACTTCTAATCGGTGATTCGATTTCAATCGGGTATACCGCACATGTACGAGCGATGCTAAAAGGCGTTGCGAATGTCCACAGACCACTAACCAATTGTGGTCCAACAACAAGAGGAATAGAGAATATTGACGCATGGCTGGGTGATGGCAAATGGGATGTAATTCACTTCAACTGGGGACTGCATGATCTCAAGTACATGGGACCAAACAACGAAAATCTTGCTGATCCCAATGACTCCAGCAGCCATCAACAAGTGCCAATTGATGCATATGAATCGAACTTAAAAACACTTGTGCAGCGCATGCAGGAAACTGGTGCCGCGTTGATTTGGCGTACTACGACACCAGTGCCAGAAGGCGCTAAGGGCCGGGCCGTTGGCGACTCCAAAAACTACAACGACGTTGCCAAACGGATTATGCGAAAGCAGAAGATCGCGATTGATGATCAATACACCTACTCCATCAGAAAAATCAGTGACTTACAACGCAACGCCGATGTCCACTATACAACTGAAGGTTCTATTAAACTGGCAGAACAAGCAACCATCGCAATTAACAAGGCGTTAAAGAAAGCCCATTAAATGTCCTTGTGGATTCTCTCAAACGATCCACTGTCGAGAAGTTCATTAAGACATACGGAAAAGTAATTAAACCATAACGTATTCGCTTTTTCGTTAGGTGCGGACCTACAGCCCGACAGATTCTTCTTGCTCGCTTACATCGCCCGTCGAACGAGGCGCAGCCGAACCCGCAGGTCTGGCCTACCACCTTCCTCACGACCGTCTTGGATCTATGTCGAGTGGCGGATGAGGCGCATGTGGATAAGCAACCGGCTTGTAGTCGATCGCCAATTCCGGAGTCATGAACTTCTTACCATCTTGTGCTCGGGAATTAATTGCCCGATCAAGAATTCCGGCGATCAAATAGCATCGCTCAACCGGGTACATCGGCTTACCTTTATGCATCATTCTCTCGATACCCTTGGTGAGATAAGCAAAATGTGGATGACTCGGTTCAATACGTTCTTCAAACTCTGTCGCCAACGGCTTTTCGACTCCTGGTAACCGAACTGCAGTTCCCATTCGGTTTACTGTCCGCGGCAACATCATCAAACTACCTTGAAATCCGTCAACGTATTCAAATAGGAATAACGAAGCCTCTGGATCTTCTCGCATGTCTTTATCGGTGACTTTGGACAGATTCGCCACGCATGCTTCCAATACCTCTGCATCAATTCGTCCTGCATCTATCTGATCCCACATTGTATCGCCGTCGAAGTACTGTACGCTCTTAACACCCTGCTCCGCTCCCTTCCGCCGCTCGACAATCGTCTGGTAGCAATCGAGTGCGTGACTTGCGTAGATATCCAATTTGTCATAGCCGACGGCTACAGCAGACTCAATTCTGCTTCCCAGCGGGACTTCTAGCTCAGGCTTTCGAAAACTAACTGGTAACGAAGATCCGGACATAAAAGGGATCTTCAGCTCTCTGGCCTTTTCATACATCCACTTTGCATCAGCCCACTCGGGACCAAGATGCTTGTCATTAAACACGGGCACAACTTTGTCATACTTTTCGAACGTCGTGGTAATTCCCTCGAAAAATCGACGACGTGGATATAAGTGCTGACCAATCTCGTTGAACGGATAATCTCCGTGCTCCGCTATGCTTATAACTCCATCGACTGGAATTCCGTCCGTTCCGGCAGTCACCGCACCTTCGATCGTGTCAAACATTGGCACGCCGTATTTTTCGCACAGCTTCTTTGATATATCGTCATCACCCTGTTGTTCCACATACATGCCGGCGATTTCCAAGGCGGGCCCGGGGCCACCATCCTGTTTCCACCCTTCAAGGATCTTGCCAAGAATTACGTCCGCATGTGATCCAACTCGATAGACCGTTGCAATCGCTGCGATCCGTTTTGGTTTCAACGGACGGCGTGCAATGGACGGACTCGCTGCAAGTGTCATTCCGGCACCGGATACGGCAAGCATCTCTCGTCGCGATATTTGGTTTGCGTGTTGCTTGAACATCATCACGCTCCGTCTAAATAAGTCCTGCCAATTCCATTTCCACCCGCAATCGTCTGACATCGTCATCTGCCATTGGCTGACTTGGCTGCCGCGGTCTCATCCCTTCAAAGCCCATTAAGCTGAGACACGTTTTAATGCCCGTGGCCAGATACGGAAGCATAATTTCATCGATCTTTCTGATTTGTTCCTGGACAACTTCACCCGCAGCATAGTTTCCAGCCATGCCGTGTTCGAGTAACTGCTTCAATGCATCCGGCCAAATATTGGAGAAGGCCGTTGTCGTTCCGTTGCACCCGATCAATGTACCGGAAAGAATCATACTGCCATTACAGATCCAAAACCGTTTGTCCTGTGGGACAAAACGGCGGACTCTTGCTTCAAATCGCATATCGTGATCCGTGACATATCCGTAAACACCATTCATCGCAGCTATGTCACCGAGTAACTCCGGCGGCCCGGCAGGTTTGGCTGCCACGCCAAAACTCGCCGGACTACTTTGATGCATCAGTAACACTGGCAAAGGGCATCGCGGTAAAACTTGTTGGAAATACGTCAGTACTTCTGACTCGATTCTCGGAAACCGCAGACGCACCATTTCTGCTCCCGCTTCGGCATGGCGCTCGGCTTGTCGAAGCGTCTCCACTACTGATGGTGCATCGATTCCACCTGCTGTAATCCGTTCACCGTCTAACGCCTCTGAAACACAACGCAACAAATCGACTCTTTCCTGTTCACTTAGCATGAACTCCTCACCGGATTGCGATCCGATAATGAAAACGCTGTTTGCAGTCTTGCACCAACGTTCAGCATTTCGCTGTGCAGCGTCGAAGTCAATTTGATCGGCCTCGTTAAAAGGCGTGACCATCGGCACTGCAACGATCGGATCGTTTTCTGGAATAGTCATAGGTCAGGTATCGCCTTTCAATTGGCGGTGGTAACGATAAATGCAGGGTGAAGAGAAGGTGCTGGTAATCAACTCTGCAGGCTCTGCTGCACAGGCATTCACAGTCGTCCGTTCCATCCGTTTTACGAGGCTACCATACTCAAATCAATCAGGCTTGGCTAATTCACGCCTCCGGAGCATGTACTACAATAGGTTGCTGACACCACATACCCGGCTATTCTGGACACCACAGCTATGACTCATCGTATCGCATTGTTGATTTGCGGCCTGCTCTGCACAACTTGTGCCTTTGGAGAGACTCGCACCGCGACACCTGTCACCGACATCACAGTCCAACCCGGTTTCCAAGTGGAATTACTGAGATCTGCTCAGGATGGTGAAAGCTCATGGATTAGTATGTCGTTTGATAACAAGGGTAATGTCATTCTAGGTCTGGATGACGTCGGTGTTGGCTATCTCGACTTGAATGCCGACGCCAATGAGATTCCATTTAAGAAAATTAACAACTCGTTCAAACATTGTCGTGGCGTGCTGTATGCCCATGACAGTATTTACGTCAGCGCCACAAACTCACAGGGATTCTATCGACTGCAGGATACCACCGGTGATGGGACTTTTGACAAAGAAGAATTACTATTGCCGCTTGAATATAGAAGTCGATTTGGTCACGGAATGAATCAGATTACACTCGGCCCGGACAATCAGATCTATCTAATCTGCGGAAATGATGTAGTCATGCCGGCAGAAATTGCAAAAACATCCACATACCACAATGCAAGGAACGACTGGCTGCTGCCAAATCCTCATGATGCCGGTCACGACGATCGTGTTGGGTACATTTTGCGGATGGATCCGGAAGGTAAGTCATTTCACGTCATCGCGGGTGGACTGCGAAATCAGGTCGACTTAGCATTTAATGCCGACAACGAGATGTTTACATTTGATGCCGATATGGAGTGGGATGTGGGACAGCCCTGGTATCGTCCCACACGCATAAATCACATCGTACCTGGTGGAGAATACGGATGGCGTTGGGGCACGGGAAAATGGCCTACGTACTATGCTGATAGCCTTCCATCGACGCTCGATCTCGGCCTCGGATCCCCAACAGGAATGGTATCTGGGCATACACTCGAATGGCCCAAACGATTTCAGCAGGGAATGTATGCCGCAGATTGGCAAAACGGACGCATCCTGCTTGTTGATCTGATTCCGGTCGGAGCGAGCTACCGTGGCGAATACGAATTGTTTCTCGAAGGTGCACCTTTGAACATTTGTGATCTGGAAGTGGGCGCGGATGGCAACCTCTACTTCATCACCGGTGGTCGCGGTTCACAGTCAGGCCTCTATCGTGTAACGGTGGATCCATCAATCGAGCCGACTTCAACAGGCCCTGAAATACACCGCAAATCCATCTTTATCGGAAAACACGAACGTAATAGAAGGCAAATCTACGACAACTATCAGGAGAGAGTCGGCAACACGTCTGACCTGGAAGCATGGCCAGTCCTGGGACGCGATGATCGGTGGATGAGATTCTCGGCAATGAAAGCTCTAGAACGGCAACCGTTTCAATTTTGGCAAGACAAAGTACTTGATGATGACAATCCGTTACGATGTGGAACCGGGCTCATTGCACTGTGCCGCAGCGGCGTCCCTGAGCACCAGCCGCATGTCTTTTACGCACTCCAGCGATTTGACCTAACAAAGCTGCCCTTAGAGCAGCAATTAATCATGCTCCGTGCATATCAACTCTGCTTCCTTCGTCTTGGCAAACCTTCGGACAAGCAAAAAGAGTTTGCAATCGAAGCCATTAGCCCACTCTTTCCCAGCACCCATGAATCTGTAAACCACATGGCTGGTGAATTGCTCGTCTATCTGAAGATGCCAGGAGTCATAGAGTCCACTATCCCACTTCTCAATGAGGACTCAACCCAATACCAGCAACTCCGGATGGCCAGAATGCTCATGCACGTAAAAGAGGATTGGACCGAAGACACCAAAACCGCATTCCTGAGTTGGCTGTTGCGATCTCGTTTGATGATGGGTGGTCACCAGCTAAGAGAGCGACTGACAGATATCCGCACTGACTTTTACGAAATGCTTACCGACGACGACAAGTCGACTCATGCAAAGCTCATCGAGAAGATCGATCAACCGATTGAATCTGGCGATCTGACTACCAATAGACCGCTAGTTCAACAATGGAAAATGGAAGACTTAATAAAAGACATTTCTGCATTTAGCAGAAATCGACCTGATGAGGATGGGGTACGTGCACTTACCGTGGCTAACTGTCTGAAATGTCATAAAGTTGGCACGCGAGGAGGTCAAATCGGGCCAGACTTAACCAACATCGCAAAACGGTTTAACGCACCACAGATTCTAGAGTCGATCATCGAACCGTCTAAAGTAGTGGATCCAAAGTACAATTATTCCGTCTATGTCCTCATAGACGGAACTTCCGTTTCCGGGCGTCCTGTCGGAGTCTCTAGTAAGACGCTCAAACTGGAAGTCAATCCACTTACGCAGGAAACGATTGAAGTCAATCGTGATGACATTGATGAGTCGTTCCCTGGCAAGACGTCGCCAATGCCATCCGGATTGCTTGATACCCTCAACAAAGAAGAGATCAAAGACCTAATCGCATACTTGATTCGAGCATCTAGAAACAACTAAACCCCGGACACAAACATCGACCGACAATTACCTGACATGAACAATTTAAAACACCTTTTAATACTCTTATCCCTATTCTCATTGGCAACCGCAAACGCTGCCCCGCCCACGCCAGTAAAGCTCATTTTTGATACGGATATGGGTAATGACATTGATGATGCACTGGCACTGGCGATGATTCATACGCTAGCAGACCGCGGTGAATGTGAGTTATTGGCTGTTACGGTTACGAAGGATCACCCACAAGCTGCTCCGTTTGTGGACTTACTTAACACCTATTACGGACGACCGTCCATTCCGATTGGTGCCGTAAAAAAAGGAATGACACCAGAACAAAGTAAGTACACGGTACTTGCCGGGTTGCGAGACAATGGCAAACCTAAATATCCGCACGACCTGCTTGATGGCACTCAAGCACCAAGTGCCACTGCCATTCTGAGAGCCACTCTCGCCAAGCAACCCGATCATAGCGTGGTTATCGCTCAAGTCGGATTCTCAACTAATCTTGCCCGGCTAATGGAGAGCAAGCCGGATGACACTTCTTCGCTTGGTGGTATGGCATTAATTGAAAAGAAAGTAAAACACGTCGAAATCATGGCCGGAGCCTTTGCGGCGATCGGTAATAACACGCGATTTCTCGAGTACAACGTGGTCAAGGACATTGCCAACGCCCGCAAGATCCTACAGTCCTGGCCGACAGATGTCATTGTAAGCGGATTTGAAATCGGAATCGCCCTACCCTACCCAGCGCGTAGCATCCTCGAAGACTTTCGATATGACAAAGACCACCCAATCCCAACCGGCTATCAATTGTATGAACCAACGCCGCACGAACGGCCAACCTGGGATTTAACAAGTGTGCTACACGGTGTACGACCTTCGCACCAATATTTTGAGCTGTCACCGCGTGGCACCATCAAAGTACACGAAGACGGGTTTACTGAATTCACTGAGTCAAAAGAAGGTAATCGACAGTATCTCATTTTACAGCCAGCACAGCGTGAACGAGTCCGAGAAGCGATGACCGGCCTGACAAGCCAACCGCCGCGATAGTCAATTCCTCGTTGCGGACCGAGTCACGCAATGATTTGATCGATTACTGTGCCATCTCTGTCGGCGGGTCCAAGTCGCTGCTGGACATCAAATTGCGACAACAACGTATTGTAAACGTCGAGTCCCTCGGCTCTTAGGTCGAGTATTTGGCCGGTCTTGAATCGACCGTTGGCGCCAGTGACGGCATGAAAGACACCCGACAACTCCCGTTTCACGTTGTTATGCCGCCCGTCACCGGACTCCGTGGAAATCGTGATCAATGAGTTTTCCAAGATTGTCTTGCCATTGGCTTCACGCGCATCATCGCTACCGAGTGCCTTGAGAAAGTGAGCCACTTCATTGAGTTTCATATGAGCATGAGCACGCAGCTGGTCATTTGTCTTCGATTCGTTGAACTGATGCCACCACTCATGACTACACCCCGCAGATCCCTGCCGCCGCAGATGCTTGGCATCATCAAACTGGAAACGCAACTTATCGTCGTACATGTAATCGCCTGTTAGACGTATTCGCTCACCGGCGGCCAGGAACGTCAATGCACCAAAACGAACTCGATCCATTTGAATCGCTAAGGCATACAGATCCGCCATCAACCGCCACTCTTCGCGGAGTTCATTAAGCGTAATATCAATTCCCTCGCCACCAGGATCCGCCGCACCACCATGTAATAATCGAGATCTCGGCGGTAGATCAGGTGAATTCGGATCGCGACGGCGATGACGAAAAGCACGCTGTTCGTATTCCCGTATTCGCTCAAGGTGCTCAGTTACACGAGCTCGAGATGATGCTCCAAGTGGAGATGCTTCCCCTGTGTAAAACCTGTATTGATCCACAATCGAATCCAACACAGATCGCTTCAGACGCAGTTTCCGCTGATCTCCATTGTCATCCGTCGTCACCACACCAAAGACTCGATCGAATACCTCTCGCGGCCTTTCCTGCATTCGGGCAGCAACCGTTCCATCGTCGTTGTAGCTATGCACATACCGGACTACACGGCTACGACGAAAATACGTGCCAGAAACCAGAGTCGGAACAATGCCATCGGGCATTCCATTTGGATACAAGTTCTTTCTTAATACCTGATCGATCGACGGTCCACCAGCACGTGCTTCACCATCTGGTGGTTCGGCCGTAAACGACGCGGAAGCACCATCAAAATGCGCATTGATTCCAGATTCATCACATCGCACATGATCGACGTGCCGCATGACAAGCAGTTTATCGGCAAGTGGCTTAAGTGGCTCTAGTACATCATCAAAGCCTTCTTCCTGAAGCGGTGCTGGAATTCCCAGGCCGAAAAAGACATTAAATGCCCGAACTGGCACGTCGGATTTCTCATCGCCAAGTGCATCAGCGTGCATTTCCTCAAGAAACGGTAATGCGATCCCAGCAGCACCGACACCCTTAAGTAACGTTCGACGATCTAATCGTTGTTTCGTCATTCTTCCGACTCCGTACGAATCAGTTGTACAAGGTCACTCGTCACAATCGCGGTAATTAAGCTGCGATACGTACCACCATTTTCCATGGATTGATTGTAAATAGCTTCCACTGTAGGTGCATCACGTTGTGATAACGATCGTCCTAAAGCGTACTGTGTCAGTTTCCATGCAAATGTCTGCTTCACGCGTTCGCTACCCGCGAGGATAGCCATCAACTCAGCTGATGTCTTGTATGTTTGGGACTTACCCTCACCAGGAATGAGCACATTTCCATCTTCACGCAGCGCATTTCCAAACGAGTCTTCCTTGTTCCATGCTCCGATCCCGTCAAATCGCTCCAAGCCGAATGCCAGAGGTTCAAACTTAGCGTGGCAACCATTACATGCATTGTTCTTTAATCGACCGTCTGCAATACCGCGTTGAGTTAATCCGGCCTTTGTTGGCATCGGTGTTGTATCCACACATGGTGGTGGATCCTGCACCACTCCTCGCAGCAGATCCTGCATAACAAAAAGACCTCTGGCAACCATGGATGCTTCATCACCACCAACGGTTAAAAGTGATCCATGAGTCAGTAACCCACCGCGACTTTCCACTCGTGTCAGTTCGTACCTTTCCATGCTTTCGCCCTTCGGCTCAAGCCCGTAGTGATTAGCCAGTGCGGGAGTCAGGAATGTAAACTGGCTGTTTAGCAATGCTGAAAGCGGTTTATTTTGCTTCCAAACAACTTCCCTAAAAAACTCCAACGTCTCGTTTTTCATATCCTCAGCAAGTTTAGGATCCCAGTTTGGGAAGTGCTCCTTATTTGGATTCAGATTGTAGAGACGCGAAAGATTCAGCCATTCGTAAGCAAACTGGACAGCGCGCCGTTCCGCACGGGGATCATCAAGCATCCTCGCAATCTGTTTCTTTAAGCCTTCAGAATCTCCAAGCTCACCAGCGTCTGCAGACCTGTACAACTCATTATCCGGTGGTGCTCCCCAGATGATATAGCTCATGCGTACAGCTAACTCATGAGGAGATGCTGGCCAGGCCGAACCATCCCCACGCTGGCTTTCCATACGGTAAAGAAATCGAGGCGACTGCATCACTGCCTGAAGTACAAACCCCATTCCTTCTACAAAATCTCCGTTGTCGGCAGATACCGACGTCACGATACCCATAAATGAATCCACTTCGCGGTCCGTTACCGGCCCTCTTAGCAAATCCTTGAGGATTCGCCCCATCACCTCGCGTTTTTGTTTCTCACGCAGCGAAGTGCTGTTGGTGTATTTCTTTAGAAACGCTCGCACATCGATCTTCTCAGCTGCAGCGCTCGCCAGATTGGCATACGACTCCACATGCTTGAGGTCGACGGTAAGGTTATAAGCGGTATTACTGAAACCATCAGCTCGCAAATCACTGGGAAGTATTTCAGCCGCTTCTTTTGCAATATCAATACCAAAACAAGATCGCACGGTTTCAATGTATTCGTACAACGTTAAGCGTCGAATCCAGCTGGCGCCGGTGTACGGTTGATGCACGAACAATGCCGGGTCAATCTGCTGAGTAGTCCATTCAGCCCCGGACTCAATCCATGCCTTGATGGCGTTCTTTTCTGAATCTCGCAGTGGCGACCGATCCTTTGGCATCTCGTTATTTTCAATGAGATCCCAAAGCCGACTCTTATCCAGTTCACCCCCTACAAGCACAACGCCACTTTCACCACCCTTGAACGCGTTTCCTTTTCGCGACAAATCCAGGTCTCCTGCTTTATTAAGAGAGTCGTGGCACTCCAGACAGCTATGGGCGAACACTGCGGCAATCTGGTTATCAAACAGTGATTTACTCTTCGATAAAAGTGCTGCCTGCGGATCAGGCTTGGCCTCAGCACCTGCTTTAAAGTTTTGAAGAACTTGATCGTTGTTGAGAGCTTTGTTGTAAATTGCCACCAGAAAGTATGTACCAAGAAATGGTCGATCACCGCTCATTTCATTCGCCAGTCCAATGGGATACTGCGCATTCCAATTTGAAATCGCGCCAGCAATCTTACCTTCCTCGATTACTCGCCCGTCGCGATACAATTTCACGGTCCCATCCTTGAAGCGTACATAAACAATGTGCTGGGTACGTGTAAGGGACTCCAAGGTGCCTGTTTCCAATGCCGGCATGCCGTTGTCAGATGTCGACGACGTGCGAAATCTTGCCTGAATTGCCGTCTTTTCCTGACCGAGTGTAAAATTCCGATTCGTCGGGTTATTGGAGATGGTCACCATACGGGCTGGGCCTTCCTGCGTGGTATTGGCCGGGCGAACCCAAACTTCTACCGTGATTTCACCGGACTGCTTCACTGCGTTGGTGACCTTCGTCGCCGGTTGTGATGAGCTGATTAACGTTGCACCGCGAACTTCAAGGCTACCTGATTGCCGTCGCACAGCAGAAGTTTTTTGAATCTGAAGATTAAGCGGAGTACCGATCCCCGAACGGTCAATTACCTGATTACCGTCAGCTGATTCAAAGTCATAAAGTAGTTGCAAGCCGGCTGTGACTCGTGGAATTACGGATTCACCTTGAGCACCAAGATCTCCGACGAAGACCAACAACATAAACAGGACTTTGATAATTCTCTGATTCAATTCCCATTCCTCTCGATGACGCACTCTTATTGTCGCAGGAATCTGGCTAGAAACAAATGGAGTGGTACTTAAATCACTACAATGAAACCAACCGTGCAACCATTGCAATTCAAGACTTAACTTGAAAGAGAACAAAAGACCCTATGGCATTTAATGAGTTAACGCCGGAAGAGTCGCGAGTCATCATCGATAAGGGAACGGAATACCCGTTTACCGGTGAATATACAGACCTGAAAGATGCAGGTACGTTCATATGTCGGCAATGCAACGCTCCTCTGTATTACAGTGAAGACAAATTCAGCAGTAACTGCGGATGGCCGAGCTTTGATGACGAAATCGAAGGATCTGTACGGCGTGAAACGGATGTTGACGGTCATCGAACAGAAATCCTCTGCATGCACTGCGATGGCCACCTTGGCCATGTCTTCCTCGGCGAGGGATTTACCTCAAAGAACACACGTCACTGCGTCAATTCGATCTCAATGAAATTCATTAATGACGGTGAACCAATTCCGACGTTACTGGATCGATGACCGCTTACGCTTGAATTCCCCTCAGTGCTCCGGCAACCATCGCAATGTGGGCATCTAGCTGTGCCGATTCAAATCGGCTGCATGTCGGTCATCTTATAATTTGGTTCACACCGGTCGTATACCGATATAGAGACGCGGCAACGGAGTTTCAAAAGTCGCCGCTCGCTGCAGTACAAATTACTTGAACGCCGCATCGCCAATTTGTTGCATATATTCAAGTGTGCCCGCATTCATACGTTTCTTGGCTGCTCTGTGCTTGCGGTTGTGGCTGTCAATGAGATTTGACAGTTCATTTGGATCCGCCTTTAGATCGTAAAGTTCTGAACGCCCCGGATTCGCAAAGTCAATCATGTACTTCCATCGCTTGGTTCGCAGCCCTCTCATATGGGTTTTGGCACCATGATGCATGCTGTATTGGAGGAATATCTCGTTCGTCCATTTTTTGGCTTCACCTTTTAGTACTGTGGTGTAATCGCGACCGCGTATCGCCACGTCCTCTGGCAAATCGATCTGAGCCATCGCAAGTAGCGTTGGAAACCAATCCAGATTAGAAAAGAACCGATCTTCAGAAGTGCCGGGAGAGATGGTTCCGGGCCATCGAATCGCAGTCGGCACCCTGATGGATGTATCCCACAGATTTGGACGCCGCTGAGGTGGAATGTTCGGCCACCGCATCTCAGGGTTCTCTGTTAAAACACGAATCGCGTTGCCCTTGTACCAAACTCCGTGCTCTCCAAGGTTGTATCCATGATCACTTGTGAAAATGACAATCGTGTTTTCATCAATTCCCTTGGCCTCTAGCAAATCCAGCACACGCCCCACATTGCGGTCGATGCTCTTTACAGCCGCAAGGTATTCACGTGTCCGCTTTTTCACAAGCTCGACATTTAAGTTTGGGTATTCGGGGTTGGGAATCTCCGGATCAAGATCCTTGAATGGCTCCCAATCTTCTGGTCTTACCGGAAGCCATGCAGCATGAGGAGCACGGAAGTGAAGTGAAAGGAAAAAGGAGTTGGTCGCCTCTTGAGCAATAAACTCCAATGCATGATCTGTGAAAATATCGCAGGTATAGCCTTCCACTTTTTTGACCGTGCCGTCAAGCAACTCGATGGTCGGATCCTTGGGCGGACAACCACCGGTCCGTATTCCGGCGAATTGGTCATAACCAAATTTCGTTGGGTGGTGTCGATCATGGATGCCAAGATGCCACTTCCCAAAGAGTGCGGTACGGTAACCATTTTGCTGGAACAGCTGTGGAAATGCTGGTAGTTCTGCCGGTAGACCTTTGGGCTGTTCGGTGGTTGGGTTGATCCAATCTGTGATCCCAATCTCACTTCCATAGATACTCGCAATGAGTCCAACTCGACTTGGACTACACACGGGAGTTGTCACAAAACTGTTTGTCAGATGTGCGCCCTCGTGAAAGATACGATCAATATTGGGTGTAATAAACCGATCGTCACCAGCCGCGTTGACTGCAAACGGTGCCTGATCATCCGTATAGATGAATACGAAATTTGGCTTTGCAGCTAGACATATCGGCCCGATGCAAAACAATACGATCCATAACAGCGCCAAAGTGCGCTTCGTGATCTTAATGGTCACTGGCTCACCTTTTCATCTCAAGTGAAATTGGCGTAGTATACGCCGAGTCGACAGGAAACTTGCTATGCCACCGCATAGTCTTTTCCATCCCATTTTGCCCACCAGGCTTGGAATAGCTGCAATTGCTCTTCCGCGTAAACTGCTTGACTCGTGGACAATTGATCTGCTTCGTTAAAGTGCAGTTTGTATTCTTCATTGCCCGTTAGCACAAGCATGAATTTGTAGAACAGTACAAGATCTGGCCCTTCATCAAAGGTAGATAGGACATGCAATGCATCATCCAATTCACGGGCAAAACGACGAGCCTGAATGTCGCCTGATTGGGCGAGTGAACAAAGTGACAGTAAAGTAAGCACCTCATTGGGAAGCACGTTTCCAATACCAGTAATCGCGCCTTTGGCACCACAATGCACGTATCCGTGAAATACTTGTGTATCCACTCCGACCATCAATGTTAGTGATTCAGATTCATTTGTAATGTGTTCGGCGGCATAACTAAGCGCATCGGCACCTCCGAATTCTTTGAATCCAACCAGGCTCGGGAATTCACTACATAGATCGAAGAACAAGTCTGCTCTGGTTTCGAAACCGTAATACGGACTGTTATAGATTACAGCGGGAATATCAGGGGCTGCTCCAAGGATGCCGGCAAAGTGCGAGCGTTGTGCAGATGGTGATGTACCGCGAGATAGCACGCGAGGAATGACCATTAGGCCCTTCGCACCAACCGATTGTGCGTGGGCGGCATGAGCTGCCGCTATGTTTGGATTTTGAGCACCCGTGCCCACAATGACCGGTATTCCTGCATCACATAAGCGTGCAACACCTTCTTGCCGTTGTGCATCTGTTAGCAACGGCCAGTCGCCCATGGATCCACAATAGACCACACCATTCATACCAGCTGCGATGAGCTCCGTTGCCTTGGAAACAAGAGCATCAAAATTCGGGGTTCTGTCTTCGTTGCAAGGCGTCATTAATGCGGGAATACCGCCTTGAAAAATACTGGTGTCCATCGTCGGTGATCTCTTTGGTTCGTGTTTCTAAGTCAATGTTCGCTGAGATTTTTCTAAATTGATGGACGTATTATAACCACGCATAAGCAAGGTCATAAGAGAGCTAGCACAACCGCAGGGCTTGGCGAAGCCAAACCCGCAGGGCAAAAACACACAAACCAACCAACACGCATACACAACCACAGGCCGCAGCTTACTCCGTCAGCCCAACAGCCACGCCATCAAGCTGCCACTTCGGATCGAGTTTCACACCAAGATGCACCAAGGCGGTTGCCGAAAGATCTACGATATACACCGTCTTCTCAAACCGGCCTTTTTGCGCCGAATTACCGCTCACGATCAAATATACATTTCTGATCGGCGGAACATTGTGCCCTTTTCCATGACCCGTTCCCTGCCCGCCATGGTCCGATGAAATCAAAATCAACCAGTCTTCGTTTTCGTAATTCGGACGAGATTCAATCGCCTTGAGTAATCGCCCAACATGGTTATCCACCGTCTGAATCGCTTTGATGTACGAAGGTACGGACGGATGAAAGCCATCTCGATGACCCGTCTCATCACAAGCTCCGAAGTAGACCATCGTTGCGCGGACATCATCGGTCTTGAGCAATTCGGCTGATTCCTCCGCGATGTGCTTATCAAAGATGGTATAGCCATCGGCACCAGACGCTTTGTGGCCGGCACGTACATCCGCCTTGGAGACGATATACTTATCAATCGGATGCCAGTCGATAAATGAGGCTGTTTTAAAATCCGGTTTTTGCTGTTTTAGCAGTGCAAAAAAGTGTGGAAACTGATCAATGCGCTGGCCGCTAAATCCATTGTCATGAACACCGTGTTTGTCGGCCCATACACCAGTCAAATAACTGGTCCAACCGGGGCCGCTGATCGTGTCGTTCTTTTGATATCGCTTTCCGAGAATCTGCGCTGTATTTGAGTAAGCCCCGTTTGCTATAAGCCGGTCGATGTTTGGTGTTTTGGCAGCGTCGAGTGCATCGGTCCGCAAGCCATCAATCCCAATCGCTAAGACGAATTTCTTTTTTTGAGCGTCTACTTCTTCCGACAACACCGAAAAGGCCACTGCCAGCAGAAAGATTCGTTTAAGAAAAATGTGACAGTTCATGTGTGTCCTCTTGGTTTACGGCTGCGGCCTCGTGAATACAAATTCATCTTCAGTTGAAAGAGATTTATCAAACTCGTAGCCACCGTCTTTAAATCCCTTAATGTCGTCGGCATCCTCAAGGCGATTCCTGATGATGTACGATGCCATCATGCCGCGAGCAGGCTTAGCGAATGCGGCAATTGTTCGTAGCTTTCCATCCTTGATCTCCTTGAATACAGGCGTAACTACCCGTGCATCGAGAACCTTTCGCTTTATGGATTTGAAGTATTCGATCGATGCCACATTTACGATTACGCGTTGCTCATGTAAATCCAGATCAGCATTAATAAGTGACGTGATTGAGGTATCCCAGAATTCATAAAGGTTCTTACCACCAGGATTGTCTATCTTCGTTCCCATTTCTAACCGGTATGCGTGAATCAAATCCAACGGGCGAAGCACACCATATAAACCAGATAGAATGCGCAAAGAACGTTGAGCTGTTTCAAAATCTTCTGGCGAATAGGAATCTGTATCCAGACCAGTGAATGCAGCACCACGAAAGGCAAGAATCGCTTGTTTTGCATTTGCTAAATCAAACGGTGGAGACCAATCACGATTACGCTGATGATTAACCGCTGTAAGGTCATCACTCAAACTCATCAGGTCCTGCAAATCATCTTTAGAGAGCTTTCTCAGACGTTTGTTCAGAATCTTCGATTGCTCGAGCATTCGCGGTTGTGTGAAAGAATCTAAGTTTGACTCAGTCTCAAAGTCGAGTGTTTTTGCAGGAGAAAGAGTAATTAGCATGCGACTCTAATAATTAAATAAAATCTTTAATTGGGTGGGGAAACAAAACCGACAAATTGGAGAATTACTTTGCGAGCTTCTCCCTAATTGGCTGACCATCATTTCGCAGAATCAGACTACGCCACGTAGCCGCCATCAGGTTTGCAGGTACGTTGTGAACCGAACCATCGCAATACAGCAAGTTAATTTGTTGATCCTGAGCGTACCCCAGGCTAGCTGATACGTCACTGAGATTAACATCAACATCCAAAGGCTTCGTCCAAATCTGAGCCTTTGCTGGCGCTACTTCCGCCACCAACACAACTTGTGACAGACCATCCAGAATATCTCTTGGTCTGGTGGTCCAATTACCAAACGCTGATTTTAGCTGACCTTCTTCTGCAACCGTTGCCAGATAAACCGTCTTGTTCGCCAATTCCGGATATACCGGATGCTGATACGTCCTAGGTATTGCTTCCGCTAAAGACAGGTTATGTGGGCTATCCCATGGTTCGTCAAGTTTGAACCGACTATACAGTGCGTCTTCCTCGATAAACGGGAGAATATGAACTCGCCAGCTCAACAATGGCTTGCCGTTATCATGATATTGCACAGTTGGCGATTCTCCATTTGGGAATTGCTTATAGGTGTTTTCATAGGCGTGAAGCGCTAACCCAATTTGCTGAAGATTATTCCGATTTTGAGCTCCACGAGCCCCACTTTGTGCTACACCTACAGCGTCCTGAAGCATCTCCACTATTTCATTACTAATGTTCACTTGCAATCCAACATTGTTTTGTTGATAGCCTATCTTCATGCTTTGTAGCAGCTTTAAGCCCGCATTTAGGAGTTCTTGTGGAACACCCGTATTCTGTGCATTCCCGGCCAATGCCTGTACTGAAAGTAGCTGCCCGAGAGTGTTCTTTCCGTTGAGTGTTAACGCAAACAACTGCTGCGCCGACTTTTCGTTGTTTGTTTCAATGTGCAGGTCCAGAGATAGTGACTCTGAAAATCCTAATGTCAAAGTGAGTCCACGCAACAAGTTGATAGTCTGTAAAGCTGGTCCTACCTCTGCTAAGTCTGGATCGAGCGCTGCGAGATTCTGAAACAAAGACGGGTCTACAATTCCTGGTTGAACAATCGCGATTGCCGCCTTATTACTTTCGACTGCCTGCATCCGTTTGGCCAACGCACCAGGTGCACCTCCATTTGCGATAAGAGTCAATGACTCATTGTCTCCTACCGCGATTCTAGTTGTACCAACAAATAGAACACCCGGACCTTTCGTGAGATCATTTGTCTTATGCAGCCGTCCATTCTGACCAACAGGCGTGCCCTGCTGTAACGGGACACCGTCGCTCGTCATACCCTGTATCAGTAACTGGCTTAGTGCTGTGAGGTTTGAACCTTGTTTGAAGTCAATCACAATAGCAGAACTTGGGTATTCGCCCGCCATATCACGGGCGATGGAATCCGCATTGATAGGTTGCAGGATAGCGAATATGGACTCGATGCTATCCAACCCAATTCCAAATTGCTCCGCCATCAAGAGCCCTTCTTGCAAATCAGGAGACGCCTGCTTCACTTGTTCAAAAAAAGGCGATGCCATAATTGCCTGAATATTTAACACTAGCGCAGCTTGAAACGCGTCCGTCACACCGGAAACATTTAGCGAATTCGTGCCCGTCTGGGAAAAATCGATCTGATCCGGCTTCATGGTGGACGAATTGAAAATCATCATCTGACTTAACGGATTCTCGTCGCCAAGTAGAGAGATAAAATCTCCGCTTGCATTTCCGGTAGCTACACCTGCTGGATTTGTACTTGCGCCGGCACCTGGGTTTCCAGTTGGACTTGCACCTGGCGTACCACCATTGTTACCACCTGCATTTGGAGCGCCTCCATTTGCAGCCCCTCCTCCACCATTGGCTCCAGCGCCTCCAGCACCACCAGCACCACCACCAGCGCCGGGATCCTGCATTTGACCACCCATTCCGGGCATGCCGCCACCCATTCCGGGCATACCACCGCCCATACCAGGCATTCCACCGCCTCCACCCATACCAGGCATTCCACCGCCTCCACCCATACCAGGCATACCGCCGCCTGCACCGCCTTCGCCAGCTGTTGGAGCACCGGATCCACCACTATCAGTAGATGAATCGTCGTCACCGGATAATAAGAAGAATGCAGTAACACCGCCCCCGATCAATAAAACAGCGATGCTAATGATAATGATCAGTTTCTTTTTGGATGCACCGGAACCTTTCGATTTTCCTTGCGCTGCCTGATTTGCCCATGCCGGCTGCCCGGCTGGTGCCATCGGTTGTCCCATTGGCTGACCGGCTGGCATTCCAAGTGGGTTTGCACCGCCACCAAGTGGATTTTGTGCTGCAGGCATACCACCCGCCAACGGATCTTGTCCGGGTGGCATACCAAGTGGGTTACCTGCGCCAAGTGGGTTTTGTGGTGCTACAGGTTGCTGAGGATTTGGCTGCAGTGTTCCAGGTTGTTGTGGCACCTGCTGTGGTACCTGTTGCGGGGTTACTTGCTGAGGTACTTGCTGAGGTACTTGCTGAGGTACTTGCTGAGGTACTTGCTGAGGAGCGGCCGGTTGAGCAACTGGGATCGTAAAGGTATTTCCACATCCACACCGGGATGTTTTACCCGCTAAATTGTCTGCAACGTTATAGACCTTTTGGCATGCAGGGCAATTGAATTGAATTGTCATCTATGTTCCCAATTCCAATAGTGATTTTGAAGACGACTCTTTGCGCGGTCGTTATTTATACCCTTAAGGATATGGTTTGGCGATCATTCTATACAGTGTGTTATTTGGCACAATCCGCTCAACTTGTCGATGCTATGCCTACTAATTTGTCATTCTTCTAAGGAGCCAACATGAAATGAAACCAATCTCTCGAGCATTTCCAAGGGTTGAGCGCCAACAAGAACATGCTCTCCCATCACGAATGTTGGGACACCTGTAATTCCCAGCTCACGACTCTTCTCCCAATCCTCATCAACTAGTGTTCGCATGGTTCTGTCAGTAATGACCGTAAGAGCCGCGTCCAAATCCAGTCCTAATCGTTCAACGATCCCAAGTAACACATCGTGATCGGCTAGATTACTGTTGTGTACAAAGTATGCCTTAAACAACTCATCATGAATCGGGATCTCTGGATCGACACTCTCAATCCACTTGGCGAGTTCCTGTGCTAAGCGGCTGTTGTATGTCATTGTACGTTCACCGTATTCAAGCCCCTCAGCGGACATGCGATCCACCATGTCTGACTGAATTTTAGGAATATCGAGATCCCTGCCAGCAAACAACTGTTCAAGAGTCTGACCTTCGTCAGGAGTCTCCGGATGTAATGGAAACTGCCTGAATACTACATCGATGGGAAACTTGTCTTTTAAAGATTCGATACGCACGGTAACGAGATAACACCATGGTCATATGTAATCTGAAAACACTTCCAAAGTGGGTTTATTCATTGCCATTGTTCTATCCTATCGAGTCGAATCTGCCGCTTCTTTTATATACGCTATGATTGTGCTGTGGCCATGAACCCGTTTACAAGATGACAGTCACGGCGGCGACACCCCACATTCTAACCAAACTGGAAAATTGAATCGCTGTAATGACAGTAAATACACGACTCATACACATCTTCACGTTCATGTTGGTGATCACCGCCAACACATTGCTCGGCCAAAAACCACTGCAGACGAGCAATTTAGATAAACCGAATATCATCTTTATTCTCGTAGATGATATGGGTTGGGCTGATCCTGCATGTTACGGCCATCAGTTTCACGAAACGCCGGTGATCGACCAACTTGCTAGAGATGGTTTACGCTTCACCAACTTCTATGCAGCGACTCCCGTTTGTTCATCTACACGGTCGACAATTCAAAGTGGTCAGTATTCCGCACGTACAGGTATCACCGACTTTATTCCCGGCCACTGGCGGCCATATGAAAAACTGGTTGTACCCAAAGTTGACGGCCATCTAAGCACTGCGATTCAAACGCCCGGCCATCTTCTCTCTGATGCCGGCTATGTGACTGGTTACTTCGGAAAGTGGCATCTTGGAACAAATCGCGAACATCAACCGGATCATTTCGGATACCAGATTACTGAAAATCAACTTAGTGACGCGTTCACGCGATCCAGAGTAGGACTTGAGGAAGGCCCTAAACGTATCGACTTCTTCACTGACGCAGCGATTTGGTTTATTAGTGAAAACAAGAATCAGCCATTCTTCCTAACACTTTCGCATCGTGCAGTACACATTCCTGCAGAAGCGAATCAAAGCACCAAGACCAAGTACGCTCAAAAACCCAAACCGGATACGGGCGTAAATCATACCGCATATGCCGCGATGACCGAGGATCTTGATACGAGCATCGGTCGGATTCTGGATACGTTGGAAAAACTCAACCTTGCAGAAAAGACAGTGGTCGTTTTCACATCCGATAATGGTGGTCTGCGAAAAACAGCTACCGCTGTCGGTGATACATTTACCACCAACGACCCGTTGCGTGATGAAAAAGGATCACTTTATGAAGGTGGCATCCGTGTACCGATGATTGTTCGTTGGCCAAACGTGATTCCGGCGGGGTTTACGTCTGATGCCATAACGACCACTGCGGATTTACTCCCCACGTTTTGTGATTTGGCTGGAGCCATTGGCCCGAATCAAGTTGTCGATGGGATGAGTTTTAGCAAGATCCTCTTTCGACCAGGGATTCCGATGCCGCGAAAGAGTGTCTATTTTCACTATCCCCATTATCACCACTCACGCCCTGCATCTGCGATCCGCTCTGGCAATCTAAAGCTCATTGAATTCTTGGATACGGGGGAATTGGAACTATACGATTTAGAATCTGACATCGGGGAATCCATGAATTTGGCTGATTCACATCCAAGAGATGCTCGCAAGATGCGGCAAGAACTGAATAGATGGCGTGAATCCGCACACGCACGCATGCCAATCGCCAATCCCGATTACGATCCGGATAAAGCGGAACAATGGTGGAGCCGGCGAACCGGAAAGATGGTAGACGTCGAAGCGCTTCGGCGACGATTTGAATTAAAAAACAAGACAGGTAAGTAATCCAATGAGAATTGCCGTTGCCAAATACGGACAAGAAACCAGCAGCTTTTCGAAAACGAAGACCACGCTTACGACGTTTGAGAAATTTGGGTTGCTTTACGGCGATGAAATGCTCAATAGCGGATTTAATGTCGGTGTACTGGCCGGATTCAAACAATCACTGGCAGATCAACAGCAAGCATGGACCGCCGTGCCACTCATACGCGGATGGGCAGGCGCAAGTGGCGTAATTGAAGATTCAACATTCACGCACATTGTAGACACCATCACCGATGGTTTAAGAAGCTGTGGCAAGATTGATGCGCTCTTCCTCGATTTACACGGCGCAGGTGAAACAGTATCAGAGCCTGACAGCGAAGGCTTTTTACAGGAACGATGTCGCGAAGTCCTCGGAGATGATATCCCGATTGTGCTCGCGCTTGACCACCATGCAAACATCACCGCCAAAATGGTACACAACTGCGATGCGTTAGTTGCTCATCAAACTCAGCCACACTTGCCATATGAAACGGGTTATGAGTGTGCAACGGTGATGCTCAGAATCCTGCGTGACGGAATTAAGCCGGTGACGGCTTTTCGCAAGATCCCGTTAATTACACATCAGGAACAATACTTAACCGCTCCCCCGGGACCGATGCAGGAGTGGTTTGAACTCGCTCGAGAAATGGAAAAGCAGTCGGGTGTGGTTAACGCTTCCACTTTTCCCATGCAACCGTGGCTTGATGTGCCAGAAGGCGGGTGGGGTGTAACCGTTACAACAAACGGCGATCGAGAACAGGCTGAAGATTTAGCAACTCAGTTAGCAGCATTTGCATGGGACAACCGAGATCGTTTCTTAAAACTCGAGAGTGTGCCGGTGCATGATGCTGTCCGACGCGCTGTTGATGCACCAAACGGTTTGATCATTTTGTCGGACACCGGCGATAGCGTATTTGGTGGTGCACCTGGCGACAGCACCGTCATTCTCACTGAATTACTAACTCAGCAAGTCCCGCAGGTAGCACTTGTACCGATGAATGATGCTGAAGTTGTGGAGATCGCAATTCGCGCCGGAATTGGTACGGAACTCGACGTTCAAATTGGTGGAAAACAGGACGATGTCTACAGCACACCCTTACCGATCAATGCAACCGTCGTGGCAATTGGTGGCGGTGAAATCACTGCGGATGTGATTGGAATGAATTCTTTCAACGCCGGACGGGCAGTTCATCTTCGTGCTGGTAACATCCACATCGTCGTAAGTGAATCCGAAGGAATTGGTGGAAATCACCCGGCAGTCTATGAACACTTTGGAATTGACGTCAGTACTGCAAAAATGGTGGTACTGAAAACCGCGAGTAATTTCCAGTATTACAAAGACTGGACAGCTGAGATAATTCGCGTAAATACTGAGGGCATGACCATGAGCAAGATTGACGGCTTCAATTGGAAACACCTACCGCGACCAATTTATCCGCTGAATCCAGAGACAACATATGATCCGGCTACCAACGCTCTATACTAAAGTGGCGGACTTCATACAGACCCATATCGAAAACCGCTCATTGTAAGGATCGAGCATGAAGGCTCTGAAATATGTTGTTTGTTGGTGCATCATTGCACTTTTCATGTCATATGGTGTCACTGATGCGGCCGATGGCACCCGTGTCGAAGACGCTCCTCGGCCCAATATCATCTATATCATGGCAGACGACATGGGCTATGGTGATGCAAAACCCTTCGGTCAAGACCGCTGCAAAATCCCAACTCCGGGAATCGACCAACTCGCTACAGAAGGATTGCGATTCACCAATGCGCATAGCGTCTCTTCCGTATGCGTACCGGTACGTGTGGCCATAATGACAGGTCGATATCCGTGGCGATTCAATCGCGTTCAACCCGATGGCCCCTGGGGATTCCTCAACCCTCGCATCCCAACCACACATAACACGATTGGGAAAATGCTCCAAGCGGCGGGGTACACAACTGGCTATGTCGGCAAGTGGCACCTCGGCACTAAGATGCAAACCACCGACGGCAAGAACCAAGGCATCACAAACGTCGATTACAAAAAACCGCTAACGATATCACCTGTTCAATACGGATTTGACTATAGCTTCATCCTCCCCGGTTCCCTCGACATGTATCCCTACGTCTTTATCCGAAACGGTATGTGGGTGGGAAATGTAAACAAACAACGGGGATGGAGTGCGTTTAATCGCATAGGCCCAACGGAAGAAAACTTTGAAGACTATGAAGTCCTCAACACATTTTCAAACGAGGTCGAAACTTTCATTGAAAAGAATGCAACGCCATCAAAGTCCGGGAAGCCATTCTTTTTGTACTTCGCACTAACTGCACCGCACACACCAACCAGCCCACATCCGGACTTTCAAGGTAAAACCGAACTTGGTCTATATGGTGACTTTGTGAGTGAAGTAGACAACTGTGTTGCGCGGACTCTCTCGGCTCTGAAGAAACACGGTATCGACCACAACACCATGGTCGTTTTCACTTCAGATCATGGGCCCGCATCCTATGCCGGAAATATAAAAAAGGCGACATACAACAACATCAAAGGCCTTGAGAAAATGGGGCACTATCCAGCCGGAATCTACCGCGGATACAAATTCTCAGTGTATGAAGGTGGCTTAAGAGTACCGTATGTTGTCCGCTGGCCGGCCATGGTCAAACCACGACAAACGTGTAATCGATTGATCGGACTCCAGGACCTAATGGCGACAATAGCTGAAGTATCCGGTGCAGTCGTTGCTGACACAGAGGCCCCTGACTCTATAAGCTATGCTCCCCTACTCCGTGATCCGAACCTTACCGCCACGCGAGAAGCAATGATCATGTCGAGCGTGATGTCCTACACAATAATCCGTGGGGATTGGAAGCTCACGCTCTGTCCTGGTAGCGGAGCGCGAGGTGTCTACGGAAACACTCCTAAATGGGACGATGCATGGAATGATGCCGTTGATGAATTCGGCCGCAGGCCCAATTACAAGGAACTGCTCAGCTACCCATTTGTCCAGTTGTTCAACCTTCGGGAAGATCCCACGGAGTCTCAGGACTTATCCGAGGCGAATCCTAAACTGATAATCGAGCTATTCGACATCATTACAACCACTTGGAAAAACGGCCGGACCACCTCCGGACCAAAGTTATCAAACGACAAACCCGGCGTAAACTATTGGGCTCGCGTTCCCAAATCAGTCACTGGCAAGTGAATCTCCGTCACAACTTAAATAACTCTAATCGCAGACAGAAAATGACACTTATTCGACGATTGCTTAATTCCTCATTACTGATTGCTGCTTGTATTTTTAGCATCACCGCAAACACCACAATTGCCAAACAGCCGAATGTCATATTGATCCTGGCTGATGATTTGGGAGTCGATGGATTAAATTGCTACGGCGGCACAACATACCGCACGCCGCGACTAGACAAACTTGCAACCGAAGGTTTGCGATTCACTCATGCTTATGCCCAGCCCCTTTGCACAAACACCCGCATCCAGTTGATGACTGGTTTATACAACAACCGCAACTGGTTGTACTTCGGATGTCTGGATCCATCCGCCAAAACCATTGGTCACTACATGCAAGATGCCGGTTATCACACCTGCATTGCTGGCAAGTGGCAACTTCACAGTTACGATCCACCGGACTATCCCGGAGCAGAACTTCGCCGCTCAAAAGGCATGAAGATTCAGAATGCCGGGTTTGATGAGTATTCGGGCTGGCATGTGGGTCATACAGAAGACAAGGGCTACCGTTATGCAGACCCAGTCATCTTTCAAAACGGGGAATTCATCAAAGATACAAAAGGCAAGTACGGCGAAGATATCTGGGTCGACTTTATTACGGACTACATGACCCGTCACAAAGAATCTGAAAAGCCATTCTTTGTGTACTACCCGATGTGTCTGCCCCACTGGCCGTTTGTCCCCACGCCAAATAGTGAGGACTGGGGAGTCGAAGATAAAATGCACCCACCGTTAGGAACAACCGGCGGTGACACAAAGTACTTTGGTGACATGGTCAATTATATGGATGAGGTGGTAGGCCGCATCGTGGACAAGGTGGACTCTCTTGGCTTAGCAGAAGACACCATGATCATCTACTTCTCAGACAACGGGACGGACCGTAGAGTGGTATCGCAGACTATTTTTGGTTCTGTCACCGGTGGCAAGGGCAGCACGAGTAACGCGGGAACTCACGTGCCACTGATTGTCAGATGGAAAGGTACCATTCAACCAGGCATCAATGAGAACCTAGTCGATTCGACTGACATTTTACCGACCGTTCTACATGCCGCCCAACGACCGGTCGCACCAGCAGCTAATTTGGATGGCATTAGTTTCTTCCCACAATTGTTAAATCAAGCGGGACCCATCCGTCCATGGGTATTTTGCCATTACGACCCACGACCAGGATGGGACAAGGACAAGTTCACGTTGCATCGATTTGTCCGCGATAAGCAATTTAAGCTCTACGATGACGGCAATTTATACGACATTGCAAAAGACATCAGAGAATCAACACCGATTCGACGGCGCCATGAGACGGAAGTAAGTAAGGCTGCAAGACAAAAGCTTCAACAAGTTCTCGATGATATGCGGTCGAATTAATCAAAGCATAAACCAATCATCAATTAGATGCCGATACACACAAGAAGAGGGGTTATTCGCGTAATACCCAGTCTTCTTGTGATAAAATAAGTGCTGTAAACTTTGAATGTCGTGGAGCTCTTTAATGAGTATCAAGCTGTTTGACAGACGAGAATTAATGCGTGTTGGCGGACTCACACTCGGTGGGTTGGGGATCGCTGATCTGGTTAATGCCGCGCCCAGATCTGATGGCTACGGTACATCCTTTGGTAAAGCAAAGAACATTATTTTTCTTTACTTATGTGGCGGGCCCCCACAGCATGAGACCTTCGATCCAAAACCGGATGCGCCAGCTGAAATACGTGGCCCCTTCAATCCAATTCAAACAAATATTCCGGGAGTGAATTTTTGCGAATTGCTTCCGCGTACCGCTGGGATTGCAGACAAGATTGCTGTTATCCGCTCCATGTCGACGGACGATAACATCCACTCGAGCAGTGGCCATTGGGTTTTGACCGGCTACAAATATCAGGGCCCAAATTCGCGAACGCTACAGCCCAGCGACTGGCCGTTTTATGGTTCTATCATCAAGCGATACAAACCCAGCAAATCCATGCCTGGGCTAAGCTCAATCGTGATTCCGGACATGGTCCGTCAAAATGAAAATGTGACTCCTGCCGGACAAATGGGTGGACTCATGGGGCAACAGTGGTCACCTGAACATTTTGTAGGCGACCCGTCACGATCGGATTACAAAATTGAAGGTTTCGAGCCACTAGGGATCACACTCGACCGCATGAAAAGTCGGCGCTCGCTGCAGTCAAAGATCGAAGATCGACTTCGAAATGCGGAAAACAGCAAGGCAGTAGATACACTCTCTACTTACCAACAGCAGGCTTACGAATTACTTACCTCCGGCAAGGCACGCAATGCTTTCAATATCCAGGAAGAGCCGGATCAAATCCGCGATCGCTATGGACGGAACCGATGGGGTCAAAGCGTACTGCTTGCACGCAGGTTGATCGAATCAGGTGCTCGTCTGGTCCACGTGAATTGGCCTCGCGAGCCCGGCGACAACGCCACTGACAATCCACTTTGGGACACACATGCTCAAAACCCTGATCGTCTGGAAGATGTACTTTGCCCGATTTTCGATGTTGGATATACAGCGTTAATTGAAGATCTTGAGCAACGAGGCCTTTTGGATGAAACGCTAGTCGTTGCCATCGGTGAATTCGGCCGCACGCCCAAGATCAATCCAAAAAGTGGACGGGATCACTGGGGACCGGTATTCTGTGCGACGCTTGCTGGTGCTGGCATCAGCGGAGGTCAGGTATACGGCAGTTCAGATGAACACGGTGCCTATCCTAAATCCGACAAAGTAGATCCCGGTCATTTAACGTCTACTATCTTTCATCTGGCTGGCCTAGATTACCAAGGCACATTTACAGATCCAGCAGGACGTGAATTGGCCTATTCCAAGCAACCAGTGCTGTGGGATTTGTTAGGCGATCAACCCGCAACCGCTGAGCGAACTGAATCAACAGGCGATGTTGCAAGAGTGCCTGATTTTGATGAATCGATGATGATCCGGCAAACCTCTTTCCAAGGAAGAGAGGTTTTAAAACCTGCAACCGTACCATCTCGACCCAAAGGGTGGAGGTTTATTAACTCAAAATCTCTTGAAGCCGAAATTCATAAACCAACGACCATCGGCAAACTCGAGTTACCCCAACACCTGGCATTTAAGGCGACTAAGAGCGAGTCGACATCAACGAGTACATTTGTTGGACAGGAAGTTCGTAGTCCATTTCCCGGTACATATCGCCTTCATGCGAAGTTGGTCGCGGTCGGTGGTACAGCAGCATCTCAAAAGGCCTTCAACGACTCATACTCGTGCCACCTGGTGTATTTCCAATTCACCGAAAAGGCTAAACAAATTGACAAACGATCCGTCATGGCGGAATTGGAGTTTACACCTACGTTTGTGGGTGAAGCGATTACTGAACCTCAGGCCGTTGAATTCACCAGGGCATTTCTCGCCCCACGAGGCAACTTCTCTTTTGGCTTAGGGTTAGGTGTCGCCATCGAGATACGCGAGAAGCCCAACGCTGGTAGTTCGCCAGTCGATGCGAATATTGCAATTCACGTGTTGAACGTGGATCTGGAATTCGTCGGAAAAGAGAGAAATCCAGATATAACGGTTTAGCGATTATCAACTTACCAATCTCCAACATTTCACTTCTTGATTGACTCGCAAATGAGCATCTTTGACTGGGAACACGCGTTTGACACCGTTGACCTGAGTCATCAGATAACACTTGGCGAGGCAAACACACCGCTTGTGCGGTCCAAGTCTGTCGGCCCGTCCAACGGACTATCGAATCTATACTTCAAACTTGATCATTGTAATCCAACTGGTAGTTTCAAAGATCGGTATGCTGCCGTAGCAGTTTCCCACATGATATCAGCAGGGGAAACTAAATGTGTAGCTACATCTAGTGGCAACACCGGGGCATCCCTTGCAGCCTATTGTGCACGAGCTGGGATCTCATGCAGAATCGCGATCGTTGAAACAGCACCGCTTGGCAAGCTCCAACAAATGATGTCTTACGGTGCTGATATTTATCGGATCGAGGGATTTGGAATCGATGTCGAGGCAACCGCTAAGACATTTGCCTTACTGGAAGCCGCGTCAGATGCTGAGGACACTGCACTACAAGTCAGCGCGTTTCGGTACAGCCCCTTGGGGATGAGCGGCATTAGATCCATCGCATACGAAATCCAAATGCAGCTTGGCCTTGTTGATCACGTTTTCTGTCAGGCAGGTGGTGGCGGATTAGCAGTTGGTGCGGCTCAAGGATTCTTACAGCTTCACAGCGAAGGCACGATTGATTCAGTCCCCAGAGTACATGTGGTTCAACCTACCGGTAACGACACCATCGCTTCACCACTTCGAAATGGTGACGCACAAGCGCGTGATATCCAGTGCACCACAAAGGTCAGTGGTCTTCAAGTCGCTAGCATCACAGATGGACACATCGCGGTGACGGAGTGTCGAAACACCGATGGCACCGGCTACCTTGTAGAAGATGAATTCGTATGGAAAGTACAGAAAGATCTTGCACGCAGCGAAGGAGTGTTCTGCGAACCTGCCGCTGCCGTATCTGTATGTGGAGCAATTAATGCACTTCAAATGGGTGAAATACAAGCGGATGACATAATTGTATGCCCAATTACTGGATCTGGGTTTAAGGATCCAAAATCAGTTGAACGCCTCGTTTCGGATCTGGATTGCCCCATTGTCAGCAATGAGCGGTTTGAAGATATTCTCGCGAGCTAATTTCGGCTCAGCGTAACTTCACCCGGTGATTTTCCGAAACATCCTTGTCCTAAGTACATTTGAGAGAGACCACTAAGAACGGAAAGATCCACCTCGTGTGATGTCTTTCCTATCAGCGCACCATCTTGCCAAATCTCCAGTCGTGATTTGTAGAGCTTGAACGACAAATCCAGTGGCTTTCCCGTCCAATTAATGGAGGCTGCCAGATTTCCATCCATATTCAGCTTCAAGACACTTCCGTACTCTTCCCGTTGAGACTGCGTTAGGAACATGTACTCGTCCTTCCAAACGTATAGTCCCTTTGACGAAGTGGAAAGAAACAAGTCCGAGCCAATCGCTGACATGCCCGTAACTCGTTGCCCCCAGCTATTTAGAACGAGATTGTGCTGTTCTGCAAATTCTTCATATGGATGAACGGTATTGTTGTGAGGTTCAGGGTGGGTGAATGCGCGCCCCAAGAACTGCCAGACCTGGTCATCGCCATTGAGTCGCCAGATTTCCGCCCAAGGCCAAACACCTACGAGTAATTCACCACGATAGATAGTTGTGGTTTGCGCTTCGCGAGCCGATGGAGAAACGACGGGCGATTTTGGCGGCCAATCTTTCTTGTGGCTCAGCGTTTGGCCATCGTATTCAAAGAGATGGCCTGTCGGATATTGCGCCAGGTAAAGGACATCCTTATAGTTCACAGCTGAATAGATTTGAAAACTGGTTTTGTCACTGCCCTCGAGGATGATCTCCCATTTTCCGTCTTTAAATACGTGAACACCGCCGTAATTACATACCGTGATCACTTGATTCCCAAGTTGAGCCCACACAAATGAGCTGCTACGAGGATAGTTCGTTTTACTAGTTTCAACCTGCTTGATATCTATATCCTCCTGGCCCGGTTTCCATGGAGCACATTTGATTACCGTCGACTCTTCGCCATTCTCTGTGGTGCGATGATAGAAAAACAACCGACCATTGGCGTAATAGAACTTGTAGTAATATCCGCTTTTGGCTGGCGCAAGGATTTGCTTGTCATCGAAATACACACCATCTAGTGAGTAGCTGAGAATTCCATTTCCTACCCGAATCAATCCGTCTCCGCGCCGCACTCCGCCGCGGACAATGTCATCAGCAATAGACCACGTCTTCAGATCATCATTGAGTTTTCGAACACGCAATCCTTCAGAGTCATCCCATGCATAGAGCGACTGATCCAAATCAAAAAGATATGCACCAGTTCCCAATCCTGGAAACGGTAGACGTGTGATCGTGTGTTTCCTTCGGGCCGTTTTATCCGGTTTCACATAAAACTGCAAAACATGACGATCGTTTCTAAACTGCGTGTTATACACATCGGCGAAACCTGCACCAATGATTCCATTTCCTGCTACATCCTGAGCCTCAAACACGCTTCCAAAACTTTGACCAATATCTTCCCCGAGATCGAGCGTAACATCGATGGAAAAGACTGGCTCGTCTGCCACTAAATTCTGCACAAAGCAAATGCTCGCCAAAACAATGATGAATCTTGTTATGAGAACTCTCTTACCACGTTGATTATTCATTGAATTCCTCACCGATAGTGATGAACAAAACTGGTAACTCTACCGTCACGTATATAAGTAAGACGATATTTCCACTACACGACTTTCTGTTTTCGATAACTATACTATACCGCATGCGATATCTCCTCAGCTTTGCCCTCATCCTCTCTCTTCCGGCATGTGGAAGCGAAACTGGCACATCTCCTCCCGACACAAGTGATGATGCCGTTGCGTCGACGGAGCAGCACGAACAAACCCAAGATGATGACAACACAACTGAAGAAGCAATTCCTGAGCAAAGAAAGAGTAATATTCGATTCGAAATGATCTCAAATGAGGCTTCCCGAATCAATCATCAGTATCAAAACGGCCAACAATCCGGTCATTTCACTATGCTCGAGACGCTCGGCGGTGGCGTTGCAATGTTTGATTATGACAATGACGGTGACATGGATCTGGCCTTTGCACTTGGTGGCACGTTCAGCGGTGACGAAGACTCAGCCGCTGAGATCTCATCAAATGGCATCAAGTTATACCGAAACGATGGTCAACTCAAATTCACGAACGTTACCAATGAATCCGGCTTAGCGAACTCGGTATCGTTCTACAATCACGGAATGTTTGCCCAAGATTACGACAGCGACGGAAATATAGACTTACTTGTGACCGGCTATGGTGGAATCGCCGTACTGCACAACGAAGGCGGCGGCACATTCACCAATGTCACATCGACTCTGGGATTGAACGATCCATCGTGGAGTGTCGGTGCTGCGTGGGGTGACATCGACGGTGACGGCACATTGGAACTGTATATAGGGCATTATGTTGATTGGTCGTTTGCAAATAATCCTCGTTGCTCCACCGCTAATGACCGATTCCTTGACGGAGCAACATCTCAACAGACTCCAGAGCGGGAAGTGTGCTCACCTCGTGAATTCAATGGACTGGCAGACCGCATCTACAAGTTTGATGACAACGGCCAGCTTGTAGACATATCCAAACAGATTGGTCTGCGAGATGACGGCAAAGGGCTGGCGGTCATGCTCGCCGATGTCGATCTGGATGGTGATCTGGACATCTACGTAGCAAATGACACTACACCAAACTTCTTATATAAGAACGATGGCAGCGGAATCTTTAGTGAGTCGGCAACCGTGTGCGGAGTGGGGTTTGACAACAGCGGCAAAGCGGATGGGAGCATGGGGATCGATCTGGGTGACTACAACCTGGATGGCTTGCCAGATCTTTTTGTTTCAAACTTCCAAAACGAGCAATTCGCGCTTTATCGCAATTTAGGACAGGGTATGTTCCAGCACGTTAGCAGCTCTACTGGCATGCTGACACTTAGCAGTGGTTATGTCGGTTGGGGAACCGTCTTTCTGGACGCAGATCGAGATGGTGATGAAGACATTTTCGTCGCCAACGGGCACGTGCAGCGATCGCCACTTAATGCTAGCGTGCGTCAAACACCTGTTGCGATGGAAAATGTCGACGGACGATTCCACCAGGTGAATCAGAGTCTGGGACCATATTTCACCGCGCAACATGAAGGTCGTGGGATCGCAATGGGCGACCTCAATAATGACGGATTGGTCGACATGGTGATCTCACATATCAATGAACCACCTGCCATTCTCGTTAACCGCACCGAAAACAATAACAAAACGCTAGTGATTCAGCTTCAGGGTGTCACCTCAAACCGTGCGGCCATTGGAGCACGTATTACTGTCACGTCGGAAAACTCAACATGGCAGCGACAAATCAAGGGTGGCACTAGTTTTGCGTCTACTCATGACCCACGCGTCTTTTTTGGTATTCCCGAAAGTGAAACGGTTAAACAAGTAACGGTCCATTGGCCATCGGGTATCACTCAAGTTGTCGATGGAATCGACATAGAAGAGCCGTTAATGCTCACGGAAGCCATGGCCGAATAGGTATGCACCTACTCTTATTCTCCTTGCGTATGCAAGAATCGCATTAAATCCAGAATCTCGTCTCTGGAAAACGTCATTAATAGGCCCTTAGGCATCGTGGAGACTTTGGAAGGAATCAACTCCTCAATGTCAGCCATAGCCAACTCCGTAAGCTCGTTCGGCTTGAGTGGATTAGTAAGCAGGATAAGTGCGTCGTCGGACTTTTTCATTACAAGACCTGTTAACGTCTCGCCATCCACGGTGATTACGGACACTGCCTGATAGTCTTTGTGGATTTCCGCTGACGGATTCAGAATTTGTTTCAGCAGTTTCTCACCCTTAAATCGTTTTGTAACTTGCGATAAATCGGGACCGAGGTCAGCTCCTTTTGCATTGACCTTATGACATTGAATGCACCCGGCAACCGTAAACACCTCTTGTCCTCGAGTTGCAGACCGATCATTTAGATCATCTAAGTCCGACACTAGATCTTTGGTCATCCACATTTTCACAAAGGGGCGAGTCGGTGCCTGTAGTTCTGGAATTTCTGGCAATTCTTCTCCTTCGTCGGCAACATGTATGACACCGCGCATTACTTTCCAGTGCCCGGGAAACGTACAGATGAATGGATAAATGCCATTCTCCGAAGGCGCCTTGTAGTAAACGGTATAGCTTCCACCAGGTGCTAGTACTGGCGTTAGGTGAATTACTCCCGGGTGGCTGGGCACGTAATTCAGAGCAAGTGCCATTGGATCCGCTGCGAGCAACATCGATGCCTGACCAATTTCATTCAAATCTTCTCGCTGGAGAATGACCATATTGTGAGGCATACTTGGATCATCATTTTTCACCTGGATCGCAACCAACTCACCTGGGCTAACTCGTACAACATTGGGGTCAAACTTAAGTCCAGGCACTGCACGTACGGTGACGGCACGGATTCCCTGCAACGTTCCGTACTGGAATTTCAGTTTTTCCTGAGCCAGAATCCGTGGATCCACCGGAAGTTGTTCTGGTGTAGGAAACCGCTGTACAGCTTCTTTCCAGTCTTGTTCAACATAGCCATCAAAGTCGGTGAAGGGTTTTCCCAGGTCAAATACTGAGTAGTAAACATCCGTATCAAAATTCTTTGATTCATTGGAATCTTTGGCTGTGAATTGAGCAAAAAGGTGGATTTGCATTACCGGTGCAAGAGATGGAATCTCCAAGAAGACCGACTGCCCATCCGGCAGCAAGTGGACAGACTTCACATTGACCGGGTCGTGACCTCGTTGGCTCGCATCTCTTGCCGACAACTCCGACGATCCATAGCCGGCGCTATAGAGGTAATTCCATTGCTGGCAAAGCACGTTATCAAGCTTGATGGATTCAGGATCCAAGCGGCAGTTATAGCGAATGACAAACCCATTTCTGTGCGTTGTTATGTTTGTCGGAAGAAATAGTGGTTTTCCCGTGTGTCGCACTCTCTGCAAACTGCCGACATCCTGAAAGTAACATTGCCAACCGGAAGATCCGGCAATGTAAAAGCTGCCATCGTGTTTATTAAACTTGATTCTGTGAGCACCGGACAAAAAGTCGCCGGTCAATGGCACAACACCACCTTGCGATCGCCCACCTATTTCTTCTCGTAGCACGATATAGTGCGTGCAATTTCCAAACGACGACCCCACGATTTGGCCGGCGAGCGGCCCTAAACGTTCATCGGAGGGCAGAAACTCCAGACCACCACTGGAATGGTCGATCCCACGAGGTACAAAGCAAAGCGGCATTTTGAATCCGTATTTACCAGCACCCTCTCGCGGACCTCCTAGTCCATGAAAGCTACCTGCTGCGGCTTCGTGGATTGCCGATGCCGGTGTCCAACTGCCTTCCTGCACAGTTGCAAGTACGACATCGCCGTCGCCACGAACACCCAACCCATTAGGATTGCGCAATCCTGATCCGAGCACTTGTACGGTGTCTGTTTCCGGTGAGTACTTTAATACTCCCTGAACAGATGAATCAAAATAAAAGTTACCGTCATCGTCCATATCAAGGCACGTAACGACATCATGACCGGGGTTTGTAATAAATTCACTTGTAATGCACTCTACAAAGTCAATCTCATCATCACCATTTATGTCGTGCAGCCGAGTCAGCTGATCTCGGCCGCTTACAACGATCTTTCCATCAACAACGGCAAGCCCTAATGGCTGACATAAACCGGCAGCAATTCGTTTCCATTTATGGCTATTGAATTCACCTTCAAGACCATCCACAATCCACACGTCTCCAGATAGCGTGCACACGGCGCATCTTCCGTCGGGCAAAAAATCGACGCCGCCCAGTCGCATAGGTGTGCTAAACGGATTCTCCTTGCCAAACGGAATTTCGATAGTGTCGATAGCATAAGCGCTATCTGATGTACCATTTCTCCCATTCGTTGTTACGGAATGATTAGCCCATCGGGCCGCTCCGCCCTTGGTTAACTCTTTCAAGTCGATTGGCTTAACACTACGAAACTGCTTAGCTATCGACGTAAGCTCTTCGTCCGTTCCTTTAAGTATTTGCCATCGTATCGGCTGCTCATGAAATCCATTTGCAAGCTTTATTCCAACGGTAGTTTGCCCTTCTTTTGTTGAAGTTGTTAGCTTGGCAAGCGGGTATGGCGACGCTAGTTGCACAACGACTTGTTCCTCACCCTGCTTTACCATAAGCACCTGGGTTTTTCCGATCATGGAAACGTATGCACGTTCCGCAGGCAGGCGGAACAAGATTAGTTCGGGGTCATCGTGCACAATGCCATCCACATCAAGCGTACGGGTTATCTGCTTTTCCGATCCTCGAACGTGATCTAATATCGTGGCCTTTCCAAGATCGTACTTAAACACAACGTCATTTATATGACGAAAATATCCTAGATATCGTCGGTTAACTGAATCGCTAGTTTTCCAATGTGATGCGTGTAAATTCAGCCACTGGTTTCCGCGGGGGGTTGCATAACTAAGCACTCCAAAACGGTTGCTATTAAACGATAGCAATTCTCCATTCCAGGAATCCGTGAATGTCAGTTGTTGTGTGTCGAAAATTGCAGTCAGTGGTGGTTCCTCACTGACGAGCACATTCACAGCCTTATTCGTATTCTTTCCGAAATGAGAAGTTAGTGCTGCACAAACGCCTCCCAGATCCATATCGTTCCAAGAGCCATCGACACTCTTGGACTCCGGATACTGTCCCCAATGTCCAAATCGGCCATAGTCCAACCCTGGAAAGGGTGGCAGCACCTCTGGCAATTTCATGTCTCCATCAAGATAAGACTGTGCCTGAGTTTTATAGAAACCCCGCAAGCGGTTTTCGGGAAATGGCTTTACGTCCTGGCCGATTGCGAAGCATGAAATGCCCACAACGAAAACACCAGTCCATAGAATCACGGAAGCACGTATCAATTTAAGTCTGCCTTTTTAAATTTGATTTTTCTTATAAGGGCAAGCTTCATATTATCCGCTTTGACTTCAATCAACCAGAATGCACTGATAAGCACACTTTTATTCGTATCGAAGATTCACTGCAAAAGGGATCGCCCGATGGCATCATTTGAGCGGAGTGTTGTAGTAAACGGCCCACTCGCCGACGTGTTCGACTTTGCAATCGAGCCAGACAACCTACACATGTTTATGCCAGATATCACCAAGATTGAGAAAGAGTACGAGACCATCGAAGAAGGTGCGCACTACATGCAGACGCGTGAGTTTAAACCGGGCAAATCTCACACTTGCAAGATCACATTTGCCAAGTATGACAGTCCGAATCACTGTCGCGTCGAAGCTTATCAAAAAGGCCTAACGTGTTCTTATGACTTTACTTTTACAGCCGTTGATGAAGGAATCAAAATCGACTACTTGGCAGAAGCGAACGGAAAATGGTTTTGGAAAATAATGATAGGCATGGTCAACCGAATGGTAGAAAAGGCAGATGGTGATTACATTGCAAAAGTGAAAGAGAACTACGAACAACACAATTCTGCAAATTCAATTGACTCTTAGCAGGTTATAATTGAATTCATCCAAAGACAATTTTTTTACAACCATTAAAGACAAATCATGATCACTGTTACTTGCCCTTCATGTAACCGCGAACTGAAACTGCCCGATCATCTGGCAGGCCGTCAGGGGAAATGTCCCGGTTGCCAAAACCTAATTGTTATTCCCGCTGCACCGGCAGCACAGCAAGCAACTCCCGATGCCGCAAATAAGCCATTGCCACCGGGAGTGGGATCTGCACCAGCACAACAAGCAGCGCCCCCAGTACAGCAACCCCCCATTGCACCAGCACCCCAAGATCCGGTGCAGCCACCTGCTATTACGCCGCCGAGCGCTGTCACTGCTCAGCCAACTGCGCCCATAGCCCCGCCCGCGCCAGCACAACCTCCGGTGATAAATACCCAAGCACCACAACCGGTACAGCCTGTTGCCCCTACCGCACCGATCATCAACACAACGCCACCGGCACAACCCGCTGCACCCGTAACTCCTGGGGCGCCGCCGGCCCCTGCATCACCGTTTGTGACACCGCAAGCCGGTGAAACAATTCCAGCAGTCGGACCAGCAACTGGCTTCCCACAGATCGATACGACTGGTGCCAGTAATGCATCGCCATTCCCCCAAATCAATACACAGGCAAGCATCCCAGATGTACCGACCAATTCGGTCGCAGCATATCAGGCACGTCAAAAAGGTGGTCGCAAAAAAGCACTCATATTTGGTGGTGGGCTGTTAGGAATTGGAGCCATTGTTGCGGTGTTGTTCCTGTTCGTCTTCACGGGCGGTGGGTCAAATACTCTTGCCGGTCTTACACAGGAGGTCTTAGAGGAAGCAAACAGTGCCATCGGATCGATCGCAAACATTTCCGATGCTGGAACTGCTCAAAGTTCAGCAGATGACGTAAAGGCACTTATTCCAAAACTGCAAGACATCTCGAAGCGGTTCAAGGACAAGGTCGCTAACACCAGCAAGGAGGACTTGTTAAAAGAAATCGAGGCATTACTTGATGACCAGAGCATTAAGAATGAATTAGTGTCATTGATTAAGCAAGCGTTACCGCTGCAAACAAAACTAGAGAATCTGCCCCCCGATGCCATGATTGCCCTTGGCACTGCAATGATTGAAATACAAAATTCAGCGACCACATTAGGTACGGACTTTGAAGAAGCGTTTTCTACGTTAGAGGCAAAAATTCCAGATGCTGATATCGCACCATTGTTGCCCAAAGCAATTAATCTCCTGACCAGTGTTATGGCAGAAGTACCGGAATTAGGTGCACTGATGGGTGACGTCGGGATTCCCGGATTTGGCGGTGGATTTGGCGGCATGTTTGGTGGCGGCGAGGAACTCGGGCCAGAAATAATGGATGATGGATTAGAGATCGATGGCGGGTCTGGTGACTTTGGCGAAATAGAGCCGGAGAACCCGTTTGAGTAACATCCATCAAGCGATGCTAGTGTCATGACACTTACCTTGTAACCGACTTGGAGAAACTATGTGTAATGGTCGTTTACTGTTCGCCTTAGTGGTCGCATTCTCAAGCCCCATACCTCTCATCGCAGACGATGCACTTGAGATTTTTTAAAACGCATTTTGCCCATCATGAATGTGCCGAATCCGTCGAGTTGTAGCGAATGCCATCTTGCCGGGGTCGATCTCAAGAACTATATCCATCCCACACAGTCAAAAACGTTTGCTAGTCTGCGCAAGCAAGGGTTAATCGACGTAGATAATCCGGCAGACTCCAAGATCCTTGAATTCATCGCG
>JBJLEE010000071.1:0-70089 GCA_045566075.1 Pirellulaceae bacterium | reverse complement strand
GCCACGTTGATAATTGCCGGATTTGTAATGCAGTGCGATTGTAGTCAAAATCTGCTGCAACTCCATTATGACTTGCTAGACCAGTGTTTTGCAGGGTATAGAGAGTAATTGCGGCAGGCAGCTTTGGTAAAGCATGATGCGTTGTAACGATTACGCCGGCCATCACTGGAATCTGACTTTTGAGATACGACGAAATGACAAGCGGATTGATAATTGGTTGCGGCTACCTTGGAAGTCGAGTAGCAGAGCACTGGCGAGAAACGAATTGCGACGTTTTTGCGCTTACACGGTCGACGGAAACGGCTGACCGATTCAGCACATTTGGATGGAATCCCGTGGTTGGTGACATCACCAAGCCGGATTCGATTGCCTCGTTTCCGGAAGTAGACACGGTGCTATTGTCGGTGGGATTTGATAGGCACGCGGGTTATGACATTCACACGGCGTTTGTCGAGGGAATCAAAAATACAATTGCAAAGTTACCCTCGGGCATTTCACGATTAATCTATATCAGTTCTACAGGCGTCTACTCGCAAGCCAATGGTGAATGGGTCGATGAAGAATCGGCTTGTGAGCCGCAGCGTCCAGGTGGTGTGGCCTGCCTTGAGGCAGAACGTTTTCTCCAGCAATCTGAATTTTCAGATCGGCTCGTGATTCTAAGATTGGCTGGGATATATGGACCGGAACGAATCCCTCGACTTGCCAGTATTCAAAAGGGCGAGCCAATCAGTTCACCACGAGATGGATACATAAACCTGATTCACGTAGATGACGCAGTTCAAGCCGTTGCTGCGGCCAGCCAATATGAAAAGACGCCGGTAACGTTTGTCATTGGCGATGATGAACCCGTTGTTAGATCAGAGTATTTCAATTTCGTAGCACAGAAATTAAATGCGCCTCCGGTTTGCTTTACTGAGCCGGAAGCGGACTCCCATGTCGTGTCCAGAGCCATGGCAGACAAGCGAGTAAAGAACAGTAGGATGAGAAACGAACTAGGAATTGATCTTACGTATCCGACCTACCGTGAAGGAGTTACGGCGATACTGGAATCAACGTAAACCGGAAAACTAGCGTTCGATATAGCTCGAGAGAATCACCTGTGCAGCGACTGCATCAAGTCGTTTTTTGCGTTTGCTCGCTTTTATATTTCCCCCAATCATCAGCTCATGAGCGGCTTTTGTACTAAACCGCTCATCCTGGAACTCGAATGGGAGACCAGTCTCCTGGAATAACCAGCTCGCAAACGACCGGGTTTCCTGACTCTTTTGACTTTCGTTACCGTCGGTATGCAGCGGCAGTCCAATCACAAATCCAACGAGCGATTCACTCGCGATAAGATCCTTGAAGAACTGTGCATCCTCCATTTCATTCCGCCGAGTGTAGTTTTCATGAGGTGTAGCCAGAATTCGTTCAGCATCGCAGATGGCGATACCAATACGCACTGTGCCGTAATCAATTCCGGCCAGTCGGCCTGATTCTGGTAATAGACAATCTGTCAAAGTTTTGAACTACCGGTTATGGGTCAATCCGCTGACGGGCAGATTCAGTTTCGAAGTAACCATCTTTAAGAAATCGATGGGTCATTTTCATTGTAATGATATTATCCACGAGGTAGGTGTGGATGACTGGTACGGTTCGAAAGTCGGAAGCACCACCAAGTTGTGTTTCCTTAACGGTGACAACCAGATCATTGGGTTCATCAAACAAAGGATTCTTCACTCGTTGTTTTGAGACGTCACCTGCAAGGATCCCAAACTCGCAGTTTGGAATTGAGAGTCGCGGCTCATACTGTTTCCAATTGGTGGCCATTTCCTTTCCATTGATGCCCCAGAACATTTGGAAAATGGTGTTATCTTCAAACATTCGAGCCAGAGAACTTCCATGATTTGGTGGCCCCAGCATGACAATCCGTTTAATGCGAGGTTCATCAAACATCTTCATATAGCGACGGATGACGAGGGCCCCCATGCTGTGGGCAACAACGCAAATGCGATCTATTTCTGGATGGTCATCAAGAATGTCGTGAAGTGAACGGGCATGATCGTCGATGGATTCTCTTGAGCTTGCATAAGACACGCTCATGACCTGATGCCCAAATCGCTGCAGAAAATATTTCATGTCGTCCATGCTGGATCGTGCACGCAGGATTCCGTGCAGCAGCACAACCACAGTCTGTTTGTACGGTTTTAAATCACTTTGCTGTATCTCCTTATCCAATATCAGATCGCAATGTTCACGACTTCCCCAGGCTTCGCGGTAGTTGTTAGGCGAAAGCAACCGATGGTGGCCGGTGTACACATTGCGCTGAATACGCCAATCCTGAACGATGCGGACATCAGACCAAACCTGTTTTCCACCAAGCGTTTTCAATCGGAGATTCAGTGGCGCAAAAGGCTTTTTTTCTTCGGCATCTAAAACTGCAGTGCCGAAAAATATGGAGCCAAAAACCGCGACTAACGATATTAGAGGTACTCGTCCCATTCCAATTCCTCAAGTTGTTTTACGATTTCACGTACTCGTTCTTCTTCACTCTTGTCCGCGACCAACGTAGCGTTATTTGTGTGTACGATGATTTTGTCATTTACACCAATCGTCGCAATTAGATGATCACCTTCTGCACTAATAATATTTCCAGCTGATTCAATCGACAGATGTTTACCTAATACAGTGTTTCCTGAGTCGTCCTGTTCGTTCGTGCGGCTTAAACTCTGCCAACTACCGACGTCATCCCAGTGGAAGGTCGCTTCCAATACAACAACGTGCTCATAGTGCTCCATTACTGCATAGTCGATAGATGTTCCATTGATCTGCTCAAATTCAGTTGCCAACACGGACTCGAATGATGGATCGCCAATGGTTGCAGCAATGTTATCAATGTGCATCATCATCTCGGGTTGGAATTGTCGCAGCGCTTCAAGAATGGTCGACGCTTTCCAAACAAAGATCCCCGAATTCCAATAAAAGGCACCCGCATCGAGATACTGCTGTGCTATGTCTGCACTTGGTTTTTCTTTGAATTGCTCGACTCGATATGCGTTACTAATCCCGTCGTTTGTTTCAATGGAATCGGATCGTTGGATATATCCAAAAGATTCTGCCGGATATGTTGGCGGAATTCCAAAAGTGATGATGCGACGTGGGTCATCGTTGACCAAACTTGCGGCGGTTTGAAGTGCCTTTTGAAACGTGGCTTCAGGGGTTATCACATGGTCTGATGGCATGACGGCCATAACAGCGTTCGGGTCTGAGGCGTAAACTAAAGATGCCGCCAATCCGATACATGGCGCGGTATCTCTCTTGTACGGTTCACCGACAATGTTGGCATCCGGTAGATCTGGCAGCAGTTCTCTGATAGCTGGGACAAGTCGTTGATTGGTTAGAACGAAAACCTGTTCGTTTGTAACAAGGTCTCCAAGTCGATCAACCGTGGCCTGTAGCATGACCGTATCACCGGCGAGTCGGAGCAATTGCTTGGGCGTTTTGGATCGGCTAGCTGGCCAGAACCTCGTACCGCTACCACCCGCCATGATCACCGCGTGTATCATCTGTCCTCCTCGTAAACTTGGTATTACTACCTTATATGAAACCAATTATCAGGCTTCGGGTTTTGGTTTTCATTATTCAAAATATGTATCAGAGTCAATTCGCGCTGGAATCTCTCTGGATTGTAGCTGAGCTTGATTTAACGCAAATCGGGCATTGATCTCGACGATGACTGAATCATCAACGCTACACCCAGATTCAGTTAGCCAATTATGGTAGAGCTTATTCATGGTTGCCCGCGACGTCGCTACCGTGCTAAAGGTCGCATCCGGTGCGTTCTTTACGGGGGCAAAAGCGACGGATCGTTCAACTTCAACCACCATGGTGTTTTGAGCGTGAGGTAGCAGATCAAAAATAAACTGCTCAAACTTAAATGCATTTGGAACAGTTGGAGACACCAACTCGCCGTTCTTTGAATGCGATACTTTTTTGGATGCTAAATGGAAGGGCAGGGCGTTTGCATCTTCAGACATCCGAGCAAGGAATTCGGTACTAAATGTGTGAACGGCGATATTTGAAGCCCAATACCGTAGCCTGTCTGCTTCGCCAGAATCGGCAATCGTTTGCGTAGCCAATTCCCGTGGCATTTCAGAGTACTCGATCATTTGAATGATATCGTCAATCATTACAACGTTACCGGTACGGTCATCAGCGTTTTGTTTCTCGATGACTTGCATCGACACATCGGCAGAGGACAACGAGTGAATTCCCAGCAGTAACGGGTCACCGATTTGGGAAAGTGGATTATCAATTTGAGAATAGAACAGTGTCGAAATATGTTGTTCGCGGCACCAAGTCAGAATACCAGAGTTCTTAAGTGCGGAGAGCATACCACCATGCCCGTTTGGGGAGAGGCAAAGCTCACTTCTTGTTTGCATTAGGAGTTTGCCGGTCGCCTGATCAACAGCCGGCATGGTGCCCTGGCAAAAAAAGAAGATTTGCTCATCGTCTAATCCGAAGTTACCGTTCTCTTTAAAAAAGTTAACTGTGTCACTATGCACAGGTGGACTCGTCATGATGAACAGAGGTACGCAATAGCCGTACTTATCGGAGAGAGCCGCAATCTTGTCTGTAACAAACTGAAACAGTGTTCGCTCGGACAACTCCCCAATGGGAACCATGCCTTTCGGATGGTTAAATCCCAATCGTGTGCCCTGACCACCGGCAACGACGATGACACCAAGCTCATGATTATTTAGCAGTGCTTCACCAGCATCGACAGCTTTGGCCCGCGACACTACTTCACCGGAGGCCAACTCGATATTTTCGTCAGTGAGCCTAAATGCACTTGGAGGCTCAACGGTTGCGGTATCTGAAATCGGTGATGTATCAGAATTGGTGTCGCTTGTGAGCTTCTTAATCAATCCCAGATCAATCGTGTTAATCGACTCAACTAGCGATTCCAGTTCTGCACTTGTCAATTCAGAAGCTGTCTGCAACAGATGTTGCTGTCCGAACTCATGCAGCCGATCAATTATGGGTTGAAGATCAATTCTCATCGTTGCCGATTGATTCTGGGATTAGCTCACTGGCCGCCGCGTACCCATTGATATGCCAAGTAACATAGCACGGGGAATAGAATTAGTATCAACCCGTATGTAACGAGGGTTGTCCATTTTTTTCCCGGCCAACGTGCCATTTCAATTCCTATCTACTACCAAGACAACCACTGCGAGTCGCTCATTAAGCTGCTTTGGCGTCTTGATTCATTACGCCATTGACTGTGATATGGATCATCACTTGTGTGCGATCTGTTGCTGGAGAATTTAATTTGCACTCAAGACGCGCGCCGTATATTCGCAATTCACCGACTTTAATCGTGGCAGCAGGGCCATCCAATTGATTGGCAAATAACTGAGGTAACTCGCCGAATTGTGGAATGAAGGCAACATGTACTGATTGATATTGTTGGCCTTCTTTAAAATCGGCGTACATCCAGGCTTCAACTCTGTCGATGCCTTCGGAGTTACGTGATCTGGTCCAGTGTTGAATCGTGTCATCCATTTCCCATGGTTGGACATCTTCAACTTCTGGTTCCAATGGCGTGTCATTCCAGTTTTCGCTGATCAATTCATTTGGTTCGTTAACAAGTACTTCCATATTGATGACGGAATTTACGGCAACAGGATTTGGTGTTGTCCGCCATCGGTTCCACCAGGCGGATTCACAACCGATGATTACAGCCCAGACCATTAAAGCCTGCTGAGACACGGGGTCCATGGAAATCCATGTCGCTACAAACAGTGCAGTCGCAGTACCAAAAGCCCAATTAATCGCAGAAGCTGATTTTCCTGCGCTGTGACCATTGATGAGGCGCGTGACCGAAATGAAACAGGCGGTGAAGACGATTACAGAAATATCGCTGGCTGACGGCGTGACATTGGATTGAACGTCAGCAATGACGATGGCCATACTGATGAGGAATCCACTAACAGCAAGGGTAAATGCGATACTTTGGCGCAGCAGCACATGCAGTGCAGTGGATTTTGCATCAATGCTATTGCTGATTGCAGCCATGGTGAGATGGAAGTTCGAGACGGAATTCGCAGTACTGCATCTGGAGCAGAACTGAACTTATGAAACCGTAGCGAATGACACCATCATTGGTCAATGCTGAGTTTGTTGGGAGAAAGCGTAGATTAGCTTACAGCAGCTTTAAGCTCATCAGCGCGATCGGTGTTTTCCCAGCTGAAAGCTTCTTCGCTTCTACCGAAGTGACCGCCGGCAGCTGTTTGGCGATAGATGGGTCGACGCAGATCCAGGTAGTCGATTATTCCACCGGGTGAAAGCGGAAAGAATTCTCTAACCACTTCGCAAAGACGTGAATCATCAACGACTCCTGATCCCTGAGTATCAACGTGGACACTGACCGGATCAGTTACCCCGATTGCATACGCAAGTTGAACTTCACACCGATCAGCTAACCCGGCAGCAACGATTGTCTTCGCAACATGTCGTGACATATATGCTGCACTGCGGTCTACTTTTGTGGGATCTTTACCACTAAATGCACCGCCGCCATGACGGCCCCAGCCACCGTAGGTATCAACGATGATCTTTCGTCCGGTCAATCCACAGTCACCGTGAGGGCCACCTGTTACAAATCGACCGGTCGGATTCACGTGGTAAGTGATATCATCCGAAACCAGATCTGCTGGCAATTGGGGTTTGATAACATTTTCAATCACGAATTCACGGATTTCATCATTTGAAACATCTGGTGAGTGTTGTGTACTCAAAACAACGGTGTCGATTTTGACAGGAGTAAAGCCGTCGTACTCTACGGTTACCTGACTTTTGCTGTCAGGTCGCAACCAGTTCACTTCGTTTCCAAATCGAGCATCATTAAGCCGATTTAGGATTCGGTGGGAAAGCGCGATGGGCATTGGCATTAATTCGGGTTCTGTATCGCGACAGGCGAATCCAAACATTAAACCCTGATCGCCGGCACCGATTTCTTTACCGCTTGTATTATCTTCGTCAACACCTTGGGCTATATCGGGGCTTTGTTTATCAATCGATACCATGACAGCACAGGTGTCGGCATTGATCCCCATTTCATCATCGGTATATCCGACATCTCGAATGACATCTCGAATGACATCCTGATAGCTGATATTGGCAGAAGTCGTGATTTCACCTGCCACGATCGCCAGTCCTGTTGTAACCATAGTTTCACAAGCTACACGGCTGTTTGGATCTTGTGCAAACAGTGCGTCGAGGATGCCATCAGAGATTTGATCTGCCAGTTTATCGGGATGTCCCATACTGACAGATTCACTTGTAAAGAGATATTTTCCGGATGCCACAGTTAATTCCTTCGGAGGATTCTGAATTGCTTTGGTTCAGGCTAATTCAGAATTATAAAGTGCTATTTATTTGTTGGGAATTGGCCATCGCTTTGGCCAGGATGTCAATTGTTTGAGTTGTAGCGCCCAGTTGTTCACTGACGAGGGTCTTTGCGCGTGTTCCGAGGTCTTCCGCAAAGGCCTGATCCTGAAGGCATGTTCTCATAAACTCGGTTAATTCAAGTTGATCCTGCACAACAACTGCCGCTTTTGCATTGAGCAATTGTTGTACAACATCACGAAAGTTTCTGGTGGAGGGTCCGAAACATACAGCGGCACCATAGGCGGCCGGCTCGATCATATTTTGGCCACCACGTTTACCAAAGCTTCCTCCCACAAGCGCGATGTCTGCGGTACCCCACCAGGCTCCAAGTTCACCAATGACATCAACTAACAGTATTTTCCACGAGCCGTCTGCCAATGGCTCGGTGATTTCCGATCTACGCACCCATGGATAGATTTGATCTTCGAGCATTTCCGCGACGGCATCAAACCGTTCCGGATGACGAGGCACAATAATTAGTTGTATTTCCGGATGGTCCGGCAGCAAATCAGAAAAAGTTTGGATAACAAACTTCTCTTCTTCAATTTGCGTACTACCGGCAAGAATTACCGGCATGTCAGGATTTAATCCGGACAGGGAAATCAACGATTGAGTCGTTTCATTGCTTCGATTGGTTTGAGCGCCGTCGAATTTGATTGAGCCGGTGATATGGACACGACTTGGATTGACTCCCAGACTTACAAAGCGGTTAGCGTAGTCTTTGTTTTGTGCGGCGACCGCACTAATCCGTTTCATGGTTTGGCGGATCAGGAAGCTGATTTTTTTGTAACCGGCAAAGCTACGCTCGCTGAGTCGCCCGTTTGCGATGACGACCGGACAACCTCGCTTATGAGCGGACCGTATTATATTCGGCCACACTTCTAGCTCCACGAGAACTAGCATGGCTGGATTAACCCGACGAAATGCATTCGCTACAGCCCAGGAAAAATCTAACGGGCAGTAAAAAACAGTGTATTGAGAATACTTGCGCTGGGCTAAGTCCATCCCGGTGAGCGTTGTCGTGGAAATAACGCACTCCCAGTCCGGGTGCTTCTTTGATATTTCGGCGAGAATGGGCTGGAGCAGATTTACTTCTCCAACGCTCACAGCATGCAGCCAGATACAAGGCTTGTCGTTTCTTGAGCGTGGTACGATTCCAAAGAGTTTGGCACCCCAACCCTGGCGATACTTTCCTTTGCGAATCGAACTGATTATCAGCAATGGCGATGCCAGTATGATGGCGACGAGGTAGGCGAGGTTATACAGATATGCCATTTACTGAAGGCCGTAGTACAGCCTTGCCCGACTTGTTATGCCACGTTGTCGTTCGATTTACCCATGCAACATCGTTTGTATTTCTTTCCGCTACCGCAAAAGCATGGCTCGTTGCGGCCAGGAGTCCGGTTGTGGATTCGTGTTGGCTCGATAGGACCGCCCTGATCCTGACTGGAAGCAATCGCACCCTGTTGTTCCCTCGCGATATCAGAACTGGACGCCGCAGAGTCGTGGCTTGCCGATGATTCCACCCACGTCGATCCGACGAAACCTTCATCAAGTTGTTCCATCCTGAAGAGCAAGTCGGTAACGCGGTCACCGATCGCGATCCACAATTTTCGGAAGAGTATCATGCCTTCGCGCTGATACTCTACCTTCGGATCCTTTTGAGCGTAACCTTGCAATCCGACAGATGACTTGAGATAGTCCATTGCGAGCAGGTGATCTTTCCACGCGGCATCGACAACTTCAAGCAGTAATCCACGTTCCATACGGCGCATTTCTGGATGATGTTTCTCGTCTACAGCGCTACGTAGCTCAATCGATAATTCGCTGCTATCGAGTTTGCCAAGATCATCTACTGAAATGTCGTGACTCAAATGATCCCGTAACCACATGGCGAGTTTGGCTAATTCGCCTTCATCTGCCACATTGGCTACACGCTCATCAGTTGAGAACGTCGTGTAGAGTGACTCCAGTTTTTCATCCACCCATTTGCGATGGTCCTGCCGCCGTTTTTGGTTGGCAAGACTCAGATCGAGTAGAAAATCACGAGTTTCTTCGCGTTGTTGGTTCTGAACATCGGTCAGGTCGATCTTGGCATCAAACCGAATTTGAGCCCAGTCAATCATACTTTCCCGGTCAATTCGACCCCCTTCGCCAGCTGATCCAAATCGGTAAAGGGCGGCAAGTACCGGATACTCGGCTTCCTTTTGAAAGTACATTTCACTGGTGCGGTCGTGGATGAGCTCGCTAATCTCGTCATCATTCACTCCGCTCAGGTCATCGAGTTTCAGTGCGATGCCATATTTACTGTTGAGCCATGCTAACAACGTCTGCTGCTGAAATGTAGATTCCAGAAATACCTTGGCATCTGAGAGATCAACCCGATTTAGCCACTCGTCGGCAAAACCCATGATCTGGTCAAATAGATCCAATTCGTCTATTTCCTTCAGGGCACTGGATCGAATGCTGGCCTGAAAACGAGTGTTAACGAATTTTGTTAAGGCTTCCCAGTTGTAGTCTTCCGGATCTGCGTCACGCGGAACGGTTTCATCCATCTTGTCATGGATTTCACTTCGGAGTTTTTTTCGTGCGATGCTTCGTGCTTCTTCGCACACTCCTTCATAGTCATGGCCATTGAAATCCCGGGCCATACTATCGCAACCGAATTGTGTGTTGATCCATGCTGAGAGAGATTCCAGACCGTACATTGGATCCAGCAGGCTATCCAGAGCACCTGTTACTTGGTCGGCGATTATATCCTGTACTAGTTCTGACACGTCGTCGCCATCAAGGATACGTTGTCGATAGGAATAAATTTCCTTTCGCTGCAAGTCCATGACTTTGTCATACTCGAGCAAATTACGACGAATCTCGAAGTTGCGTTCCTCAACTTTCTTTTGTGCACCCTTAATGCGCCGAGTGACCAAACCGCTTTCGATCTTGTCCGACTCAGCCATGCCGAATCTCTGTAACATGTCTTTCATTTTGATGCCGCCAAAAATGCGCATCAGGTCATCTTCCATGGACAAGAAAAACCGGCTTGATCCTGGATCACCCTGACGTCCACATCGACCACGCAACTGCAAGTCAATTCGACGGGCGTCATGGCGTTCCGTGCCAATCACGTGCAGTCCACCAAGGGTCTTTACTTCTTCCCCCTGTTCGGACATTCCGAATTCCTGGTCGATACCGCGAACCAGGTCATCCCATTCATCCTGAGGTACATCCAGACGTGTCGCATACGTATGTTGCAGTTGAGACCATGCCATCGTTTCAGGATTGCCACCGAGCAAAATATCGGTACCACGACCGGCCATATTTGTAGCAATGGTGACCGCTCCGGTTCTGCCGGCCTGTGCAATAATTTCCGCTTCACGACCATGATTCTTGGCGTTGAGGATCTCGTGGTCGATTCCACGTTCCTTCAGCAGCGTAGAGATATGTTCACTCTTTTCGATCGACACCGTTCCGACCAGAACAGGTCTACCTTTACGACTTACGGAAATGATGTCTGACTTATTGATTACGTCGCTTTTACGACTGCCTCGCAATTCCATTTCATAAGCATCATCCGTATCTTTGATGACCTTACCGATGAAATACTCACGCTTGGTTTCGATGACATCCCACTTAACGGTACTTTCGATCTCTTCACAAACCGCTTTGTACTTCTCGCGTTCTGTTAAGTAGATGATGTCCTTGTGCTCAAGACGTTGGAGCGGACGGTTGGGCGGAATAGCCACCACTTCCATTTCATATGTCTTATAGAACTCCGTGGCCTCGGTAAGAGCAGTACCGGTCATTCCGGAAAGTTTTTCATAGAGGCGGAAATAATTTTGCAGCGTGATTGTGGCTAACGTCTGAGTTTCTTCCTTGATCTTTACGCCTTCGGATGCTTCTACAGCCTGATGTAATCCATCACTCCATTGGCGTCCATCCATCAAACGACCGGTAAACTCATCAACAATGACGATTTTGTCATCCTGAATAACGTAATTGACATCACGCTTGTAAAGATAATGTGCTTTCAAGGCATTATCTAACATGTGCGGCCAGTCCATGTTTCCGGCCGTATAAAAACTCTCAACTCCGGCAAGACGTTCAGCTTCGCGGATGCCATCATCGTTGAGCAATACGTTGTGGCTCTTTTCATCGACGGTAAAGTGCACGTCCTTCTTCAGTTTGCGTGCGACCTTATCCACCTCACCGTATTTTTTGATGTTTTGATGAGCCGGGCCGGAAATAATGAGCGGCGTTCTAGCTTCGTCGATCAGGATATTATCGACTTCATCGATGATCGCATAAGCGAGCTTGCCCTGTGATTGTTGCAAGTGTTTTGGAAATCGATCATCACCATGTGCAGCCGGTCGCATATTGTCGCGAAGGTAGTCGAATCCAAATTCGTTATTTGTTCCGTAAGTAATATCACAGCCATAAGCTGCTTGTCGTGTACGCACGTCCATATTGCTTTGAATGGCACCAACGGTGAGCCCGAGGCCCCGGTAGAGTGGAGCCATCCATTCCATATCTCGACGAGCCAGATAGTCGTTGACTGTAATGACGTGGACTCCACGGTTCGTCATGGAGTTCAAATATGCGGGAAGCGTTGCGACAAGTGTCTTACCTTCTCCCGTGATCATTTCAGCAATTTTGCCTTCATGCAGCACCATGCCACCGATGAGTTGTACATCGTAATGACGCATCCCAAGAAAACGGCGACCGGCTTCACGGCAGACAGCAAAGGCCTCAAATAGGATTTGATCGAGTGTTTCACCGGCCGCTAATCGCTGCTTGAACTTGGGTGTCTGATCGGCCAATTCCGTGTCGGACATGCTTTCATATTGCTGTTCAAGCGCATTCATTTCCTCCACTTGCTTAGCGTATTGCTGTACCAATCGCTCATTGCTTGAGCCGAAGAATTGGGTGACGATCCGCTCAAAGATGTTTACAATGCCGCCAAAAAAAGCGGAGATTAATTCCCAGATGCGTTGCATTATCAGCGTCCAACAACAGTGTCTTGCACTGTTTGATTACAAAATGACTGCCGCGGCATATGTTGCACATTGAAGCGCGCCGGCGAAGCAAAAGAACTATGTTCTGTGGTGGTAGCTTATCCCTATATGATAGGGGGGTCAACGGCGTTTGACACCACGATATAATCCTAAAAAGAGAGTGATTCCCCAGTCGCGTGTTTTCCGCTGTCGTACATACACGTTGCCATACCTTTAAAAGATTAACACCAGAGTCCATTCGTGACGAAAACACCACATAACACGCCTATTACCGGTGAAATGGTATTACTCGGAACCGGCACCTCCGTTGGTGTACCGTCAATTGGTTGTGGTTGTGATGTTTGCACGAGTGGCCATCCCAAAAATCAACGTACCCGTTGCTCGGTGATCCTCGGGCTCCCCTCCGGTAATCTACTCATCGACACACCGCCGGATCTGCGAACCCAACTGCTTCGTGAAAATATTGGCGTCGTTCATAGTGTACTTTTTACTCATGAACACGCAGATCATATTTATGGACTTGATGACTTAAGGTTGTTCCAGTTTTATCTTGGCCATGCGGTAGCACTTTATTGTGAAGACAAGGTTGAGGATCGCATCCGACGTTCATTTGATTACGCGTTTCCTACGGTTGAACCAACGCACCGTGGCGCAATTCCCAAGTTGGAATTTCAACGCATTGCTACTGAGCCGTTTGAGGTGCTTGATACTGTCGTTACGCCGATCCGATTAAACCACGGCCCACGCTTTCGAGTGCTTGGTTTCCGAGTAGGTAACCTTGCCTACTGTACCGATACCAACGAGATTCCAGAGGAAAGTTGGCCGCTACTGGAAGGGTTGGACGTGTTAATCCTTGATGCACTTCGCCGTAAACCGCATGTGACTCACTTTGGATTGGACGATGCAGTTGCAGCTGCTGAGAAGATTGGTGCGAGCCGAACCATTTTTACTCACATATCCCATGATCTGGATCATGAGGACACAAACGCAGAATTACCAGACTCAATGGAGCTTGGTTACGACGGTATGAGATTGCCGCTTACTTAATGCTAGTTGCTTAAAGCGAGTTTCTTGTTCTCGCCAAGTGCATTGATGTAATCAACCGTGATGTTCAACACTTCAGTGTTGTAGAAGGAATCCGGGAAAATATCGTCATCCGCTTCCGTCGTTTCTTCGATCTGAGCCTCTTCTTCTTTTTCCGCATTTACTTCTTCACGGCGGGCAAAGAACTCTTTCTCATTAACGCTGATGAGCTTATTTTTCTTTTGTTCTTCGTATTGCCCAATGCGATCGAGGAGACTTTGGAAGTCCTCAGAATCGCCGATACGTTTGGACGACAGGTTCTTAACAGCGTCAATGGCGGCTTGCTTTCGCATTCCAAGATTAACTTCATTTGCTGAGTCGACTTTGTCGAAATCAATCGCGAAGTCCAAATCGGACTCACTGATATCCATGTGATCACTGAAGCTGGGAAGAATAATATCCGCAGCAACGCCGTGCTTTTGCGTGCTGGCACCGTTCGGACGATAGAACTGTTGAATGGTGATTTTCAAGGCACCAAATTCAGGTGGGTTCGGCGTATTGCGGAACAACTCTCGCCCAAGATCCTGAAGGCTTTGTACCGTGCCTTTGCCGTGTGTTGCTGAATCACCAACGATAATCCCGCGACCGTAATCTGCGATGGCTCCGGCGAAAATTTCGCTGGCGCTAGCACTGAACTTACTTGTCAAAACAACCAGCGGCCCGTCCCAGGCTACACCCGCATTTTCATCTTCATACGCAGTCACGCGGCCTGTTGGGTCTTTTACCTGTACAACTGGACCACGATCGATGAACAAGCCGGTTAGATCAATTGCTTCTGTCAGACTTCCGCCACCATTTCTGCTTAAATCCAGCAGGATAGCGTCCACACCACCGGCTTCCTCGAAGCCTTTAAGCAGTGCACGAACATCCCGGGTGGTACTCTTGTAGTCGCGTACGCCCCGACGTGCTGCATCCATATCCATGTAGAAACTTGGTAATGAAATGACACCGATCTTAAACTCTTCGTCGTTAGCGGTGTGCTTGATTACTTTTGCCTGTGCTTCACTGTCTTTGAGCTCAATTCTTGCTCGGGTGATGTTTAGAACGGTGGAGCCAGATTTATCAGTGGGAATGATGCCGATGCGTACGATGGTACCGGCCTTTCCGCGAATTCGCTGAACGACTTCGTCGAGCTTCATGCCGATGACGTCTTCCATCTCTCCCTCTTCACCCTGCCCAACGCTGACGATCCGATCATTGACTTTCAAATCGCCCTGTTTGTCGGCAGCTCCGCCCGGGATGATCTTCGTGATAACAGTGTCACCGTCCTGCATCGTTAATCCCGCACCGATGCCGTCTAAATTCAACCTCATTACAATTTCAAAATTCTCCAGAGTTGTTGGAGACATATAGGACGTATGAGGATCGAAGCTGCCCATGACAGAATTGAGGAACATCTCTAGCAGCTCGTCATTGTCAGTGCGATGCATTTGGTTTGCAAAGCTGTTGTATCGTCCGTGCAGTCGTTCCTTGCTGCGTTCAGGAGTTTCATCATCTCCTTTTAAGACCAGGAGATTGTATTTGATTCGCTTTCTCCAGCGATTTTCGATTTCCTTGGCCGACTCTGCGAACGCTACATTATCCCAGTCTGTATCGATAGACTCTTTCGCCGTGAAGTCATGGTCTTCATCGATTAATTTGTTGATAGCCGGTAATCGCTCATCAATACGCGCAAGGTATTTTTTGAATACCTCGTATGCAAATGTGATATCACCTTCGGAAACCATGTCATCAATGGTGTCTTTCTTTTTCATAAATCCTTCGACGTCGGATTTAAGAAAATACAATCTCATCGGATCCAGTCGGTCAATGAATGACGTGATGGAACGATTGGAGATTTCATCATCCAATTCATGCTGTAATAAGTGAGCACGTTCCATCATTAATGTGACGACTCGCGTAATCCTTCGGTCTTTTGCAGTTGGTGCCGTTAGGTCTACAGCTGATAGCGGTAGAGAGACACAGATTGAAAAAGCAGTCAAAAAGAAAGTGACACGCAGGTGGTGCTTCATTGTGTTAAACAGCATTCCGATACCTTACGAGATAAAAAGAACTGAACTGTGATCAATGACATTTGATCTGAGGCTGGTCGTGTGTATGAATAGTATCGCCATTTGTGGTCTCAAACAAGATCGAGATGTATCAATGAAAGTCGATGTTTTCAGATAATCGGTGAAATACCCCCGCTTTGCGGCGATTTGCTACGGGAGTCTCCATAGATTAAACGGATCCGAATCCACCCCCACCTGGAGTTTCAATCACGATCGAGTCGCCGATTCCGATATCTAACTGGCAACAGGCGTCGAGCAGTTCCCGGTCGCCATTTGCTCTGATCAGCAGATTGGAGCCTGTCTTACCGTGTTCGCCTCCGGAGTGTCCTAATGGCGGATACTGACCACGACGCTGAGTAAGAATGGAAACGGTCATGGATTCATGGAAACTGATTTGTCTGATGATTCCATCTCCCCCCGGATACACTCCGGCACCGCCAGATCCTTCTCGTATTTCAAATCGATCCAACCGTACCGGATAGCGATGTTCCAGTACCTCGGGATCCGTGATGCGGGTGTTGGTCATGTGGGTATGCACTGCAGAAGCACCACATGACCGATACGTACCTCCCTCACCACCACAGATGGTTTCGTAATACCCGAATGAATCATTGCCAAACAGCAGATTGTTCATCGTGCCCTGACTGCAGGCTGCGAAACCCAATGCATAAAGTAATACGTCGACAATTCTCTGAGATGTTTCAACATTTCCGCCGGCAACCGCAGGGCAGTCACATGGATTTAACTTAGATTCCGGATTGAGAAAGCACGTGGGTAACTTAATTTCCACAGGTTCAAGAACACCGTGATTGAGCGGAATATTCTCATCAATTAACAATCGCATTACATAAAGCACAGCAGCGGATACGATTGCGCGATTTGCATTTAGGTTGGAGTCGAGCGTTGCACTTGTACCAGTAAAATCGATTACTGCATGATCATTCTCGACGGTCACGCGGACGCAGATTTCACTGCCGTCATCCAAAGCATCGCTATGTTCATAAACTCCATCCGGCATACTGGAAATCGCATCTCGCATTTTTCTTGATGCGGCATTTTGAATATGGTTCATAAAGGACAACACTCTCTTTTGTCCCCGGTCATCCATCAATTGCAGTAAGGCTTTTGCACCTTGATGATTTGCGGCTACCTGTGCTTGTATGTCCTGAATATTGATTGCAGGGCTTCGAGACGGATACTCGCCGGAATTCAAAATGTCTAGAAGCGCTGCTCCACGCCACTGACCAGCATCAGATAACTTGAATTCGTCAATCAAGACACCTTCTTCGCCAAGATGTTTAGAGAAGGGTGGCATGGAACCTGGACTGATGCCACCGATTTCTGCGTGATGCGCGCGACTGGCTGTGAAAAAAACTCGATCGCCATCCACATTAAACACCGGAGTAATCACTGTCACATCCGGTAAATGAGAACCACCCTGAAAAGGGTTATTGGTGACAAATACATCCCCATCACACATTTCGGGATTCCGTTTGATGACGTTTCGTACCGTCTCACCCATGGCACCGAGGTGAACGGGAATATGAGGAGCATTTACAACGAGCCGACCGTCATCTGTGAAAATCGCACAACTGTAGTCGAGCCGTTCCTTCACGTTTACGCTTGCTGATGTATTGCGGAGCGTAATCCCCATCTGTGCTGCGATCGCTGCAAACAAATTGTTATAAATCTCCAATTGAATTGGATCCGTACCACTCAGCGTTGCATGGAGTTCATCTGAATCGGCCTCTCTTTGGAGATCCACCGTTTCCATGAAGCGTAACAGTAACTCATTTCCACTGAGTAATTCAGCTTGCCACCCAATATCGACAATGGTCGTGGAATGCTGATCGGTAATCACTGCCGGACCAATGATCGTATTGCCGGGATTCATTTCATAGAGTTGGAAGACACCGGCCGAGTGTTTGTTTCCACCAGACCAAAGGTGCGTTGTCGTGTCATGCTGAAGTAATTCTGTTGTTGCGGACTTCGATGCAAGGTCTGGCTTTTGGTCAGCATGTGTTGCTTGGATTCTTATCGCCACCAATTCCAATTCGCGATTACGTTCTGTATAGCCATATTTCTGTTCATGGGAGCGATGAAATGCTTCTATGACAGCATGAATGTGCTCCTCACGAATTTGATCGTCATGATCATCAAGACTCAGCGGAAGTACCAGACTCGCATCGAGTCCAATGAACCTCAATTCAATGGTGCGTTTGATTCTTATCTCGGAATCAGGGAGAGACTTAAGTGCTGGACGGGATAGGACGTCATTGGTGAGTTCAGTTATCCAATTTGAAATGGCTGATGTGTCAGTGGACTCTAACGCTTGATAGATGCCGCGTTCAGTATGCTCCGACTGATTTGCGTGGCGAATGCCATACGCGCTTAGAATTCCGGCATCCGGATGAACTAGCACAGACTTAATTCCAAGTTGTTCAGATACCGCACAGGCATGTTGCCCGGCAGCACCGCCGAAACTCACAAGAAGATATTCCCTCGGATCATATCCCTCGGCAACACTGATGGAGTGAATGGCCTGTGACATATTTTCGTTGGCAATTTGCAGCAGCCCCTGGGCAAGTTCATCGGGTGAAAGGTTTTCACCGGTTGCTTCCAACACAACTTGGCATAAGTCACTTAGCCGGTCCTTAATTACATCAAGGTCGAGGGGAAAAGGAAATTGACTTGGATAGATTCGGCCCAGATGTACATTTAAATCTGTTACACACAACGGACCGCCGCGACCATAACAAGCAGGGCCCGGATCCGCGCCGGCACTTGCTGGACCAACAGCCAGCTTGATGCCGTCAAAGCCACAAATCGACCCGCCGCCAGCAGCAACGGTTTCGATGGCCATCATCGGTGTCGAAATTCGCACGCCGGATTTCTGGGTCTCGTATTCATAGCTGTATGCGCCATCGAATCTTGAGACATCGGTGCTTGTGCCACCCATATCAAATCCGATGGCGGAGTGATGACCCGTAATTCGTGCTGCTGTGGAATATCCGACAACGCCACCGGCTGGTCCGCTCAGCACACTGTCTTTGCCAGTAAAATCCGGTGTATTCATCAGACCACCCGCGGACGTCATCATCCTGATGGTGGATTCAGCATTCAATTGGTCACGAATCTGTTCGATGTACTGCTGAAGCACTGGATTTAGGTACGCGTTGACGACAGTCGTATCAGCACGAGCCACAAGATTAATCAATGAACTAAAGTCGGATGAGCAGCAAATATGTTGAAAACCATGTCCACCAAGCATGCTTGCAATTTGCAGTTCATGTGTCGGATTTCGATACGAGTTCAATAAGCAAACAGCAACAGATTGAATATCGTTCTCTTTAAGTGCCTTAATAACCCGGTCGACAGAAGAGATGTCTAACTCAGCCGTAACGACTCCCGTTGAAGATACTCGTTCAATGACCGTTTCTGTCATAGTTGCGAGTGTTTCGTGTTTTGTGATTCCCAACTCAAACAGGTTCGGGCGACTTTGATTGCCGATTGCCAGTAGATCTTTGAATCCGTTAGTGGTTATGAGTGCAGTCTTGGCGCCGGTTCGAGTCAGAAGTGCGTTGGTACCGCGCGTCGTTCCTAAGCGTAAATCCACCGGTGGGAGTGACGATGCTAGTGGTTGCTTGAGAATCCAGCGAATCGCGATAACTGGCGCGGGCAATTCAGCGTGAAGTTCATATCGGTAAATACCGTCGACAGAATCAAATGGGCGATCTAACTGGAACGTACCGGTTTCCGGATCAAATTGCGTGACGTTATACGTATTCGTACAAGTGTCTGCTTCGTGCCGGAATTGTATTGTCCAGCCGGTCCAAAAATTATCAGGATCCGTACACCGTCTTTTGTCCGAGAATGAGCTGCTGTTAGTCGTCAGGCAGGCACTACCCTTAACCACGCCGGTGCTTAATAGCTTGTACCGGAATTCGATTCCGTCGGGAGACGACGCAATGCAATCGGTAAACGTGCCACCGACGTCTACAGCAAATTGCCAACGATTCTGCATATAACGCAGCCGGGATTAGAGTGCCTCTGGTGAGATGCAATACAGGTGCGAATACGTTCTCAGGTATAGCTTGCCATTGGCAAATGCCGGAGTGGATCGAGACGGGGCACCCAGGTCGAATTTACTGATGGGCTTGTACTCTTTTGTCGCCGCTACGCAATGTACAACACCGTCTTCGTCGATACAGAAAACTTTATCACCCAAGCGAATTGGGGAACCGGAAAACGCAGTATCGAGCCGCTGTTGATAGTGGACGTCTCCGTTTCGAGCATCGATACATGTCAGGATTCCCTTGTCGTACCAAAGGAACAACAAATCGCCTGCTGCAACCGATGTTGGCACGTAAGGTGCCGCGCGATCAACTTTAAATGTGATTGAAGGTTCCTTGGTCGGTTTTACGGCAGCGATATAATTTCCGCCACCACCACTACCGGTTGATCCGAACACGTGACCACCAGCAATTACCGGAGACGAAACCGTACGTTTATCAAAGGCAACGATATTCCAATTACGTTTCCCAGTCATCGGATCCAAACTGTACATGCCATCAAGCGTGTTTGTGCAAATGAGTTGGTCATTTCCATCAGCATCGGTATAGATACACGGTACGGAATAACTACAGCTGGCACTTTGAAGTGGCGATTTCCAACGTAAGTCACCGGTTGCCCGATCAAAAGCATAGACGTAACTTTGTGGTGGCTTTTCCCCTTCTTCCAGTCGGATTCCCTGCTGCGCGCTATTTAGTATGACCATATCCTTGTAGAGCATCGGTGACGTGCCAAAACCATGCATGCTTCGCCATGTACCCATATCCTCGCTCCACACTTCGCGACCATCATGTGAAAATGCTTTGAGCCATGTGTGTTCGGGATCTGAGAATGCAATGTAAACATGGTCTGCATCTACTGCGGGACTGCACGACGCGTAGCTACTGCGAATATGAAGTCGGTGCTCTTCGGAGTCGTAACTGCGCTTCCACAACGTTTCACCCGTGGTTGCATCGATGCCCAGCATGAATCGCTCAGCAGTGGCCCGATCAGCACTTAGGATAAAAAGCTTGTTACCCCAGATCGCCGGTGCCGAATGACCTTCGCCGGGTAATTCGATTTTGAATGCAACGTTTTTCTCGGTCCATTCACCAGGGAATTTTGTTTCTATTGCACCTTGGCCATTAGGGCCTCGAAACCGAGTCCAGTTTTGGGCATCTACCGTTCGCGTGTTGAACAGGAATATTGTCGTCAGGACTGCAAGGCAAAGAAGATGACGTTTCATGTTTGAACTCCGACAGTTTTATTGCGAGTAAATATGCTTCGCGATACTAATCGTACAACACACAGACCTGTTTTTGAATTAGGTCTTACTCGGATTGAGTTTCTGTGTCTTCTGATTCGGTTTCAGGTTCTGCTTGAGAATGGGTAGTCGTTTGGGACTCATCCGTGACAAAGTCCTTCCCTTTACGCCCGGCAGCCATAACCATCAGTACACCCAGAAACATCATGCCAATTGCGAGGTAGTACGGCAGTGTGAGTGATACACCAAGTAGTGGCAAGCCAAGACCCGATCCCAGAATTCGGGCCATCGCGCTGGTGCTTTGACCGACGCCTAAAATCATGCCCTGTTTCCTCGGGTCGCTGCGACGTGAGAGAAGTGCATTTAATGACGGCTGCATGAAAGAGAATCCAGTGACGACCGTTGCAAGTGCCAGATATAGAATCCAGACGGACTCATTCTTAATGGCAAGACTCATGATCACGAAGCCAAGAATCTGTGTTGTGGCACCAAAGGCGGCGAGATTGGAGTCGGCGACTTTGCCTGCGAAACGGCGAACGACTCCGCCTTGAACCATGAGCAGCGTGAATCCAATGAACGAATATGTCCAGCAAACTCCAGCCCACGATAGTTGGAATGGACTGCTTTCAAAGCCAATTGATTTCTCACCATCACTTCCCTTTATTAACAAAGAGAGGGTGGTTTCAAAGTTAGCAAATGAAAACACACATAGGAAAATGGACAGCAAGATGATCCCAATGGTTGGTACGCCCAACGCCTGACGAATGCCAGAGATATTTAACATAGACTTTGCAGCGGATTGACTCTTTTCTGTTTTTGATTCCGGCAAATAGAAGATGGCCAATAGTAATGCAAATCCAGAGAGAATAGCCGCTGCATACCCAGGCCACGGGCCGGGATCGGAATTGCCGTCCGGCACAGCGAGTAATCCCAAAAGCGGTCCGAATGTGAACCCCATTCCAAATGCCATTCCGATTAGTGCCATACCATGAGAACGCTTTTCAGGTGGCGTGACGTCCGCTATAAAAGCCTGAGCGGTTGAAATGGTTGCACCGCAGATACCGGCACCGATTCTTGCAATAAACAGCCATGTCAGGCTCTTTTGAACGGTGGCCCAGCCAAAGAGCGCATAAAAGCCAACTGAACCGGCCAGTCCGACCATGATGACCGGCCGCCTTCCAATGCGATCAGATATCCGTCCCCAGAACGGTGCAAAAATAAACTGCATGGCGGAAAAACTTGCCATTAGCAGCCCAAGTTGAAGTCCGATCATTCCCGGATCCGCATCCGGGCTGGTGAATTCGTTGGCGTAAATTGGGAGTAAGGGTAGAACCAATCCAAAACCGAGTAGGTCAATGAATACGGTTAGAAAAACAACCCAGAGTGCTTTTTTGCGTGCAGCTTTTTCCATGGTGCTCATCAGATATGGGTGAAACTCTTGTTTCAGTTCACCATAAACCAACGGTGGCGTGCACGATAGACGGAGATAATATGGATTACCGTCTAGGCCGATTTACAGAGACTCGCCGAGTTCTCTTAATACTGAAATCTCGTAAATGCCTGTGTCATGCCCATCGCTAAACGAAAGGGTATAGGCATAGTTCCCCAGGGGCTGAACATCGTTAATCGTTAAGGGTTGTGCTTCACTCGCCGCGATGACTGGCAATAAATCTGTGGGCTTGGGATTCTTCCGCTCCTCATTACAGTGAGCACACGGGCATCGCTTTCTTAACCATGCTGCTTGAAAGACATGTTCTTGACCGTCTTCCCATGTAATAGCGAATTCGCCATTTGCACGAAGTGAAATTGCTGTGGGAAACATATCTTCTTTACCTATTGACGGACGATTTCGCTAAGTGAATTTAATAATCGATCCACTTCCTGTGCGGTATTGTAATGAACAAGTCCTAATCGAATCATACCCTCTGGCTCCAATCCTAACGCTTCTGTGATTTGCAGTGCATAGTAATTGCCGTGCCATGCACAGATACCACGACTGCCGAGCTGTTTCGCCAATTCGGTTGTCGTGATCTCGTTATGCGTGATGGTTACCGTCGGTACGCGTTCATGAACTCGATCGGAATCCGTGATTCCGTGAATCTTGATGCCATCGATTTGGGTTAATCCCTGTATGAGCTGAATCGCTAATTTGTTCTCGTAATCCCGAATAGCTGAAAAAGCCGTGCATAACGCCTGACGGCGATTTAATGGTTCGTCAGAATGCAGCGTTCGACCCAGATCGGCCAGGTAATCAACAGCGGCCGTTGTACCAGCCAGGCACTCGTGGTTCTGAGTTCCTGTCATCCACTTATCCGGAATGGTATTAGCAGACGGCCGAACCTTATATGCTTCCAGGGACTCCAGAATCTCACGGTGGCTCCAGATGATTCCGATATGTGGACCAAAGAATTTATATGCGGAACATGCGAGATAATCACACCCGATATCACCTACATCAATTAATCCGTGCGGCCCATGATGGACCGCATCCACGAACACTTCAGCACCGACCGCATGTGCCCACCCTGTCACTTCTTTTACCGGATTAATAGAACCGGATGAATTGCTCGTGTGACCGATTGCCAGTAATCGTGTTTTTTCACTCAACAACGATTGCAAGTGATCCGTATCGAGAGTGACATCTTCATGTCGGATGTCCACGTAATGTACCGTCACCCCCGCATCTCTTGCGGCAAGTACCCAGGGTGAAACATTGGCATCGTGATCAAGCCTGGTAACGATTATCTCATCCCCCGGATTCCATTTCTGTGCGATGGCTCGTGAAAATGCGAAGGTCAATGTAGTCATATTCGGGCCAAATACAACTTCATCCGGATCCGATGCACCGAGAAAATCAGCCATGGCTTGGTGTGACTGATGGAGAATCTCGTCGCTGTCATGGCTTGTCGGGAAATGGCCACCGTGATTTGCATTGCAATGACCTAGATAGCCGGATATTGCATCGATGACCCGCTGAGGCACTTGTGTACCGGCAGGACCATCAAGGTATACCAATGGCTCGCCATTGAACTCCCGCGAAAGTGCCGGAAACTGCTCGCGGCATGACTGCACCAGTGAGTCGTTGAGTGGGTGGTCTGGTTGGTTCATTCGGTAATGGTCTGCCGGGAAAACAAAAAGGTGAATTGTAAAAATAAAAGGGAATTATCGCTGGTCAATGAATCGCTTACCCTTAGCTTCGAAGCGTGGCAGGCTGTTCTCCTCAACACATGCTACGTCTATTCGCAGTCCCAGTCGCGACTCCAATAATCCGGCGATAGCATCAGCATCATCGTTTTGATCTTCGACTTCAATTAGCAAGGAGTCCATCTCGCCGTCACGTTGTGCAATTAACCGGTATTCAACCACACTGGGTAATTCTCTCAGAACACCTTCGATACCACTCGGAAAAACGTTGACTCCACGTATGACCAGCATGTCGTCTGAGCGACCAAGCACTCCACCTTTGAGCAATACAAATCGATTTCCAGATTCGGGATAAACAGGCTGAACCAAGTCACCGGTTCGATAGCGAATAACAGGGCATCCAGTGCGTCCGAGAGTGGTAAGTACGAGTTCCGACGGTTGGTCATCACTTGCAGCGAGACCGGTTTCCGGATCGACAAACTCTGCGATAAACTCGGCTTCGCAAACATGTAGTCCTGTACGGTCGGCATTGGGATAACCCCATGGACCTACTTCGGAAGCACCTGCATGATCGATGACGACGGCATTCCACGCACTTTCTATTCGGCCTCTAACGGATGGAATTGATCCGCCGGGTTCACCAGCTACGACGATTCTCGTTACATCACTGCCAGCGATGTTGATGTCGTTTTGAACGGCCACTTCCGCTAATCGTAATGCGTACGTCGGTGTACAGAATAGTGCGGTAGCATGGTTGCGCAGGATTAAATCCAAGCGTGCCTCAGAACTTAGTCCACCGCCGGGAATGGCTAACGCGGACCGTGACGTTACGGCTTCATGAGCACTCCAGAAACCGATAAACGGACCAAACGAAAATGCCATAAATACACGGTCATTTGCAGAAATGGATGCTACATCGAGAACGTATTGCCACGTATCTATCCACCATTGCCAGTCGCTGGCTGTGTCAAGAACGCTCATTGGACGCCCGCTCGTGCCGGATGTGCGATGGAATCGTACGTAGCGATCCACGTCATACGTGAGATTGCGAGCAAAATCGGAATCAGAGCTCGTTGAGATTAACTCAGCTTTTGTCGTAAAGGGCAATTCGGATAACGCAGATAGGTCATCAAGCTCTAGTTGGCTGCCAAGCTTCTCAGCATAGAAACGGTTCTCTGGAAGAATGGTGTCCAACAGTTGGTTTAGGCGTTCCAACTGGGTTGCTTGAAGGGCTGCACGATCAAGCAACTCATGAGACCGTCGTTCTTGTTCCAGCTTACTCATCTGATGGAGTCGTCTCCGGCTGATCTTCTTCCGAATCCACTTTCCTCTCGGGTAATCCCTGTTTTTCGAGATTTCTAAAGGTATCGATACCGGTTGGATCTGTACCTTCCCTGATAGCAATTAAATCCGTTTTTGACAGATGCAGTCGATTGTATGTGTATTCAGAAATCAGGTAGTACCAATCAGCAAACCGGGAGTTGAGATCTTTTACGCGTTTTTCTGCATCTTTGATGCGTTGGGCATGATCCTCCAATAGTAGATCATTGTTTCGTTTTACTTCGTCATGTGCCTGTTGCGTCGATTCATCGTTCGGATCGACATCCGGTAAGTCGATTAATTCCGGTTCCGGCAACATTTGTTTATCCACGCGGGTCGTGACAAACATGTGCCGGAGAATCTCATCGCCTTTAGCGACTTCACTGCCAAATCGAAGCAGGTATTTGATGCCCTGTTCAGTCGAGATGTGCAATTCACCGTTGGCACAAAGTAATTCCTGATCGCCGGAGCCATCTCTCGCATTTACCAGAAAGAATCCACGGCGTTCCAGATCTACGCGAGATTGAGGATCAAAGATCCTTGAGTTGATCTTCAGGTCAGCGCCCAAGCCAGCTGGTTTGCGTCGGACATCTGAAATCTTCAGACTGTCAATTGCGTCCTGTAGTGTATTCAATCGGTCGGTGCTTAACTCTTCGTCAATATTTAGAACTGTCTCGACGGGGACCTGATCCGTTCCAAGGTACTCAAGCATTTGTGAAAGTGACCAGATGCTTTCTTCAACATTCCAGTCGATCTTCACTTGAAGTCGTTCTGTAATGCCCAGCGATGATTCTGATCGTTTGAATGACGTGTAGTCATGTATGAAAAGCTGTCGAACGTCGATGGAATCCAAGTCAAGTAGATCGTCGTTTATCCAGTCGGTAAACTCTGTAGTGAATGTATCGACGTCGATTTCAGCTACGAACACGGCATCTTCACCGGGGACTCGAACGAGATGAAGTGCCTTGCCCACCGTTCCATCGCTCGATTGGTTTTCACCTACCTCTTCACCGATAATCAGTGAGTACTCGTTGTTCTTTTCGTCCGTAATCGAAATGAGTGTTCCGAAACCAATTTGCTTGTTTACATCAAAGAAGGTGTCGATTTGAGTGAACGCGCCGGCAAGTGCATTTAATCGTGCTTCCAAATCGATTAATTCGCTAGGCAGCGTGTCATCGTCGTCTGCTTCGGAGTAGACCGTGACAATACGGATGATATTATTGATTTCATCTTCATCCAGTTTGCTTCTGGCGAACTCGATTAACGGTTGCACTTGTTGGACAGAAACATCGTCAAGCCCAGCGTCTACGGCTTCATCCATCCGTTCAGCTGCCGATTGACCTCTGTCGATTACATCGGATAGTTGATCCAGTGCAGGTGTGATTCTGGCCAACCCTCCCAATTTCTGTTGTAGATCAAAGACTTCATTCAGCACTTTATGCAGTCGCAATGAAAGTACAAACATCTGTTGAGCGTCGGTCAGTTCGTCAAATTCAAATCGTCTTTCAATTGTGTCGAGTTCGAATTGACGAAGTTCTGCAATACTCTCATCCGTGATTCCAGGGGAGTTGTTGCCGGAATTAACTTGTTTAAGAAATGCCTCCAGAGCATTCTCATCATTCATGATTCCCGGATCCACTACACGACATTCGCTGTGTTCTGAAATATCCACGGTGTAGAGATCTTTGATTATGAGTGATGAAAAGGCTGTAGCTGCGTCAGACATTCGTACTTCTGCATCAGCTGGATAGCTATTTCGTGAAGAGATGACCCATAGATTTGTTGATGGGTCGCGTTCGATTTCAAATGACTTGGTAGCAGCAAGTTTTTCATCGACCTGCTGTACCTTTAATCGTTTCGCGTTGCTTGCTTCGAAGTTGTCAAACAATTCCTGCCCAATACGTTCGGAAGCAATTTCCTGTAACGAGGTTGTGTCGGTGGTGGTCTCCTGTCGACTGAAGAACGCAACACTCCCAACCATCGCACAAACGACAACGTATATCACAGTTTTATATGATTCATTCATGAATCGATTTGCCTTAAAAACCACTAACGCAAACGTGAACTGGCGACGCCTTCACGCTCTCGGTAATTTCTATAAAGGAATACCAGAAATGCGATGATCAATGGCGGAATCGGTGGATAACAAACGGCACGCAATTTATAACTTTGCTGCATGTCCATGATCTTCCGACTGGTCTCGTGCCGTATGGATGTAATCTTGCGATCCAGTTCACCTTGTTCACGTAGCTGTTGAATATTTTTTTCAAGTTCATGCTCTCGCTGCAGAGTTTGCGTTTGTTCGATTAATGCCCGAATGACACCTCGATCGAGTTGCTCATCACTTGACTGGAGTTGTTTGATTTTTTCCTGCAACGCGGTGATTTCTAGCTCTTGCTTTTCAACGGTTTTGTTGATGTTTTCCTGCATCGTCTTTCTTGACTTGCGAATTTCCGATGCTTCATCACGCCGTTGATCACTAATGCGTTCTTCGATTGTGCGCAACGTACTATATAACGCTTCTCGTTTTCTTATCGCGATAGACTGCGCATCACCGGCAAGTGCGTCGAAGATGTTGAGCAGGAATGTCACATTCTCAAATCGCTGTTCAATCTTAGCCAACACATCCGGTCTGGATCGATAGTAGAAAAACTGCGAACTCATCAAGTCAATATCCGCGACGTAGATGACGTTGATCGGTTTGTTTGACGAGGCGGCTGGATCCGGATCTTCAATCTTTGCTGCCTGATCCTTTGGCAGCAGTGGCTTAAAAATACTTGCATCACCACCGATATGAGCCGCGAGGTAACTCACGTTTCGGTCACCTTCATATTGCAGTTTCTTTAGCGTGGCAATCATCTCGGCGGCAGGAGCCTGTCCGGCTTGCGTAGGATCAAATAACGTCTTGAAAAGCTGCTCGCCGTTTATGCGGCCGGAGTTGTTAACCGTCCATACCAAGGGCACAAACTCGTTAGTGCTACGTTTTTCTTTTTGGATGGCACCTGGGGAGAAAAACAGAATCTCTTCCAGACCGGCGGTAACCGGATGACCCAATTGAATGGTCTCATTGGGAATGAAGTTGTAAAACAAAGAATCAATTTCCGATAAGTCCAGCGTGGGGTATGGGTTAGCATCCTGCCAGACAACATCCGGTGAGACTAATTGTAGGTTTTGTGGATTTCCTTGTCCGATTCCCGGATCTTCTTCCACGATCGAGTACGGAGCCTCAATCCCAATGGCGGCCCATAGGCGCCTAATATCAGCTTTGGGAGTAACGGGAGGATCACCAAATTGAAATGAAGCGACTCTGCCACGTAGCGGCTGACGTGTGGGTGGTGCGGAAACGGTTTGAGGAATGGGATCTTCAAATATGGCTGTGGGAATTCCTTTATTGATCGCATCAATTAGCTGCGATAATTGTAATTCCTGAAGAGAGGACGGTTGAACGACAAAGAGTATGTCGTAGTCTTCAGCATTGAATGATTCGTTTAGGCTTACAGGCTGAATTTCGTATTGTTTGCTGAGTTCGTCGAGGATCGCCTGCTGGGGTAATGGTCTGCCACCTTGTGGATTGAAAATCGTGAGCATTTGGGCTCGCGTATTGATCAATCCGATTCGCTTCTTCTCGTCGCGAGCTACCGTAGCTAATGATCTGGCAACTTCATACTCCACCGGAATCCCGTACTCAAAGAAAGGTACGATCGTCTTATCAAGCCCACACCGAAATACGGCTCCCATAATGACTTGCTTGGTGTTTTGGACATCACGTTCTGTTGATGTGACATTTTGGAGCGAAATTCCGTAAATGTCTCCAGCTGTTCGAACGATGTCGTCATACGGTTCCAGATCATCGTGAATCGTAACGTGAATACGTGGCGAAGTATAACTGCCGAATTCTTTGAGCATCGTCAGCAATTCATACTTCGTGCGAATGTATTGCTCTGGAACTTCGCGACTAATATACGCTTCTATGTGAATCGGATGATCCGGTTCGAGAGACTTAATCAAGGCAACAGTCTCTTCCGATAAAGAGCTTACTTTACCGGCAGTCGCGTCGTAGCGAATTACATTGTATCTACCTGTGATAAATATGATCGCAACAGATGTGACCATTACAGCTGTCACACGAATCAGGTAATGCCACCACATCGACCGCCCATCCCGTCCTCCGGACCAATGTCTTTTGCCTATGAGTACCATGCACAGATATAGGCCGTTGCAAATGACTACAAGGAAGAAAACGGATGATGTCAGGCTAAACACGCCGCGTCGAAAGTCATCAAATTGAGATGCAATTCCTAAACTGGAAATAATCTGAGCCATCTCACCGCTTGGAATGATGATATCTGCCGTGTCTGCGGCAACTAACGGAATATTGAAAATCAAACCAAATACAAATGCGATCGTCATGTTGTTGGTCAGGAATGATCCGACCATTCCCAGCGACAGCATCGTAAGACCGATCAGCCAGTAGCCGAAATAATTCGCAGCAAGCAGACCGGTGTCCAGATTCATAAGCCCCGTCTCCGGGGACCGCGCCAGCGAACTAAGGACCAGGAAGTTGCAAAATTGCGAAAACAACAACGAAACAGTGAAGATTAACGCTGCGGATAGGAACTTGCCGACGACGATATCGAAGTCTTTAGCGGGCAATGTCAGTAGCAGTTCGTCTGTGCGCTCGCGGCGTTCTTCCGACCAGATACTCATCGTGATCGTGGGAATATAGATCAACATGATTAACGGCAGGTATTCGTTAAGCTGTTCCAGATTTGCCAGATTAGAATTGAAAAAACCGTGTGGCCAAAATGCTGCAAACGATGTGAGCGAAACAAATACACATAGAAATACGTAACCGGTTGGATTACTAAAGTAACCGACAAAGTTACGCTTGATGACGGCAACCGATGCCTGACGCGTATACCGTAAGACCAAATAGGTTACCGCTAGAATTACAACGATAAACAGGTCACGTACCAGCAACGAAAACAAACCGACAAACAACCCTGATTCACTCAGAGCAGGGTCGGCGGTCTGGCCGATGTCCTTAAGAATCTGATTGATATCCATAGGTGTTAGTCGTCCGCCCTGCCAGTTGTGAGCCGTCTGAATGCCGCGTCAAGAGTTTCGCCGTCCTCAGCGATTTCATCTACCGAACCGTCATATATTAAACGACCTTCATTAATCATGATGACGCGATTGGCCATTGCCTCTACTTCCTGCATGATGTGGGTGGACAGCAGAATCGTATTATCTTGTCCAAGTCGCTGCATCGTATTTCGGACTTCCTGTATCTGGTTTGGATCCAGTCCGGCCGTCGGTTCGTCCATGATCAGCACATCGGGATCGTGGAGAAGTGCTTGAGCCATTCCAACACGCTGTCGGAAACCCTTCGAGAGCTTTCCAATTGCCTTGTGAAAAACGCTGCTTAAGTCGCAAAGGTCTACGACGACTTTTATACGTTCTTCGGTATGCTGACGACGCATTCCTCTGGCGGCGGCAAAGAACCTCAATAGTGAATTCGGTGTCATGTCCGGGTACAGTGGCCCAGTTTCAGGTAAATAACCAAGTTGTTCGGAGCCTTGTATCCTGTGCGTTGACATGTTGTATCCGGCAATCCAGGCACTGCCCTCCGACGGCGCAAGGTAGCCGGTGAGTAACTTCATCGTTGTACTCTTGCCAGCACCGTTTGGACCCAGAAAGGCAACAACTTCTCCGCGGTTGATCGCGAAGTTTACATCTCGGGTAGCTGTAAAAGGTCCGTAAAACTTCGAAAGATGAGCAGCCTCAATCATTACCTGTTCGGAATCAGCACTTGATTCGTCGATGACTTCCGGAGTTGACTGTTCGGAAACAGAACTTGATTCTTCGATTACTTCTGGAGCTGACTGTTCACTCATGGACTTGTGATTCGGGTGGGTCTAATACAACGCTGAATGAATCGACTTGCTAACCGCAGAGACGGGCATAGCCGAATCAATGAATCTGGAAAGCGAGGGTGTCTTCTATCTGTACGCCGGAATGGGTTAATTGGTTTTGTCTATTTGGTAGGGAATAAGTTTAGTGGTCAGGGTGTTCTTGATTCAACACCGTTTCGGTAAAGCCTGGAATTAACTCTACAGTGACCCCGTAATAATATGACGACGCCAGTTTGTGTCATCGGTTTCTGGGTAATCAACGCGCAGATGCACGCCGCGGGATTCTTCACGCTCTAAGGCTGCTGAAACCATGAGGCGACCAACGATCAGCATGTTTTGTAATTCCCAACCTTGTTTAGATGGAAATTGGTATGGCAACACGTATTGCTGTAACCGATCAATATTGCTCAAGGAATTATGGAGTCCGGATTCGGAACGTCGTACCCCGACGCCTCGCCACATCAGGCTCTTTAGTGAATTTCGCACGTCGGCCAGATCCAGTGCCTCTTCAGGTGGATCGACCTTGGTGTTTTCAATTGGGAATGCCAGGAATTGGTTCTTCTGCTCCATGGCCGCTTCAGATGCTTTCTGCCCTGCATGGGAACCGTAGACCAGGCTTTCAAGCAAGCTGTTCGATGCCAGCCGATTTGCACCATGCAGGCCACTACTGGTCACTTCACCTGCGGCCCATAACCCCGGTAACGTAGTTTGACCATCTTCGTTGACGGTCACTCCGCCGATCATGTAATGTGCACCCGGTCGTACGGGGATACGATCGGTCGTAATATCGATACCAAATTTTTGACACGCCTTCGCAATTCCAGGGAATCGTGTGCGGATGAAATTCGGATCTAAATGAGTCATGTCAAGATAGACGCATGGATGCCGGGTTGCCTCCATTTGGCTCACGATAGCCTGCGATACGATATCGCGAGGAGCAAGTTCCGCCCGTTCGTCATAGTCAAGCATGAAACGCTTATCTGTTGAGTCCACTAAGTAGGCACCTTCACCACGCATCGCCTCGGTAATCAGGCTACGACTACTTCCGGCAATGTAGAGAACCGTCGGATGGAATTGCATGAATTCCATGTCACGCAATTCAGCACCGGCACGAAATGCGATGGCATGTCCATCTGCTGTGGCAACCGTCGGATTCGTGGACTCTCTGAAAAGCTGACCGGCACCACCGGTGCAAATAATTGTTTGTTTGGCCCAGACCAGAGACATCTGACCATTTTGAGAAATCAACGCGCCGCGACATGCGTTGTCAAATGTGAGCAAGTCAATGGTGAAGGTGCTTTCCTGAATCTCGACATGACGCAATTTTCGAGTCCAGTCGATCATTGCGCGCATCACTTCTTTACCGGTGGCATCCCCCATAGCATGCACAACTCGGTGATGACTGTGACCACCTTCGCGTCCGAGTAATAGATCGCCTGAATGCTCGTCAAATCGTGTACCCCATTGAATCAGTTCCCGGATGCGTTGTGGGGCTTCACGTACCACCATGTCTACGACACCAGGATCACAGAGATTTCCACCTGCCGTCAATGTATCCGAAACATGATTTTTGAAATCATCATCCGGATCAAGAACGCCCGCGATTCCACCTTGAGCATACTGGCTATTGGATTGGCGAATCTGATCCTTAGTGATGACCATCACAGAAAGCGATGGATCTACCGAATTCGCTGCACGTAAACCTGCAAGACCACCGCCGATGATCAACACATCCGTAAAACGGTGCGGTAGATCTTTGGGATCAAATGCGGCAAGATATCGAGGAATTGCGATTGTCATTGAGTTTAGCTCGGTGACGGATTTGCAAATCGAAAGCGCTCGTTTCAAGGCTTCCTATAAGAATCTATATTAACTCGAGCTTAGTCTTTAGAAATGGCTGTTCCAGTTTTGAACGCCTTGTACTGCTGGAGCAATTTAGGAGGTAACCCTCGTAAATCCCCTTGATTTGCAGTATTTGACAGTCGAACTTTCGGTGAATCTGCACCATCAACTCGATAAATCTTTCGTGGCTTTAAACCAAGTGAGCGTAGAGCCTCTTCAAGTTCATGCTGTGCTTCATCACTTTCCGCTGCTTTCTTCATTAATTCATCGTAACGTCGTATCATTTCCTTCAAGTCATCCGCTGAAAGATTGAGTTCGTCGAGTAATTCTTCATCAGGATTCGCTTGCTGGTCCTTCAAATACTCGAGAACCAAACTTGTAGCTTGTTTTGCGTAATCCAGTCGCTCCTCATCGTTGTTTTCAATTTTTTCGGGCAAGCCGAGTTCATCTTTCTGGGCTTGTGCGCCGGCATTCGTTCCCGGGGAATCGCCAGGGCTGGCTGAGCCACCAGAGTTGCTGTCTGCCTGGGTGTCTTGCGTGGTGGGACTTCCGGATTCAACTGATTCGCTTGACTGATTCATATCGTTAGATTGTGAACTGTTATCGTTGGAAGCAGATTTTCCGCCTTGCCCCATCGCGTTGTCAGTATTGTTGTTCTGAGTCTTCGACTGACCTTCTGACGGATCGTCTCCCATGTCTTCAGAATCTGCTGCTTCGGATTCACTTCCCATGTTTTCTGGTTTATCTTTCGGATCCTTTGAGCCTCCACCGCCCTGAGCTGCGTTTTCCATTCCGCTATCTTCAGAATTCATCTCCTTGTTGCCATCACCGGAAGGGTCTTTCTTCTCACCCATATTTGACGACTTACTGCCGTCAGAGCCGTCTTGTGGATCCCCTTTCTCAGAGTTCATCCCCTTTTCGTTTTCACCCTTTTCACCCTCACCTTTTTCGCCTTCACCCTTTTCGCCTTCCGCGTCATTTCCATTCTTTGGCTTGTCGCCATCTTCACCCGACTTGTTTCCATCACCGGCCATATCTGTTTCATCGCTCGGAGTGTCCGCCATATTCGTTGGCTTCTCATTTTGAGATGATGGACTTCCCGATTGTCCGGAAGAATCCTGATTTTCGCTGGTTGAGTTTTGGGAATCCGATGGATTCTGAGATGACTCACTATTAGATCCGTTGTTCTCTTGATTAGACCCGTTGGGATCCTGCCCGTCTGAGTCGGAGCCATTTTGTTGACGTTGCTTTTCCTTTAGGTAATCAAGAACTTTTTGAAATGTGTCGCCATCGTGAGGATCACTTTCAGCTTCTTCAGAGACTTCACCTTCCATAGGTTCACCGGCTTCTGAGGATTCATCGCCAGTTTGACCGGTATCCCCCGCCATCGGTTCCTTGCTTCCATTTTCCCCGCCTTCGGAATTGGAATCATTTCCCTGGTTATCGCCTGACGACTTGTTGTTGTCATCTGAATCGCTGGATTCCCCTTCGTTTCCGTTTCCAGGATTCTCGTTAGGCTCGGACTCACCCTCGTCAGATCCACTGCTCATGTTTCCGGTGCCGCCGTCATCCATTCCTTCTTCATCGCCCATTTCGGAGTCTTCGCCGACGCCGTTTCCTTGCTGAGCACCGTCCTCTGATTGCTCGCCGCTGTTTCCAGCTTCACCGTTGTCGGATCCGGGGCTCTCTTGATTGACCTCCGATTCGGGCTCGGACTCTTCCGGAAGATTTGGATCTTCTTCGGCAATCTTAATGGTGATGACATCCGTACTGGCGGTGTTCGGAACAGGTGTGTCTCCAAGATGTCGGTTATCTTCGGCAATTCCGACGATTGTGACAGAGTCACCGGGCTTCAGATCCAGCTTCTTAGGCTGAAAGTAGGAACTGGAAATCAAGGGGCCGTTTTCGTTGATTCCATTTGGGGCAAGATTTCTTCGGTCCAGTTCTTTCTTGCCATCGCTGATTACCATTTCAGCTTTGGAAATCATGAAGTCAGGGTCGATAGCGCGGTACTTAATGAGAATAGCGCCATTTAATGGTATTTCAATTTCTCGCTCGTCTGGCGAAACAATTTCGATTTCCGGATCAAGATCTCGAATGACATTGATTGGGGATTCGATGATGTTCGGATTAGTTTCCCCTTCAGCATTGGTGAAGTGTAGTCGGTACTTTGTGTACAACACCTGAGATCTATCCTGTGTGAGCCTTAGTCGGTGTGTTCCACTTGCGGATAAATCAGTAACTAACAGTGGCAGTTGCTCAACAGCACGCTCTGAGTCATTTAAGAGTTCTAGTGAAGCGGATTTACCGGGCTGGTTAATCGTAGCGTTGATGGTGACAACGGTACCTTCGATCCCTTCAATGGTGTACTGGTCCTGAACCGTTCGTGGTTCAAGTTTTGTATATGCTGGGTATTCGTAACTCAGTGATTCAATGCGTATGGATGGTGCGGGGAGAACTCGGACTTCATACTTGCCGCTCTTTGCATCTCCGACCTGAATCCAGTATTCCAGATCCGTTTGAATCGCATCTTCGGATTCATTCGGTAATACGGCTGTGTATTTATTGGTAGAGACGTCTGCTTGCATTTGGATCACGCGGTTGCCGACCGTGCCATCGATACTTCTAAACACCAAATTGACCGATTCAGCCGCACGAACGCCCTCTACGGTTGCGGAAACTGTAATCCGTGAGTCGTAAAACACTTCTGTGTCGCCGGGTGTGATGTTATTGATTTTGATCCGTTCTGGTCGAGAGATGTCAGCCCATGGTGCAATCACTCGTTGAAACGTCTGCAACGGGTTCTTAGGTGCAACAAACAGGTAAACGGCAAATACCAGAATGAAAAGCAATACCATGTAAATCTGGCGTAGTATTGCCTGTGGGTCGGCGACTTCCTGAACTCGCTGTTCTGTTAAATCCGTTGCAGCTTGTGTGGCGAGCGCCTTTTGAATGGATGGATGTAGGGCTGCGTCGCCTCCCTTGAGTTGCCAGTAATTAATGAGGCTGTTGTTGAGGTTGCTTTCGTTTTGCTCGATGTGCTGTGCTGCATACAACGGATTTATTTTGCGAAACAGTAACGGGACCAGGCCCTTGATTAGTTTCCATGGTGCAACAAAGACCAGAAAGGTAAAGGTTGCCCATCGACCAATGGTTCCGAGCGGAAAAAGCCAGTGATCCACGATGAGTGCAATCACTACGAGCAATGAACTTAGAAATGCCCATCTGGAAACACCGCGAGCAATTTCAATGAGTCTTACTTTACGGCTCGCTGTACGCAATTGTTTCGCGACGTACTGATCGTAGTCGAATGCTTTTTGTACACCTTGTTGTGATGCAGAGCCTGTGGCCATGGTTTTTAGTTGCCGTTTTTCTTCATGTGCAGGTGATCGTCTGCAGTTTCACCTTCTATATATATAGAAGGCGACTACTTGCAGTATACAGTTGTGGTCTGAACTGCTCACGCAAATTCACAATTGTTCTTACTCTTTAGACGTAAAAACACACTTCATGGTTCCCACCTTCTTGCAGGAGGTGAAGGCTAGCAATTACAGTGGTTTTATATGGATTTGTAGTGTTTGCTGAATTGATAATTTCAGCAAATATTCTTCTCCATCCTTTAATTATCGGCGTTTCACCACTTTGGTGGCCATTTGGGCTTCGCGTTTTTTTGTTGCTATAGTGGCAGCATTTAGCAGATCACAAACTGTTACATGCGAATCATGCCTTCAACACGTCATTTGCACTGAGTTTTCCGAGCTACATTTATGATCACATCATCGCAGGTTGATATCGTATATCTGGATTCCAAAGACAATATTTGTGTTGCCGCCCGGCATTTAAATGCCGGCGAGGTAATCAACGTTGATGGACAATCGATCGAATTGAAACAGGAAATTCGCATTGGTCATAAGATCGCTGTGCGGGCTATTGAAAATGATGCACCTGTTTTCAAGTACGGACAACCCATCGGAATTACCACAGCCGAGATTTCAATTGGTGAACACGTACATGTGCATAATCTCAAAAACAACCCACCGGCGGTTGATTACCAAAAGGCGACGCTGATTCCGGAAAATCCTGCACCAATCACAGATCGTACTTTCATGGGATATCGACGGCCCAATGGTAAGGCAGGTACGAGGAATTATATTGGCGTGATTTCATCCGTGAATTGTTCTGCCTCGGTTGCAAAATATATCGCTCGACACTTTGACGATGAAAAACTGAAAGACTATCCGAATGTCGATGGCGTTGTAGCGTTTGCACATGGTTGGGGTTGCGGGATGAAATTTGGTGGATTGCTCCACGAGATGTTAAATCGAGTGCTCGGTGGAATTGCGCGTCATCCAAATATTGGTGCCTATCTGATCGTTGGTTTGGGCTGTGAACAGAGCACGATTGGTTACCTGGTCGAAAGCCAGCAACTTGTGATGATTGACGGGATGGGCGACGAGCCAAAACGCCCGCCGGTCTTCTCGATGCAGGATGAAGGCGGTACAGCGAAAACCGTTGAAAAAGGGATTGAGACGCTCGCCAAGTTACTACCAATTGCAAATGGCTTTTCACGTGAACCGATTCCTGCCGGTGAACTGGTCGTCGGACTCGAGTGCGGTGGAAGTGATGGTAATTCTGGGATTACGGCGAATCCGGCTGTTGGGGTTGCAAGTGATCTTCTAGTTCGTTGTGGTGGAACAGCGGTTTTGAGTGAAATGCCGGAAATCTATGGCGCCGAACATTTGCTTACGGAAAGATCACGAAACGTCGAGGTCGCCGATAAGTTGTTAGAGCGAATCGACTGGTGGCAATGGTATGTCGGAATTTGGGGTGATGACATTGATAATAACCCTACGATGGGAAACAAAGAGGGCGGCTTAACAACGATTGCTGAGAAGTCGCTTGGTGCAGTTGCTAAAGGCGGTTCGACAGTGTTGAAGGATGTGTATCAGTACGCCGAGCCGATAACAGAAAATGGCTTTGTCATTATGGATACACCGGGATTTGACCCCCCAAGTGTTACCGGAATGGTAGCCGGCGGTTGTAATGTTGTCGTGTTTACCACCGGCCGTGGGAGTTGCTACGGATGTAAGCCTACGCCGTCCATTAAGGTCGCTTCAAACACCCCGATGTATGAACGTATGGTGGATGACATGGATATAAATGCCGGTACAGTGCTTCATGGTAATACTGTGCAACAGGTCGGCGAGGAGATCTTCGAAAAAATCATCTCTGTAGCCAGCGGTGAGCAAACGAAGAGTGAAGAGCATGGAATTGGTGACGAGGAATTCGTCATTTGGACTCTCGGCGCTCAGCTGTAACAGCGATGCATACTGCAAAAATTCTCTGAGATTCTAATTGCTACGCTGAATGTGTATTGCCTGCTTGTGGCGAATTCGTTAACACCGTAGTGCGCATTGGTAGTCATCGTTCGTAGTGGTGTGGTGCAATCAGCGGTCAGCAAGCCTATTTAAGATTAATTTCCGGCCCAACGTGGAATCCTCTGTTGATTCTGCTTCGATTCGGATTGTGGATTCTGAGCCTGCTGTATGCGCTGATCGTAACGCTACGAAATCTGCTCTTTGGATGTGGAATCAAGAGTGTGATCGAGGTACCCGTACCGGTCATTAGTGTCGGAAATATTACGACCGGTGGTACAGGTAAGACGCCAATGGTTGCGTGGATTGCAAAGTGGCTACGTGATCGAAACAAACAAGTGACCTTGCTAAGCCGCGGATATGGAGGGATCGATGGTGGCCCTAACGACGAAGCTCTGGAATTGTACCGGCGTCTGCCTGATGTACCCCATTTGCAGAATCCCGACAGAGTTGCTTCCGCATTTACTGCCGTTGAGGAACTTGACTCAGAAGTGTTGGTGCTTGATGACGGTTTTCAGCATCGCCGGCTCGGGCGAAATCTGAACTTGCTTCTGATTGATGCAACCTGTCCATTTGGATTTGGTTATGTATTACCTCGGGGGCTAATGCGCGAACCCATGCGAGCAATGCGCAGGGCAGATTTAATCGTAATCACGCGTGTTGTCAGTGTTGATACAGAACAAGTGACTCGCATCGAACAACGTATCGCCGCGGTTTGCGGAGACACCCCCATCGTCAAAGTCTCTCATCAACCAACGCGACTTGTGAATTCAAGTGGAAACCAACTTCCGATAGAGTCGTTACGTGGGCGAAATATTGCCACGTTTTGTGCGATAGGTAATCCGATGGCCTTTGAAGGGTCAATTGAGCGCATGGGTGCACAAGTTGTTGAGTCGCGGCGATTTCCAGATCACCATGTGTTTACTCAAGACGATATCAACTCTCTCGAATCAATGATGAATGAATGTGATGCAGAGATTCTGATTTGTACATGTAAGGATTTAGTAAAGGTGGGCGTCGATCAAATCGCCGATTATGAGATTTGGGCAGTGGAAATAGAAGTCTCGTTGCAATCTGGAGAGGATACACTTAACTCGATGCTAGAGCAGACGATTGGTGAAAATAATCTACTACAACCAGCGGATATGAATGATGGCTGAGAACCATGTTGTCGTCGGTGCCACATCTGGGATCGCAGGTGCGATTTGTAAAGAATTGGCCAGACAAGGCGCTAATCTAATTCTCCTCGGAAGAAATACAGATGAGTTGGAGAAAGTGGCTGCCGATTTGCGAATCCGTTATGAAGTCGATGTCCATGTTGTCGAATTCCAGGCAACTGAATTCCAGTTACATGCCGACATCGCTCGCAATTGCAGTGATTTGGCTGATGGAGATCTGACAGCTGTTTACATTTGTCATGGAAACTTGATTGATCAACAGGACTCACAAGCTTCATGCGACTTAATGCTCAGCAGTTTGGAAATAAACATGACGAGCTTTGTCACCATTTGTGAGCCATTTGCAGAGATTTTTGAGAGACAAGGTTATGGGCGACTCATAGGTATTTCATCGGTTGCAGGAGATCGCGGAAGGCAAAGTAATTACATCTATGGTGCGGCCAAAGCTGGCGTGACGGCCTATTTGTCGGGGTTGAGAAACCGATTGTTTCACAAAGGTGTGCATGTGATGACCGTTAAGCCTGGATTCGTCGCGACGAAGATGACTGCAGGCCTTCTGGATCCGAAATCTCCCATGGTTGCGTCACCAGAAAAGGTCGCACGTGATGTCGTTAGAGCGTCCAAGCGCAGGAAGAATATCCTCTATACACCGCGCAGATGGTGCGTGATTATGGCCATCATTCGATCGATACCAGAATTCATTTTTAAACGCTTGAAAATGTAATGAATCACGTGCGTGTCGCGAAAAAATCGATCTAGGGATTTTTTCTCAATCCCGTTATAAACAGTCGACAGAAAGGTGCGATTGCCCAGCCATAGGTACACATCGATGAAGCAAAAACTTACAGTGCTAATCCCTTGTCGTGATGAGCGCATGAATATCAGGCCATGCGTCGAAGCAGCTCGTAAGGTCGCAGATGAAGTGCTCGTTGCTGACTCCGGTAGCATAGATGACACGATTGATATCGTGCAAAGTATGGGCGGTTGCCGGTTGATCGAGCGTGAATGGAATGGCTACGCGGCGTTTAAGAATTGGGCGATTCCTCAAGCAGAACACGAGTGGGTGTTAATCATCGATGCTGATGAGCGAGTTACTGACGAGCTGGCTGCGGAAATAAATCAACTCTTGGAGAAGCCCCCGGAACACATCGATGGTTATTGGATTAAACGTCGCAACTTTGTGATGGGACATGAAGTTAAACGATGCGGGTTTAATAACGACTCAGTGTTTCGATTGATTCGTCGCGACAAATGTCGATACAACGATCGGCTTGTTCACGAAGAAATATTTGTTGATCCAAAACGTGCTGGTACACTCAAACATACGTTCGATCACTATACGTGTTGGTCATATGATCAATATTTAAAGAAGGTCGATAGTTATACAAAGCTCGGTGCTCAGGAAAAGTGGCGGCACGGTAAGAAGACTACCTCGATGAATTTGCTTATACGGCCGTTCTTTCGATTCCTGCAGTTGTATGTGCTGCGAGGTGGCTTTCTTGATGGGCGACTGGGGATCCAGCTTTGTATGATCAGGGCCTTTGGAGATTGTTTTCTTAAACAAGCCAGACTTTGGGAATTGGAATGTGCTAAATCACAGCCGGATCCTGAAGTCGACCATGTCAAACGAGCGGCATAGGCTTTTCACGCGTGCACATGATTCGCTATACCTGATGAATGTGTCAGCTCACGTGTATAATCATGGACTATGAGCGTCATTGAGCACATCGAATCTCCCCTGTTGGATGAATTGTGTGTGCGGCTGCGCGAATTGGGATCGGAGCTGGATCGGCCCGGCAATGATGGATTGTTTCCATGGCCTAAACGGCAATTAGAATTGTGTGGCGAATACGGAGTCTTTCGGTGGTTTATCGAAGAGAACCACGGTGGATTGGGATGGTCCGATGAAGATCTCGTGCGCGGTTATCTGGCACTGAGTGCATCTTGTTTGACCACGACATTTATCATTACGCAGCGAACCGGTGCGTGTCGTCGGATTATCAACAGCGAAAGCGATTTTGTAATTGCTGACCTGCTTCCGGATCTTATGTCTGGTAGCGCTTTCTCGACGCTTGGTATTTCTCATTTAACGACAAGTCATCGTCATTTAGCGAAGCCCGTCCTTACCGCGGAAGAGTCGGGTACAGGATTTGTTCTTAACGGGTTTAGCCCATGGGTCACTGGTGGAGATCAGGCAGATACGATCGTCGTGGGAGCGACGTTAAGTGATGGCCGACAGATATTGACGATTTGTCCCACATGTAACGAAGGCGTGATTGCGGAGCGACCGGCAGATTTGGTTGCTTTGTCATCCAGTCATACTGGCCGGGTGATATTTGAAAATGTTGAAGTTGATAGGAAGTGGCTTCTCGGTGGTCCCGCTGAAAACGTCATGACCACCGGCGTTGGAGCAAAGACAGGTGGACTCCAGACATCGACACTTGCTGTTGGTTTGGCGTCAGGTGCGATCGAGTTTCTTGAAGCAGAGTCAGCTAAACGCGATGACTTGATTCCCGCAACAAAAGCACTGAAACGAGAATACGCTGAACTTCGCGACCACCTGATTCAGGCCGCCGCTGGTGAAATTGAATGTAGCAATGAACACGTTAGAACCTCAGCCAACAGTCTTGTATTGCGTGCAACTCAGGCATCACTTGCTGCGGCCAAAGGTGCGGGATTTGTAACCGGTCATCCGGCTGGTAGATGGTGTCGTGAAGCGTTGTTCTTTATGGTCTGGAGTTGCCCGCAACCGGTCATGAATGCACACTTATGCCAACTTGCTGGTATTGCGGAGTAAAATACGAAATGGAAAAGACAGAGATTACGTGGCATGACCATACCGTTTCTCGTAGTGACCGTGAAAACCTTAACGGGCATAAAGGTTGTGTGATTTGGTTTACCGGACTCAGCGGTTGCGGGAAAAGTACAGTTGCAAATGCTGTTGATCACGAGTTGCACCAGCAAGGTGTACACACATTTGTCCTTGATGGAGATAATGTCCGGCATGGATTGAATGCTAGCCCGTCAATTCTTGAGAACTATGGTGAGGATTTTGCCAGTCGGTTTGGATTGGGCTTTGCACCAGAAGATCGAACTGAAAATATTCGCCGAGTCGGTGCGGTGGCAGAGTTGTTTGCGTCGGCTGGGATTGTGACGCTAGTCGCGTTTGTTAGCCCTTATCAGGCAGATCGCGATCAAGTTCGTAAACGAATTGATGATTCGTGTGCGGGTACATTTTTGGAAGTGTATGTGGATGCCCCGCTTGAGGTTTGTGAAGCGAGAGATCCGAAGGGCTTGTACAAAAAAGCTCGCGCTGGTGAGTTAAAAGGGTTGACCGGAATTGACGCACCGTACGAGCCACCGGTGAATCCGGAGATTCACTTGCTGTCCGGTGATCACAGTCCTGATGAACTCGCAGGTATGGTGATTACATACTTGTCAGCAAATGGATTCATTTCCTGACAGTGCTTTCTAGTCCGTATCCGCTTGGATGGCTTCAAGGACTTTCTGAGGATGGTCAGCTGCCTTGGGTACGCGCCGCCAGTGTCGCTTCACTTTTCCTTTTTCGTCCACCCATACAGTGGAGCGAATGACACCGATGGTTTTCTTGCCGTACATCATCTTTTCACCATAGGCACCGTATTTAGCCATGACTTTCTTGTCAGTGTCGCAAAGCAGGGTGTAGGGGATATCGTACTTGCAAATAAACTTGTCATGCGATTCTTCATCATCCGGCGAGACGCCGAGGACAAGTGTATTGAGTTTCTTGAATTCTTTATCCAGAGCGGTGAATCCAATGGCCTGTTTTGTGCATCCCGGTGTGTCATCTTTGGGATAGAAGTAGACGATTACATTTTGTCCGCGAAGGTCCTTTAATGACACTTTGTCACCGTTTTGATCCTTAAGCGTAAACAGCGGTGCCGCTTTTCCCTCTTCAACAGCCATGCGATATGCTCCTTACCGGTCTCATCTTCAAACCGCCCCATTCTATGAAATCTCCCTCCCAATCATAGACACCCACTTTTTAAATTAGCGTAAACCACTGACACATAACAACTTAGCGGATCGAAAATTATGGACAGTCTATGTCTAAATCATGGACAGTCTATGTTTTTTGGCGGGTGTGATGCCAGGTTTAGATGATTTACAATGGATTGTTCGAGAATCATCAGGATCGTTCGCCATTTGGAGAAGAATCAATGCCGTTGTTGAAGAAGATGTTTTTGTCAGTTGCTGTCATGTTGTCACTGTGTGTCAGTAGTGACATTCTTGAGGCAAAAGTCCCAGCAAATGGTCTTACACAGGCAGAACAACGAAGTGGCTGGAAACTCCTGTTTGATGGAAAGTCCGCTGATCAATGGCGAAATTATCGCAAAGATACACTTGGTGATGGCTGGGAAATTAAAGACGGTGCCATTGTGAGGTCGAGTGGCGGTGCCGGTGACATTATCACAAAGGAACAATTTCAGTACTTCGAATTGGCACTGGAATATCGCATTTCCAAAGGTGGAAATAGTGGAATCATGTTTCATGTAACTGAAGAGCTAAATGCACCTTGGCAGACCGGACCCGAAATCCAGGTTCAAGACAATGTTGATGGACACGACCCTCAGAAAGCTGGTTGGCTATATCAACTCTATAAGCCAACCAAGCCAAACTGGGCCAAAATGTTTGAAGAACAAGTTGGGTTCAAAAGTCCTGACACTGATGACTCAACGCTTCCGGTTGGGGCATGGAATCATGTTTACTTGAGAATTGGACCCAAGAAATCCGAAGTCCAAATGAACGGTGTGTCGTATTTCTATTTCAATGTTGGTGATGACGATTGGAATGAGCGTGTTGCAAAGAGCAAGTTTGCTAAGTATCCGAAATTCGGCAAAGCAGGAAAGGGGCACATCTGTCTTCAAGATCACGGAAATGAAGTTGCTTACCGCAACATTAAGATCCGGGTCATTCCGGAGGACGGTAGTGTACAAAACCCGGTTGATTCTGAATTAGCACTCAAATCCGTTGAAGCTTTTCCTCAATTGAAGTTTGAAGGGTTTGAGGGGGTCGATGAAGACGGTCGCATTCAGGCAATTCGCCCGCTCGAAATGATCCATGCCGGCGATGGAAGTAATCGACTATTTATCGCTGCTCAGCGTGGCAAAGTCTACGTCATGGATAATGACCCGCAGGCCAAAGAGGCAAAAGTTGTTCTTGATATTACGGATAGAGTTCAGGCCTTCGATGCAGCTCCCAACGTAAATGAAGAAGGACTATTGGGGTTTGCGATTCACCCGAAATTTAAGGAAAACGGTAAGTTCGTAATCTACTACAGTTCGTCATCTGAAGGACGGATTAGTTATCTATCCAGTTTTGTTGTTGATCATAAAACAAACAAAGCTGATCCTGCTTCGGAAGTTAAGATCATGCGCATCCCGCAACCATTTTCCAATCACAATGGTGGTCCAATGGTATTTGGTAACGACGGATATCTGTATCTCGGGTTGGGTGACGGTGGTGGTCGTAACGATCCGACCAGACAAGGTCAGGATTTAAGTACATGGATGGGGTCTATTCTCCGTATTGATATTGATAATCAAGCTGACGGGAAAAACTACTCGATTCCAAAGGACAATCCATTTATAGATGTTAAAGGTGCTCAACCGGAGATCTACGCATATGGTGTTCGAAATCCATGGCGTATTTCCGTCGATCGCAAGACCGGTAATATTTGGTTTGCGGATGTTGGCCAGGACATGTGGGAAGAAGTAAATATCGTCAAAAAGGGCGCCAACTATGGTTGGAGTATGCGTGAGGGTAGTTACGGATTTAATAACGGACATAAGCCAGCCACAACAGAAGCTACAGAACCGGTTTGGGAGTATGACCACCAAATCGGTAAGTCGATCACGGGCGGCCATGTTTACCGTGGCAAAGCGATTCCGGAACTACGCGGTGCCTACATCTATGCAGACTTTATTAGCGGTCGAGTTTGGGCGCTTAAATACGATGAGAAGAAAGGTGAGGTTGTCGAGAATATAGGATTACAAGACGCTGGCACACCAATCCTCTCATTCGGATTAGCTGAAAATGGTGAGATGTATTACACAGTCGAATCAGTGACAGGTAAGAGCATCTTCAAGCTTGTGAAGTAATTGAATCACCGGATTACTCCGGTTCACTCATGATCACACATAATGGATCATTCTCGTTTACCCCGGGGAATGTGTGGATCAAGATCACGATGCCAGATGTTTCAGCAACGAGGTCAATGGATTTTGTGCCATCCATCGTCGTTAGCGTGCCATAGGTTTCGCCGGCATTGATTGCATCACCGAGTGATATCGACGCTATGAATACACCGTCAAATGGTGCGGGGTTGTTGATTTGCAAGTGTCCGGCACCCGGTCTGGGGTCTTCAACAAAGTGCTCCACCTGAGATTCAGGTTGGCTGTGAGAAGTCAATTCAAGCCAACCCATGACGTTCTTACATCCTTTCTCATATGCATCAATACCATTTATCGAACACTGGGCTCCTCCCAGATATTCGCAATAAATAGCAGGTACATTTGCATCTCTGGCGATAGAAAGTGAGCGACCTTCAAGCCTCCAATCGGTGCCCCATATGATAGGTAAATTGAACGCGCGAGCCATTTTACGTGTTGGCTCTAATACCTCCGGATTAGGATGCAACACATAGCCAGCCAGCGGCGCTACAGATATACGTGTACCGCCTGTGTGAAGGTCTATGAAATAATCAGCTGTGCGAATCAATTCTGATAAGTAATGGGCAGTTTGTTCAGTAATAGTTCCATCAATGTTTCCGGGACAAGTCCGTGCTAAGTCTAATCCATCTTCAGCCGTTCTGTGGCCTCTTAAAAAGGCTCCTTCATTGACAACCGGAACTAGTGTGACTGTGCCATGAATTAGTTCATCCCGAATCCACGATTGAACGCGATGGATGGCTGAGATGGACTCGAATTCATCGCCGTGTACGCCGGCGGTGATTAATAAATGTGGGCCGGGTTTTCCGGACTCATATGTGTGTTTGGTAAACATCATCTACTTCTCTGCAACTGGAAATATAGAAGGTGACATTATATGTTTTCCATCGGTGAGTTTTTATGAATGAGTTGCTGATCGCACAGAATAGAATTCATTTATGGAAGCACGAGGATGTACTAACTGTAATTGCTAGGGGTTTTAAGACGGACAGCACGCAAATAATTGCAGCATTGGTTGGTACGTTCGTTATTTATGTACTGGAGTTTGTCTGGCATATGATGCTCCCGTTTCACGTCAACACACTGAAGAGCTTCGGTGAATCAAGCTCCGTGTTGGACAAGATCTCCGAAGATGCCAGCGATGACGGCATGTATTTCGCACCGAATTTCCATCATCAAATCAAGGCGGCCGAAGGTGATGAGAAAAAAGAACTAATGCTGAAACAACAAGAGTCTATGAGCAATGGGCCAGTTGTATTTCTGTCATATAAATCAACCGGAACCGGTGGTTTTGGAACGTCTCTAGGGATTCAATTCATTTGTGACTTCATCACCATGATCATTGCGGCTTACCTAGTCACGCAACTTGGTGGCGATGAATTCGGCTCACAGATTACGATTGTCATACTGGTGGCACTATCTAGAATCGTCACTAACATGGTTCCACTTTGGAATTGGTTCGTATTCTCGTCCGCGTATCTCAAAGTACACGCAATTTCCGTTTTGATTAACTGGGCTATCGCCGGCACGGTTTTGATAAAGATGCTATAGAAAATGGACGGCTGGTCCGTCTCACACAGCCCGTCTCAATCCTTCAGCGAAGAATATAGCAGATACGCAATTATTCCCCCGACAAGAATAATGGCGATGAGACCGGTGACCGCAAACGTAGCTAGTTTATCAGAATCACCTTCATATCCATCACCGACTCCCTGTTCAACATCGAATGCTGTGCGTTTCACGCCGGCTGTGGGATCTTCCCACTCTTGTGCAGACGTTTGTTCAGCTCTTAGCTTGGATGACGGCTGAGATTTAGCATCGTTACTAGCCCCTTTACTAGCAGTGTTGCTATTGGCCTGCTCAGTTTGTGGTGCTTGTTCGGTGCTTGGTTTTGTTATGGGCTGATTGGGATGTTCGGCCGGTGCGTGTGTATCTGCAGTTGTATGTAGTTGGGAATCCGATGAGGGTTCCGCGGTACGTGTCTCTTCAATAGTTTCTGGTCCTGCCGTCTTGCCTGCTTTATCTTGCGATTCTCCAGTCGCAACTACAGCCCCAAATCGTTCGTAGACAGTATCCCACTTCTCAATAATCAGAGTCGTTTGAAATTCATCATTCGGCATCATCTCCTGAACAGCATCATTCATTTCGGCAGGTAGATCTACCGTAAATTTATGTTCAGTATCTTTTAGTGTCCCGGTAACACGACGTCCTCCTTTAAGACTTTCAGATTCATATCGACCGTAACTAGGTTCGTCCGCCTCATAGACGATGACACAATCAAATGCGACAGAGGATGCCTTATCAAGCATGTCCGCACGTTCTCGCCCATACTCGTCGAGCGAATGAAAATGTCCGATTAGTGTAACGAGGCTTTCGTGAGATTGAACAGGAATATACATAATTAAAGGGCAGAATAAGCACTTAGCCTTTGGACTTCTCTTCAGATTCGGAGTCCGATCCCACCTTCTTATCCATTTCTAGAATCCGTAGCGTGCCATCGGAACATGCAATAGCTATTTGTTTTCCATCTGGACTAAAGTCCATACCGCGAACGCACTTATCAACGGCGAGGCTGAAATAAGACTTTAGTGTCGGGGCGATCGGTTTTGTTTCTGAAGCTTTGCTATCAGTTTTGTCATCTGTTTCAGATGGCGGTTGTTCTTCATCCTTGACAGGTGTTTGCTCATTGCGTGCGGACTCAATCGATTCTTTATCAGCTTTAAAGAATTCAATGCTGCCACTACCATTTTGCTTAGCAATTCCACAAGCTACAAAGCCACTTGGGTGGAAGGACACTCCCCACATTACCCCAGTCGCTTTATCTTTCGCTTCTAGATGGCATTCGATTTGTTTAGTATTCCAGTCAACAAGAATAGCAAGGGGATCTTGTTGGCCAGCAAATGAATTAACAACGTTGCTGATGCCTGCGCAGGCTAATCGCTCGCCGGCCGGATGAAACTCCATATCACGTGCGCCGCCCATGTCCGCTGCAAACTTATTGTCGTAGCCGGTCATGATGTCAGCGTGGATCTTGTTTGCTATTCGGCGTCGACGTGTATCCCAAATATGAATCCACCCCATTAAGTCTTCTGATGCGAGGTGCTCTCCATCAGGGTGATACATCACAGCATAGGGATGTCGATCATGGCCGCCCATATCAGCGGTCATTTTATAATTTTTAAGTTTCCAGGTTCGGACGCGTAGATCATTCCCACACGTCGCAATCGACTTGCCGTCCGGGCTGGCATTTACCCAACGTGCGAAGCCGCGATGAGCTTGCAGCATGTGATGTGGTTGAGCGTTTTCAGCATCGATGTCCCAAAATCCTATTTGACCATCCCAACCAGCGGTAAATAGCTGGCTTCCGTCCACCGAGAAGTCCATTCGACGTACCCAGCTTTCGTGTCCCTCTAGCGTGGCTTTCGCATCGGATTTCACATCCCACCGATGAACGCCAAGATCTTCTGCACCAGCAAAGACGTATCTCCCATCTGGAGAGAACCGACAGGTGGTTAGAGGCTCCTCATGCTCGAAGCGTTTAATCTCGTGAGTTTCTTCCGGGATTGCTGAGAAAGTTGTCATGAGAGCAATTCCTCAATGGCACTTGCCGCGGGGTCACCAATTGGGACGCTGCGACCGGCTATGTCATGGTCATTTATGGAATTGATTCCAACGGCTTGCATATAGGTGTGAAATAAATGGCCTCCATCAACTTCACGATCAGATACCTCTGTGCCGTCTTCATTTGTTGCACCAATAATTGCACCTGGTTGAATCCCTGCACCACCAAGTGCAACTGAACAAGAAGCTCCCCAGTGGTCTCGTCCGTACTTGTTATTGATCTTTGGTGTCCGACCGAATTCGGAATAGACCATGATCAGCACATTGTCGAGCATTCCACGTTCTTCAATGTCACCGAGTAGTGTGGCAAAGGTTTTATCAAACTCATCTAGTTGTTCGATGTGGAAATTGAAGTTTTCGGCGTGAGTATCGTATCCGTGATGCGTTACCTTCACACACGTGACACCTTCTTCCAATAGCCGCCTCGCCAATAGACAGTTTTGACCAAATGGGTGATGACCATACCGATCGAGATCTTTCTCTGGTTGCGATTCGAAGAGATGCTTGCGAGCCATTAACTGGTTGGCTTGATCAAACGATGCATCATAGGAATCGATTAGAGACTTTGAGCGGCCCGTACCAAATTGCTTATTCAACTGTAAGCGAAATTGTTCGGACTTGGTGAGTACACTTTCCGGGATGCCACTACGTTGTAATAGGTTCTCTGGTGGTGCAACTCCCTCAAGCTTCATTTGCGCATGTTGTGCTTCCAAAAATGCAGCTGTGTTGTCCGTTAATCCTCGAGTTGAAATATGTATGTAGCCTGGCAGTGGGTCATTTGCGTTCTTAAGATAGCGCGAAGCAACAGATCCAACATACGGGTAATCTCCGACGGTGCGGCCTTTTTCCATGAACAGGCGACCGACGCCATGATCATTGGTTTTCAGATTAATACTGCGAATGATCGACAGTAGATGCATCTTTTGGGCAGTGTATGGAAGAAGCTCACAGATTTTCATCCCCGGAACAGGGGTTTGAATTTCCCGAAATGGCCCACCATATTTTGTGCCGGGCTTACAGTCCCAAGATTCAAATTGGCTTACACCACCCTGCAAATATACTTGCAGAATTTGCTTTTGCTTTCCTTTGGCCTTTTTTGCCATGGCAGGCGTCAAGAGTGGACCAAATCCGGCAGCGGCACCCGCACCCATCACAAAATTGCGTCGGGACATGCGGTGATCTAGCACATTACATCCTTGGTTTCGGTGTAAAGCCATTGATTGATTCCTAGTGGTTAAAGCGGAACTCAGCGCTGCAGATCAACAGTCGTATTATATGTTGATATCCAGCGACTTGCTCACTTTCAAACTCTCTAACCAGATCGCTGGCCAGATTGAGCTCGTCTGAATTCGGATTTCTGGAGAGTACTGTTAAATACACGTGATTAACAGCCTCATTTATATTTTCGGCTGATTTCAATTTATTGATCAAGAGGTTTTCGGGCAGTTCCAACCACTCTTGTATCAATGGGCTATTAAGCAAAAACAACGCTTGATTCGCCGCTGCATCAAATCGCGATGATTGATTCGCTGATGCGAAAATGCTCACGACCTTATCGAGATGTGCGGCAACCTCCGTGTTTACAAGTGCTTCAAGCTTTGTTTTGAATTCAGTTGCTGTTTCATCAATCGAGTCCTCACCTTTAGTCATGGCAACTCGATGTTTTTCGTAAATTGTTTGCAGTATTCCGGTAGCCTGTAAGAGACACAAACCGAGCTGTTCTGGCGACAGTGGTTTGAGTTCGGCAATGATAAATGGTTCTGAGGTTTCAGACTCTGTGTGCCTCTTACTTTGTTGTTGGTAGGTCTTGCTAAGAAGAATCTCGCGAGTGAGTTTTCGCAAGTCATAGTTTTGTTCTACTAAGAACTGAGCCAATTCTTCTAGTAATTGTGGGTGAGAAGGAGAATTGTCAGCGTGAAACATGTCGAGTGGCTCGACAATTCCTCTACCCATATACAGTGCCCACATTCGGTTGGTAATATTTAGCCGAAATGCAGAATTGGCGCCCGATGTTAGCTCAGAAGCCAGTTGTAATCGTCGACTGTACTTTGGCACTCCTCGATTGTTGTTGTCTGGTTTAACAACATATGGCTCTTCTTCTGCCATCGGGTCATCAATCGCATCAAGATCAAGGATGCGCGGTGACGTGGCATCTTCTTCGTTGGTGAATACAGACGTGAATTTCACGTCGCCTTCGGCCTTTTCACCGATGGATACGATTTTTGATTTGGGATCTGTGAACAAATAACTACGGCTTAGGAATGCTGAAATCCCGTAGTAGTGCCTCTGTAAATAGTCACCTACAGAAGGATGGTCATGACATTGTGCACATTGCAAATCTCGTCCAAGAAGTGTTTGGCCGATAGCTCTGACGGTCTCTTCACGCTTCAGTTCACGTGCGAGTATAAATCGTGCAGCAGGGCGAGTAGAAGCATCCGTCCCATCTGCTGTAAGCAATTCCTGAACGACTTGATTCCACGGCTTATTGGAGTACATGGATTCAAAAAGATATTGTTGCCAGTTTGCTATTTCGACCTGTTTCTTCGGTAGCCTTTGTAGCAGCATCACGTCGAAATGATGTTGTAATCGCCGCGCATGTTCAGGTGAAGAAAGTAGTTTGTCGATTAGTTGTTCACGTTTGTTTGGGGCTTGATCAGAGACAAATGTCACCACTGTCTCCGCAGTTGGATGTCTCCCAGTGACATCTATATAGACTCTGCGAACAAATTCAAAGTCCGTGCAGATTGATTGTGAGTTGCCACCAGTGACAGGATTTAAGCCAATTCCGGTGTCAATTCTGTCACGCAGCAACTCCTGTCCTTCAACGGAAGTCCCCAGCGCAAACATCATTAACAGCACTAACATAATACGATTCATACAGCCAATTATAATCCACATCCCACCACCAATCATGGACACCCACTTTTTGTCGACGCGTTTAAACATAGACTGTCCATGAATTTCTGAAATGAGAAACATAGACTGTCCATGAATTAAACGGGAATAGACATAGACTGCCCATAATTATCAAACGCCTAAACTACTGCTGGGTAAGGAGTTACGGGGATTTAAAAAGTGGGTGTTCATGATTGAGTTATAGACTGTCCATGATTTAGCGATGATTTAGCGGATTTTGGTGGGGGGGCGTTGGCCTTGCGGGATGAAGCTGAAATATTTGCGGCCTTCCATTCGCTGCTTCCATTCTGCTTTTGCAATGGCAATTAACTCTGGTTTTTCCAGTAGATCGATCGTGCTGATCGCCAGTACTTTTGATGCATACACGATCCCTTTTTCGCCAATCGTGCTGCCAATGGATGACACGTTCTGCCAGCTATGCCCCGGACTGTCCGCGACAAAACATGATGTTCTTATACCTGAAGTCGCTACTCGCCAACTAATGTCACCGACGTCCGTCGAACCTTTGGACGGCTCAGGGTTTTTTGTCACTGGATGTATGCGCCCGTCGATCGCTAATGGATACTCCCGATTAAACCGGGCTACAAGCGGTGCTTGTAATCGGCGTGCAAAGTTCTCCTCATCCTGCGTAAAACTCGGAGCACCAACTAATTTCAGGTTGTCGTAGAGCATATGTGAAAGAGAGTCATTCGGAATAATCTCATGACAGTCCGTATCAACCTTTACCGTTAAATCGGTTTTCGTCATGAGCGCGGCGCCCTTGGCAATATCTTTCAGCCAACGAAAGTTATATTCAACATCCCGATGAGTGTTTGCTCGACAAAAATACCAAACGGTAGCTGTCGGCGGCACCACATTCGGCGCACCACCACCATCGATAACAACATAGTGAAGCCGTGCATCTTCCTTGACATGCTCTCGCATATAATTCGCACCAACATTCATCAACTCCACGGCATCCAGTGCACTTCTGCCGTCCTCCGGACTTCCGGAAGCATGTGCTGCAGTTCCATCAAAAGTAAACTTGGCAGAAACGAGTGCCTTACTGCTGCCGGCAAACGTATTGTTCTTCGTTCCTGGATGCCAGTGCAAACATACATCTAGATCATCAAAGACGTTGTCCAACGTCATGTACACTTTTCCGATTACAGTCTCTTCCGCAGGTGTCCCATAAAACCGAATCGTACCGGGTAATTTATGCTTTTGCATCGCTTCCTTGATAGCAATTGCAGCACCAAGTGATCCGGCCCCCAGGCCACTGTGCCCACAAGCATGCCCAGGTAATCCTTCTTCACGAGCCGACCTTACCGGCGCCACTTGTTGGCTCATTCCTGGTAAGGCATCATATTCGGCCAATAGCCCGATCACAGGCTTCCCTTTTCCATAGGTTGCAACAAACGCAGTTGGCATCCCAGAGATTCCGGATTCAATTTTGAAACCGTTTTCTTTCAGATGTTTCATCAATAACGCAGATGATTTTGTTTCCTGAAGACCGACTTCGGCAGTTTCCCAAATCGTCTTATTGACTAGCTTGATCGTGTCAGAAAGTTCATCTACCGTGTCAATCGCTGTCTGCTGTGATTCACGGATCTGTGCATCAATGCCACTGCAAACGAGGCATGAGAAAATAAGACATGAAAACATCGTTCTCGTTGTAGAGCGCATACGAAGACCTTCAACAAATAAAAGGAGAATCGGGAGTCAGATGAATTGTTAAGCAAGAATGTCGTGGACGACATTTCCGGCAACATCGGTTAGCCGAAAGTCTCGTCCGCGATAGTGATATGTCAGCTGTTCATGGTCCAGTCCTAGACATTGAAGCATCGTTGCCTGAAGATCATGAACATGAACAGGGTTTTCGACAGGGGAATAACCAATGTCGTCAGTTTTACCGTATACGAAATCGCGTTTGATACCGCCACCAGCCATCAACATCGTAAAGGCAAATGGATGATGGTCGCGTCCTTCGTTACCAGTATTGATTCCGCGTCGTACTTCATTCATGGGTGTGCGTCCAAATTCGCCTCCCCATACGACCAAGGTCTCATCCAGCAGACCTCGCTGGTCTAAATCATTGATCAACGCACCGACGCCTTTCTGCGTCATATCACAATTCTCTTTGAGTTTTTTGTTTAGTGCAGCATGGTCGTCCCATGTGTAATGATAGAGTTGTACAAAACGGACGCCTCGCTCCACCATGCGGCGTGCCAATAGGCAATTCGTGCCAAAACCGCTGGAAGTCTCGTCGTCAATTCCATACTGTTGAATTGTCTTCTTAGACTCATCCTTAAAGTCCAACAACTCAGGGGCAGCTACCTGCATCCGAAACGCCATTTCATAAGCAGCAATTCGTTGTTGGATTGCAGGGTCCATCTGCTTCTTAAATCGCAGTTCATTCAGCCGCACGATGCTATCGATCCTCTTGGACTGAAGTGGTGCAGTAACACCATCCGGGTTTTTCAGATGAAGTATTGGATCACCAGAATTTCGCAGCGTTACTCCCCGATGCATCGCTGGTAAGAAGGCGCTGTCCCAAAGCGCCGGTCCTCCTAAATCTCCCGATCCGTTTCTCGAGAGCATGACGATAAACCCGGGCAGGTTTTGAGACTCGGAGCCGAGTCCGTAGGAAATCCAAGACCCCATACTTGGAAGCCCAAATCGTGGTACACCACAATTCATCAACAATTGAGCAGGATGGTGATTACTGATATCAGTATGGACAGATCGCACCATGCAGAGTTTATCAGCACATTCGGCAATATTTGGAATATAGTCGGAGAAGTGCATCCCCGATTCACCGTACTGTCGAAATGATCTCGGTGACGCAAAGATGCGAGCACTTCCACGGATCAGCGCGTCATCGAGTCCTTCCAGAAAAGAATCCGGGACAGGTTCACCGTGTAACGCTTTCATTTCAGGTTTTGGCTCAAACAAGTCAAGCTGACTTGGTGCTCCTGCCATAAACAGGAAAATCACATTCTTGGCCCGCGGTGCAAAGTGTGCACGCTTTGGAGCGGCCAGGGCAGAGTCTGTTGGTGCAGCCGTAAGTGACTCGTCAGCGAGCAATGAGCTTAACGCAAGTGCGCCAGCACTGAGTCCGGTCTGCTCGAGAAAATGCCGTCTTTGCATTGTCAGTTCAAATTGTTGCTGCTGCGTTTTCATAAAGCTTAATCTCGCGTAATGAATTCGTGGAGGTTCAGCATCACGCTACATGTATGCACCCAAGCCGCAGTGTTTGCCTCAGCATTTCCTTGTCCAACTGTCGCCTCAATCAACCTCGGATGAGACTTAAAGAACATTCTGTTATCAGTGAGAAGTTGTTGGACCAAGATAGCTTCCTCAGGTCCTGGCAAACGTTGCAGACAAATACTGAATAGCTTGTTTATTCTGTGGGTATCATCTTCGGGCTCTTTAGCGATCTGTGTCGCCAGATGTTGAGCGGCTTCGAAAAACACCTCGTCATTCAGCAATGTTAGGGCTTGAAGTGGAGTGTTTGAGCGTTCTCGACGGGCACACGGAGATTGTGGACTGGGTGCATCAAACACCGCCGTTTGCGCAAATGGGGTAGTCCGCAATACAAATGTGTAAACGGCTCTGCGATAGCGATCCTCACCGTCACTTACATCCCATGGATGTGAACCGAATGCCTCTAGTGTGACGCTTTCCGGTTGCGGTGGTCGGACGCCCATTCCACCCATTTTTGATGAAAGCAAGCCGCTTGCTGCCAATGCCGCGTCACGGATGGTCTCACCAGATAGTCTTAGGCTGTTTTGACGTGCCAGGAGTTCATTTTCCGGATCTAATCCTGCTAGCTGTTCACGATACGTAGAGGCTTGTTGATAGGTGGATGATAGAACGATCCGTCTTTGAAGTGCTTTCACATCCCAATTTGAGTTTATAAATTCCGATGCGAGATAATCCAGCAACTTGGGGTGTGTGGGTGATGCGCCCTGTATACCGAAATCTTCGCTTGTTAAAACGAGGCCTCGACCAAAGAATTCATGCCACATTCGGTTTGCAAACACACGTGCCGTCAGTGGATTCTCCTTCGAGACAAGCCATTGAGCTAATGTAAGCCGAGGATCAACACCGTCTACGAATACAAGCTCTGGTAGCACTTCCGGTACAGCGGGTTGAACGAGATTTCCCTTGTCCAGATATTCGCCACGAATATGAATCCGAGTCTCTCGTTTGTTCACAGCGGCTTGCATTCCCGGAGCACGCAATGCGATGGGGTGCAGTTTCTTCAAGTCTTCTAATTGAGCACGTAGTCCGGATAGATTCAGTTCGCTAAATGTCTCTGGATTAACGACACTTCCATACCTGAGAAAGTAGTCAAGCAGATCGTCTTTTTGTCGCTGGGTTCTCTTGGCCCAATCCAGTTTGGCAATTTCAACACCTTCAAGCTGCCCTTCGCCTAAACCGCCACCCCAGATGAGGCCCAGTAATTCGTACTGACGATCCCAGATATGATCCTTACCGGGATTTTTGTATGCGTGGAGAATCTTTTGCTCCCACGTTTTTTGTAATTTCTCAACTGCTAAGCGATTTGTAACCAATAACTGTTGCCGAGCATTTTTGTAATCGGCGCGGGATGCCCAGAATTCCTGCGCTTGTCCGCTTACTGGTGCATCAATGTTCACTTCATCAGCGTTGTTTAGAAGGGAGTAAAACTGAAAGTATTCATTCTGGGAAATGTCGTCATATTTGTGGTCGTGACACCGAGCACATCCAATGGTCAATCCGAGCCATGTTGTGCCAACCATGGTTACTCGTTCGATAACCTGAAGCACCCGGAATTCCTCAATGTCAGCACCCCCTTCACGATTACTGAGAGTTTGACGTAAGAATCCTGTTGCGATGAATTGATCTTGGGAATGATCAGGAAGGAGATCACCGGCGACTTGCTCGATCGTAAATTCATCGAATGGTTTGTTTTGATTCAGAGAATTAATGAGCCAATCGCGATAGCGCCATGCAACCGGTCGTAGCTGGTCAGTCAAGTAACCATCGGTGTCTGCATAATGGCATAAGTCCAACCAAGGTCGCGCCCACTTTTCACCATATCGAGGTGAGGCAAGTAAACGATCGACAACTCTCTGATACGCTCCTGGTTGGTCATCGTCAAGAAATGCTGACACGTCTTCAGGCGTGGGTGGAATCCCAATCAGGTCAAGCGTCACCCGCCGGATCAATGTCTGTTTTGATGAGCGTTCGGAAGGCGGGATATCATTATCCAATAGACGTCGCAAAATGAAATTATCTATTGGGTTTGTCCCCCAATCTTTTCGTTCACTAACCGCCGGCGGTGCAGGAGTCTTTATCGATTTATACGCCCAGTGTGCGGGCTCAGCGCCAGTAGTGGACCCTGCCATATATACAAAGACAGCAATGAAAACACCGAGAGGCGAGATCGAGATGTTCTTTATTGGTAACGTCATGCTATCAATGTAACAGTGTTTAACAGCAGTCTCTAATGAAGGCCGTTTGTTTTATGGTGAATTCAAGTTTCGTAAAATGTGTACGATTAAGAACATGCTCCACAATACAACTAAGTCCGATGTCGAAAGGCAATGATGGTAAACGTATTTAATTTCGGTGCTCAGGGTGATGGTCAAAATGACGACTGGGCTGCTTTGCAACACGCGATTGAAAGTGGGGATGGCGTACTTCATTTAAATAAAGGTACGTACCGCATAACGAAAACGCTTGAACTGGACCTGACAAAACAGGGATACGGTGGGATTCGCGGTGATAGCGGTGCCAGCCGAATCATCATGGACGGTGCTGGTCCTGCGATTCGAATCATTGGTGATCACGACGGAACCGCAAACCCCGCTACTTATGAGAACCATACATGGGAAAAGGAGCGGATGCCGATCATTGAAGGTCTTGAAATCTATGGTCGACACCCAGCGTCTGTTGGTATTGAACTTCGCAAGACCACCAAGGCTGTCATTACTCGAGTGTTAGTAAGAGAGTGCCAGTACGGAATTCATTTGGTCGAGAGGAATCGGGACTTCATCCTTTCGGACAGTCATCTGTTGAACAACACACACCATGGTCTGTATTTCGATAACTGTAATCTCCATCAAATTATCGTCCACGGAAATCACATAAGCTGGAATAAGCGGTCTGGTATCAAGTCACTCAACGGAGATGTACACAATCTCCAGATCACCGGAAACGACATTGAGTACAACCACAATGCAGGCGTGGACACCTCACCTAAAGGTGAACCGCGTGGAGCAGAAATTTGGTTTGACGCAACCGATGGTGTCATTAGCGAGGTGACTATTGCGAGTAATACGATACAGGCCACCGTCCAGCCGGGTGGCGCTAACATTAGGATCTGGGGTGCTGACACAGAGGGTGTAAAAGCCGCACGGCTCTTTACCATTTCCGGCAATGTACTGGGTTCGCAATCCAGAGGTATTGAAATACGCCGCGCCCAGCGCATCGCTGTTACAGGCAATACGATATATGACTCTAAGGACCGGTCTATTCTCTTTGAAGATTGTGGAGGGTTTGCAATTGGCTCAAATACCTTTGTATGGCGCAGCGATGATGACGCGGACCAACGCGACGGAATCTATCTAGAGGACTGTTATGACGGGACCATTACGGGAATCACTGCTACTCGAATGTGTTTTGGAAATGGTCAGCAGGGTGGTGCAGTGACGATGATACACTGCAACGATGTTTTACTTGGCCAATCTCAGATCCTTGATAGTCTCACTCGCGGAGTCGACTTAATGAATTGTGAGCGATGTCGAGTGTCTGATTGTTCAATTATTGACCGTCGCGAGGAACCGCGATCTGCTCAGGCCATTCGTGTGCGCGGCGGAAGGAATAACCTGATCCAAAACAATCTGGTCGGTGGCGCCAGCGATGAATTGATTAGCATTTCAGATGGGGCGGGTGTGGCAGTAACCAATCACACGATATCCTAGGGGCTTACCAAAGCATTCTGTCGAGTCGCATCAATTGCGCATCAAGCGCGCATCAGTTGTTACTGTCATCCATGAACCAGCAGCAAGCAGTCAAATCACCGCTACTGAAGATCCTCGGCGTATTAATATTTGCGCACTTGATCGTTGACTGGATAGCATCGACAGTTGTACCAATCTTCCCTGATCTTGAACGCCAAATGGCGCTGGGCGAAGGCGGGTTTATCATCGGCTACATCATTTGGCGTGTGGTCGACTCTGGTTCCCAGATGGTATTTGGCTATCTGGGTGATCGGTTTGATACAAGTCGCATGATCTGGCTTGGCCCGTGCATTGCTGTTGTGGCTTATTCATTCCTTGGTTTTGTCAGCTCGCCCGTTGTCGCAACAATTGTGTTAATGATAGGCGGTGCGGGAATCGCTGCCTTTCACCCTGAAGCTGCTGTGATGGCAGGCTCATCGATGCCAAATGAGCGCAATCGGGCAATGGCACTGTTTGCATTAGCTGGGTACATCGGGCAGTCTATTGGACCTTTCTATGCCGGTCGACTGACGGCGGCACACGGTAATCTAAAGGTGCTTGGCTGGTCGACAGTCTGGGCAATACCGGCGCTCGCTATCGTGGCATGGGGCATTCGTAATCGATCGAAAGTGCACGCGCAAGATTCGGCAGATGAACATGACGCTCCACGATCAAAAAAACGGCCCAGTTTGCGGGAGATGCTAAGAGGGCGTGAGCGAATCATGACGCAAATCGTGTGCAGCGGCGCTTTACGGATTGTGCCAATCCTCGGTGTACCATTAGCTATTTCTTACCTTCTAAAAGCTGCAGGGGAATCGAATGCGTCCATTGGTGATTTCCAATCTGCATTCATGTTTGGATTGGGTATTGGCGGGATGTTTTGTGCATTGTTTGTAGGACCAAAGATTGAGCGAACGATTCTTTGGTTTCCACCGCTCCTTGCTTCGATCCCGGTATTTGCCGTTGGATCGGTTACCGGGTTCAACCAGCTACTGATTATCGGCGTAGCTGGTGCGTTACTTGGCTGTACACTTCCGGTGTTTATTAGTTACGCACAGCGCATGATGCCGCAGGGGCAACGACTGGCAAGCTCATTGACTATGGGTTTTAGCTGGGGAGTAGCATCTATCATTTCCGGGCTAGCCGTTAAGTTCTTAATGGCAAGTGGAAACTTAGACCAGATTTTTTGGTTCTTTGGAATCTGCTGCATCTTGTGTTCAATCGTGTGTATCGGATTACCAAATGCAGCAGACGTCGAATCACCATCAGCACCGTCAGGGAAATAAATGGGACGTTACGACTTATTAATTTGTGACATAGACGGCTGCCTGGCGCCGGAGACTTCGGAGCCGATGAATATTGAGAAACTGAGCTTGATTGCTGACCACAATCGACTAGCAACAGCACGACAAGATCGGCCAATCATCACTCTATGTAGCGGCAGGCCAATTCCATTTGTTGAAACCTTATGCCGTGTTCTGCAAAACACCACGGTTCCATGCGTAGCAGAAAACGGTGTATGGCTCTACGATCCATCCAACAACGGATATGCGATGGACGAGTCGATTGGCCCGGATGAAGTAAAGATGGTACATGCTGCTGAACAACGCATGATGGAGTTGTATCACGAGCATGGTGTAAGGATTCAGCCCGGGAAATCAGCCTCGCTCTCGTTGTACCATCCGGATCCGAATTACCTTGAGAGCATTGCCCCAGCTGTTGAAAAGGAATTCCACTCACAGGGTTGGCCCCTTAGAGTTTCGCTAACCCTGTTCTATATCAACTGTGACTTCTCACAGATTTCGAAAGCGACAGGGATTCGCCGGTTGCTCTCTCAAACCGGAATCGATGCCCATCGAACAGCAGGAATTGGTGACACATCCAGTGATCTGGGTATCGCTGAGATGGTGGAGACTTTCGGTTGCCCATCCAACGCAATTGCAAGCGTAAAGGCTGCTGCAGATTTTATATCAGAGCATGAGCAAATCGACGGTGTATTGGACTTCATTCAACACCTTGAATCGAATTAGAAACCGACAGCCTGCATAAGTCCTTTCATGTATCCATATGCATACAGTCGGCCAAGTTGTGTATATCCGGGTTCACCATCATCTTCCCCAAACAGCTGCGGCACGTGATCGGGGCGTATTGGGCCGGTGTATCCGATGTCTTTATAAGCCTGCATTGCGGCAACCATATCGGTCGGCCCACTATCGTGCCATGTTTCGCGGAAATCCTCCTTGGACCCTTCAATGTCACGGAAGTGAATATATCGGATGTGAGGTCCGAGTAGTCGAATGGTCTCCGGGATATTAGCACCAATTTCCGCAAAGCTACCCTGACAGAAACAGATGCCGTTGCTAGGGCTGTCGACAATGTTCACGAGTCGCTCAAATCCTTCAACGGAATTCATTATTCTAGCGCGTCCCATGAACTCATCGAGTGGCGGATCATCCGGGTGCATGGCAAGTGCGATGCCAAGATCTTCGGCGATGGGGATTACGCGAGTCAGGAAATACTCCAAATTTGCCCAAAGTTCATCCGCGTTTAGTGACTGGTGTTCCAGTTGCTTTGATGGTTGATCCAGAGATTTAGCATCATCGATATCAGAAAGTTTGAATTCAGTGACTGTTGCTCCGCCACGGCTTGGAATGTCCAGTCGTGTTCTTACCCAATCCGTTCCGGCCATGAAGTTGTAACAAAGAACGGGAATCTCAAGTGAATCCATAATCCGGAGCAGATTGTGGATTCCCTCAATTTCACTGTCACGATTCGGGCCGCCGCAAATAATGTGTTCCGTTTCAAGCGCATCTTCCACAACCGCCGGAGTGAGGCCAAAGCTGCGGATCTTCTCTACGATCGGCAGCCAGTCCTCGATATTTGTTCCCTGATTTCGAAGTGTGATATCTGTCACACCGCACTGTGCGGCTAACGCGAGGTTTTCATCAGATAAGGGTGTAAGTACAGAACCTAAACGCATTTTGTATTTCCTTAGTCGTCTACTATCCGTTTGGTGGATCCGGTTGTTGCCACACGCTCATGCCGCCATCCACCATTAACATATGTCCATGGACGTGTCGTGCAGCATCGCTGACAAGGTAAACGGCACCTTCTCCACAGACGTCAGCGGTTGGAACTGTCTTGTTCGGTGTATGGTATTCCATCCAGTTCTTGAATTCAGGATCATCCAGTGCAGGCGCGGTCAGGGGTGTATAAAACAACCCCGGAGCAATTCCGTTTACGCGAATATTCATTGGTGCGAGCGAGACGCACAACGATTTGACCATGGATTCAACTGCGCCTTTGGACGTGTCATAAGCTGTGTGGACGTCCTCAGCAAGTTTTGCATTGATCGAGCCGACCATCAGTACGCGCCCATTCGTTTTGTCAGCCACCCATTTTTGACAGAATCGCTGGGTCAAGAAGTAGTACGAAAAGACATTTAATCGCATGGTTGTCTCGAACGTATCATGATCCATTTCGAGGTAAGGCTTATCGATATATGTGCCTGCGTTGTTTACGAGTATGTCCAGACTGCTGTTTGCTGAAATAGCACTTTGGTAGATATGGTCAACGCACTGCTGTGTGCTTCCAGCCAGATCACCCGTGATAAGATCAACCCGCACACCTTCAGCGCGGCACATTGCAAGCGACTCCGCGGCCGCCGCATCATCGTGTAAACCATGCAGGACAAGGTCAGCTCCTGCCTTTGCAAATGCCACAGCAATTGCTCGCCCGACACCCTGAGTGGCACCGGTGATCAATGCTGCATGTCCATTTAAGTCGATCATGAAGTAACCTCAACATCTTCGAATCCATTTAGCATGAGTTCATCTGGACGGCGGGCTGCCATCGCTTGCTTGAAATGCAGTCGACAGACGCTGGTGTACTGGTCATTTCCACCGATTTTGATTTGCGCACCTTGTTTAATTACATTGCCGTATTCATCCAATCGCAGGACCATGGTGGCTTTTCGACCGCAGTGGCAGATTGTCTTAATCTCCGTGATCGTATCTGCCCAGGCTAACAACTGTTCACTTCCTTCAAACAGATTGCCTTGAAAGTCCGTGCGTAGTCCATAACAAAGTACCGGTATATTAAGCGTATCAGCGATATCAGAGATTTGTTTTACTTGTAGCCGCGTTAGGAATTGAGCTTCATCAATCAACAGGCAATCGCAATGACATTGCTCATGAAGTTTTCCCACCAATGAGTAAATATCATCGGTGGGATTAAATGTAACCGCATCTGCAGAGATCCCGATTCGAGACATAACCTGAGCCGCACCGTCACGATTATCTAGTTCAGGACAGAGCACGAGCGTCTGCATTCCTCGCTCCTGATAGTTGTAGCTCGCCTGCAATAATGTCGTCGACTTGCCCGCATTCATACTGGAGTAGTAGAAGTAAAGCTTTGACATCTGAATGGCAATCGTGAAGAACGAGGAGACGGTGGTTGACGTACGTGGTGTCTGATCAGGAAAGTCTTTTTTAACACTCGGACACCGCGTTGACTACAACGTTTAGCGTATTCCGTTACGGCCGAAGTACAAAATAGAGACAGCCGCCAACACTCCAGCAACGGTAAGGAACATGGCATCGTAACTGACTTGTTTGGCGATGATTCCCAGAATCCACGACATGAGGATATGACCACCATCAAATGTCATCGTTGCCAGCGCTGTGCCGGTTCCACGTTCACTCGGCGCGAATTCGCCTAAGATAATGGACGTCATCGAGTGATATATAAGTGCGTGGCCACTGCCACAAAGAAGTGCGGGAATCACAATGAAGTATGGATTCTCTGCTGTAACCAAGGTGTATGTGAGCATGCCAAAAAACATTGAGATTACGCCCGCCAAAAGCACTTTCCGTCTGCCGATGCGATCAGGGAGTTGGCGGGTTAAAATCCGAAGTGACATTCCCCAGCCGGCATAGATCAAAAAGAAGAGAGTCACAAAGGACATTCCTTCCAGTTTGATTCCTTTGTCGTCGATCCATCTCGTAAAAAACGTAAGCGGAATCGTCATACACATTCCAAATCCGGCATTAACGGCGACAACGGTTCCCGGCCAGTTTTTCTTGGCGATGGCAAAGAAAGTTAACAGTCCGCTCGGCCCGCTTCGTTCTTCACGTTCTGGTACTGGCAGGATTAGTATCAACAGCGCCGGAATTGCAAGGCATCCCATGACCGTGATAAACATGCGATCAAACACATCATCGGTGTAGGGCCCGATGCCAAGTACAAGATCCCAAAGTGCAGGTCCGACCATCAGGCCGATGAAACCGGCAACGCCAAGACTGCCGATTGCTTCGGCACGCCTTGAATCCGGAGCGATAAGTGTTGCGTAGGTGAGCATACTTGAAAATACAAACGCTGCACCTAAGGCTAAGCCTCCTCGAAAGAGATAAATACTCCAATGAAGATCGTCGAGCAGCAGATTGCCGGCCGCTCCGCTGGCAAACACGATATATCCAATGGCAAGTGTATTCTTGGTGCCAAGGAAATTAATAAGTTGTCCAATCCAAGGTCGCAGAACCAGACTGGCAACCATGCCACCAGCGGTAATTTGTCCAACCGTATCGACCGAACCGCCAAGGTGTTTAATGAATCGTCCGTAATGCGCGATTACAGCATTGGACATCACGAATCCGATTTGTCCGAAGAACATCACGGCGAACGCCGGTGTGTATAGCCTATCGTATTCTGATTTCGGTGGTGTCATTCAAAGATGGTGTGCACCGCGGTGGCATACATGTCAAAGGTAGGCATCGTGGGAGGGAGAAAGCAGCAATATACAGTGAAAGCTCCAATTGAAATAGATGCACTGCCAGTGTGGCTTGTTTTCCTGCAAGTCTTGTAATTGCAGATACAATAGAGGTTGAAGCTGTAACACGCTGCATGGAGTTATTGACTCGGCCATGCATGCAGGAAAGAGGATTTCATCTAAATGTGGACATCGCGATTATTCTGGCGACCATTTGTGTTGTTCGTATTGCTGATTGTGATCAGCGGTGTAATTGCGCACTCGATGATGTCTATGTTGCAGCGACAGCAATTGATCGATCAACTTGATCTACGATTAAAGAGCATCGCTATGGCTCTCAGGCCACAGGTTAGCGAATACATAAGTGCGCGGTTAGAAGACGAAATCGAACCACTCGTTGAAGATGTTTCCAATCGTACAGATGCCCGTATCACCATAGTGGAGTTGGATGGCTTAGTGGTTGCAGACTCACATCGCGACCCTAAAACCATGGAACCACATGATCGACGCATGGAGATTCTGTCAGCAATCAGAAGTGGTGAAGGGAAGTCTGAGCGGCATAGTGATACGCTTGATATGGATATGCGGTACTTTGCTGTCCGTATTGGACAACAGTCCAATCCAGTTGGAACGGTGAGAGTAGCACTACCGACTTCGCAAATCGATGATCAAGTGTCAAGGATACAGTATTCCATCGCTCGTCTCATTGGGATTGTCACCGCAGGTGGAGTATTAATCTGTATGATCCTAGTGGCCTGGATGACACGTCCGCTCACTTCTCTTGTCAATGAAGCAAGAGAGTTGACGATGGGTCAGTTGGGAGAGACGGTTAATCTAACCGGTGGAAATGAAATTGACGAACTCGGTCGAACACTGAATGAGCTCAGCCGGGAATTGTCATCGCGAATGGCGATGCTGGAAGATAACAGAGGCCAATTGCTTGCAACCCTTGAAGGAATGGATGAAGGTGTCGTTTCGATCGACGTTGATGAGCGTATTCGTTTTGCGAATGACGCGGCATGCAAAATGTTTGAACTCAGTGTGCCGGACGATGTTGGTAGGCCCGTCTGGGAAGTGATACGAAATCAAATCATTGAAACAACCATCGTCGATGTACTCAGCTCGGGTGAAACACAGAGAGTAGAGATTGAGTTGCTGGGGCCACCGCAAAGGTATCTATCAACAACGGTATCAGCTGTGCCAGGAACCTCGGATGGCGCTGTGATTCTTGTGTTGCATGATATTACTGATTTACGACGGTTGGAGAATATTCGTCGAGAATTTGTAGCGAATGTATCGCATGAATTGAAAACACCTTTGGCGTCGATACAGGCGTATTCAGAAACGCTGTTAGCCGGTGCATTACAGGACGAAGAGAACAACGAGACTTTCGTAAGCAGAATTGTAGAGCAATCAGAACGCTTGAGTATGCTAATCCAAGACTTGTTAAGTCTGGCACGCGTTGAGGCAGGAGATCATCCGTTTGAATTCGTTGAATTGAATCTGGGCCATTTTCTCCAAGACTGTCTTAATTATCACAAGTCACTTGCAGGCAAAGGTGCGATTGAACTTCGTGCCGATACTCCGGAGCAGGAAATATTTGTACATGTTGACCCGGAAGGGATGCGTCAGATTTTAGATAATCTCGTTGACAACGCAATCAAATACACACCGCCGGGTGGCACAGTGCAGATAGGGGTCAGGCCAGAGTCAGATCAGGTGGTTATTACAGTTAGCGATTCAGGAGTTGGTATAGGGTCATCTCATTTAGAACGGATCTTTGAGCGCTTTTACAGGGTAGACAAGGCCCGTTCAAGAGAACTAGGTGGCACAGGGCTCGGCTTAGCAATTGTGAAGCATCTAGTCGGTGCGTTTAACGGTTCTGTAGATGTTGAAAGCAGGGTAGGTGAGGGCACCACATTTACCGTGAAAATACCGCTCGCCTAGTTTTGAATGCGGTAGCCAATACCACGGACGGTTTCTATCAGTTCCGCTTTGTCACCGAGTTTTTTACGTAACGCCCGGATGTGTACATCAATCGTCCGCTCTAAAACTAACGTATTATCTCCCATCACGCTTTCCATCAGGTCATAGCGTGAATAGGCGCGTCCAGGGTGAGCAATCAATTGCCACAGCAATTCAAATTCGGTTGGTGTCAGCTGAATAACGTTTCCATCATTTAGAGTTTTATATTGGAAGCGATCAAGGACGATCCCACGGTACTTCAGGGCGTCCTTTTCATTGGTAGATTGAATTGATCGCCGTAATAGTGACTTGATTCGAACCAGTAATAGTGCCACTTTGAATGGCTTCGTGACATAGTCATCAGCACCCATTTGGAACCCGACTAATTCATCAAGCTCTTCACTCTTAGCTGTGAGCATCAGGATAGGAATATTCTGAGTCACCTGCGATGACTTTAGATTTCGGCAGATTTCCAGACCATCAATTCCCGGTAACATCAGATCCAGAAGAACAAGGTCGGGGAGTAACTGCTTAACAGCAGCTAATCCATCAATGCCATTATCCCGTGAGTGAACAATATAACCTTGTGCCTCGAGGTTATATGTTAAGACGTCAATCAGCGTTGGTTCATCTTCGATGATTAAGATTGTCTCGTTAGCCATGACTCACATTCTCAATGAGTGGGGAAACATTGTTTCGAAATAAGGATGTACTCGCAGTATGTTAATGACCGTGTCTCACATCATCACCTTTGACCATGTAGATCACTTCTTCGCACACATTGCACGCCTGATCACCAATACGTTCGAGCGAGCGCCCGATGAGGATTTGCGACAGTCGTCCAGCGATATCAGTTGGGCCGGAGATCATCTCGCGAACAACTTCATCGCTTAGAAGTTCTTTCATGATTTGATCATTCAGCGAATCGATCAATTCGTCATGGCCGAGAGTGGATTCTGCCAACTCTGCATCTTTGTTTACATAAGCCGTGACAGCATCGTGAACGATTTCCCGTGTCATCTTTCCCATTTGTAACAAGCGGTCCTGGGGTGATGCCACGCTCTTTAAGTGCATCATCTCCAGAGAATTAATGATATTCGTCGCCTGGTCTCCCATCCTTTCCAGACTGGTTGCTATGTGCGAGGTAGTCAGTAGATATCGCAGGTCCGATGCAACCGGAGTGAAGACGGTGAGCATTCTTACCACTTCCTGATCGACATCCATCTGCATCTGGTCAAGCTCTTGTTCCTGCTCATGGATATTCTCCCGCGTTTTATCATCAATTGAATCGAGAGAGTCAACGGCGAGCGCGAGCATGGACTCGGCGCGTTCGGCCATTTGTACGAGGCGATGTTGTAAATCAGTTAATTCCTGATCAAACCTTTTCATTTGGCTATTCCAATTAGTGGTTGTTCACAACGGAGCACGTTTTCGCTCCGTTGGAATCCTATCCGTAGCGTCCTTGAATGTACATTTCTGTTTTCTCGTTTTCGGGAGTCATGAACAGGTCAGCGGTTGGCCGGTGTTCAATAATCTCACCAAGTAACATGAATACACATTCATCAGAGGCACGACGCGCCTGTGCCATATTATGTGTGACGACGACAATAGTGAAGTCTTCACGTAATCGTTCGATTAGATTCTCAATCTTCTCTGTGCCTTCGGCATCCAAAGCAGAGCAGGGTTCATCCATAAGAATGATTTCGGGCTTTAAAGGCAGCAACCTCGCTATACACAGTTTCTGTTGCTGCTCGAGTGTGAGCCATGTTGCTCGTTGTTTGAGACGGTCTTTTACGGCTCCCCAAAGATCGACTTCAATTAATGCCTCTTCGACGATTTGGCCACGTTCCGCTCTGCTTACGTTTTTGTGTGCAGCATGGATGTTACTACCAAAAAGTACGTTGTCATAAATCGAAATCGGAAGCGGATTAGGGCGTTGAAACACCATGCCCACAGACTTACGTAGTTGCCGGGTGGATACATCCGGATCGAGGATGTTCTTGTCGAGGATCCGAATTTCACCAGTAGTCGTTACGTTTCCATATCGTTCATTAATACGATTGAAGCACCTCAGTAAAGTTGTCTTTCCACAACCGCTAGGACCAATAAGACTTGTGATAATTCCTTTGCGGATATTCAAGGTCACGTTTTCAAGAGCCTGAAAATCGCCGTACCACAAACTCAAATCACGCGTGGTGATACTCACTTCATGTGTTTGTGGCTCTTCCGTCGGAATAGCGACGTCAGGTTTTTGTGTTTTTGATTCCATGAGATCAACGGCCATTTAACCAAAATCCCCCATTACATAATCCAAGGTGATTTGCTCTTCCGGCTCGGAGAATATCTTCTCAGTTGAACCGTACTCAATTAATTCTGATTTATTGAAGAATGCTGTATGGTCAGCCAGTCGCCGCGCCTGTTGAACGAGGTTGGTAACCAGAACAATAGTTAGCTCTTGTTTAAGCTCCAATAGCACATCTTCGATTTTCATTGTGGTGACCGGGTCAATTGCGATCGAGAATTCATCTAGGCACAGGATTTCCGGTTGATGTGACAGTGCTCTGGCGATGGTCAAACGTTGTTGTTGTCCACCGGACAGCTTGGTACCAAGCATGTTCAGCCGATCTTTAACTTCATCCCAAAGCATCGCTTGTCGCAGGCATTTTTCAACCAATTCATCCAGGACACGCCGATCGTGCATCCCGGCCCGTCGCGGGGCATAAGCGACGTTTTCATAAACCGATAACGGCAATCCCACAGGCAAAGGGAAAACCATACCGATATGTCGTCTGAGTTGATGTACCCTCCGACCTCTGATTGCGCTGACATCTTGTCCATTTACCTTGACTGAACCGGAGACTTTCGCGGATGGGATGAAGTCTAATGTTCGGTTAATGGACTTTAACAACGATGTTTTTCCGGCATTGGCTGGACCAATGATTCCGAATATCTCGTTTCGCTTTATCTGCATA
>JBJLEE010000070.1:0-54010 GCA_045566075.1 Pirellulaceae bacterium | reverse complement strand
GTTGATGTTGTCGCGCCACTCATCAAGACAGACATCTCCTCGATGAAGTATTTTAGAGTCCTTGGAACAGAACAAATGGGAAAACCCTGTATCGTCAGTCGTACGGGCTACACAGGCGAAGACGGATACGAGCTCATTGTTCGCGATGAACATGCAAATCAAGTGATGGAAAACGTGTTCGCTTCAGGTAGAAAACATGGTATTGAACCCGCCGGTCTTGGAGCACGTGACACCTTGCGGCTTGAATCCGCTATGCCACTTTACGGTCATGAACTTAATGAAAACATCAACCCATTTCAGGTCGGCCTGGACTTCGCCGTATCGCTAACGGATGCCGAAGGCAATGATCGAGAATTCATCGGCAGAGAATCACTCGCGTCATATGACTGTGAAAATAGAGATTTATTTCGTATTGGCCTGGTCATGGAAGGAAAGCGACCAGCACGCGAGGGGTATCCTGTTTACAGCGGTGATGAGATCATCGGCAGCGTCTGCAGCGGCTCATTTTCACCGACGTTGGCAAAACCCATTGCTATGGCGCTGGTTAATCGTTCGACCATAATTGGCGATTCACTTGAAGTCGAAATCAGAAACCAACGCCTTCCAGCTGTCGTCTCAGGACTGCCGTTTTACAAAAGATCATAGCGTTCAATAAAAAAGCTAAAAAGCGAACCGAATACGGTCAAAAGTCCTCCCCATCAGATAGCGGATTCCTTTATATTCATCGTTATCAGAAAGTTCATGCAGCATGCGGATTTCCGACTGCATCACCATATAGATTACGGCATCAACAGTTTCTCGAACGTAAGGAAGCTCATCGTGAATCCACAAGAATTGCTCTATCTCGAATCACACGAATGGACGAGTGTCTCAGATAGCGAAGACGGTAAAATCGCAACGATCGGCATCTCCGCCTTTGCCGTAGAGCAATTGACCGATCTGGTTTACATGGAACTGCCAAGCGTGGGGACAACCATTAGTGCCGGGGATGAGTTTGGCGAAGTCGAATCAGTAAAAGCCGTGAGTCCGCTTTACAGCCCAGTTTCCGGTGAAATTGTGGAAGTGAATTCACCACTGCCAGACAATCTGGAAATCCTCAATAGTGATCCATATGAAGCGGGATGGATCATTCGGATCAAATTGAGTGACGAAGCAGAATTGTCCAACCTGCTCGATAATGAAGCGTATCAAAAACAGTGCTCCGAATCCGGTCACTAAGGCTGCATAAGCGGAGTCCTAAATATGCCGTACATTTTTAATACGCCCCAGGATCAGGCAGAAATGCTTGATGCGATAGGCGTTGAGTCCATTGACCAGCTCTTTGATTGCATTCCGGATGACTTGCAACTCGGTCGACCGCTGGAAATCCCGACAGCACTCGGTGAACTTGAACTCACCCAGCAACTCTCCCAGATGGCGAGCATGAACATGTCCACGAGCAATGGGACATGCTTCCTTGGCGCCGGAAGTTACGATCACTTTGTGCCGGCTGCGGTTGATACGATTGCGTCGCGAGGAGAATTCTACACCTCGTACACGCCATACCAACCCGAGGTCAGTCAGGGCAACCTGCAGGCAATGTTCGAATATCAAAGCCTGATTTGCCAGCTAACGGGAATGGATGTCTCCAATGCCAGTCTGTACGATGGCGGCACTGCTGCGGCCGAAGGTGTATTAATGGCAATGAGCGTTACCAAACGCCATGGTAAAGTCGTCGTGCTTGATTCGGTGCATCCTGATTATCGTCAAATATTATCTACCTATTTCGATAGCATCGGGACTGAACTAATTACCGTTGCATCACCCTCTGGTGTATCTGAGCTGGCATCAATTAGTGAAGTACTTGATGACGAGACGGCTGCTATTCTCATTCAACACCCAAATTTCTTTGGCAGTCTGGAAGACGTCCAGAGTATCGCGGACGCAGCTCATCAAGTCGGAGCGCTGGTTGTATGCTGTTTTGATCCAATCAGTCTTGGGTTGCTGAAGCGACCAGGAGATTTAGGTGTGGATATCGCTGTCGCCGAAGGTCATACACTTGGCACACCGATGCTCTATGGCGGCCCTTACCTTGGAATTATGACCTGTCGTGAAGAATTCGTGCGAAGACTCCCAGGCAGAATCGCTGGTCAAACCGTTGATCGAAGTGGCCGCAGGTGTTGGGTGCTTACCTTGCAAACCCGAGAGCAGCATATTCGGAGAGAAAAAGCGACAAGCAATATTTGCACAAACCAGGGGCTGTTTGCATTGAGAGCTGCGGTCTACTTATCGCTGATGGGGCCTGCTGGCATGAAACACGTCGCCTCGCTCTGTCAACAGAAGGCGGCATACGCAGCAACACAAATCGGTAAGCTCGATCGTTTCGAACTTGCTTTTGAGCAGCCATTCTTCAAGGAATTTGTCGTACGTGATAAACAAAGTGATGTGACATCTTTATTGCAACACTGTAGAGATAACGACGTGCTTGCGGGAGTGCCACTCGGCCAATGGTACGACGAATGGGATGACTGCTTCCTGGTGTCTGTTACCGAGAAACGGACCAAAGAGGAAATCGATAATCTTGTCACACTGCTAGGGTCACATGGAGGTGGTCAGGCATGAGGAATCACAGGGCAACAAAGCTGATATTCGAGTTATCCCGATCAGGACGCAAGGGTGTAGCCTTGCCTCAAAGCGATGTTCCAGAGCAACCGGCAATGGATGTTCAGTTTCTAGCATCCGACCCCCCCGCTCTGCCCGAACTGGCTGAACCGGACGTTATTCGACACTTTACGAATCTCTCAACACTCAACATGTCTGTGGATACGCACTTTTATCCACTCGGCAGTTGCACGATGAAGTACAACCCTAAGCGAAACGAACGCGTGGCAGCCATGCCCGGGTTTGCCGAAATACATCCGCTCCAGCCGGATGATACCGTACAAGGGATGCTCAAGCTGCTGTACGATCTGCAATCTATGCTTGCCGAGATTTCAGGCTTACCGTGCGTTTCTCTGCAACCGGCAGCAGGTGCTCATGGGGAATTGGCTGCACTGATGGTGGCAGCAAAACACTTCCGAAAGCAGGGGATGAATCGTACTAAGGTGCTTGCCCCGGATAGCGCACATGGAACAAATCCAGCGAGCGCTCGAATGGCCGGATTCAGTTTTGTCACGGTCAAAAGTAATGAAGATGGCATGGTCGATCTTGAGGATCTGCAGTCCAAACTGGATGATGAAATTGCCGTCTTCATGATCACCAATCCCAACACTCTGGGACTGTTTGATGCGCAGGTGAGACAGATTGCTGAATTGGTCCATGACAAAGGTGGACTGATTTATCTGGATGGTGCCAATATGAATGCGATTCTTGGTGTCACGCGACCCGGTGATTTCGGCGCGGATATGATGCACTTCAATCCACACAAGACTTTTAGCGGCCCACACGGAGGTGGGGGACCCGGAGCCGGACCTATTTGCGTTACCGAAGAACTTGGGTCTTATTTGCCGATCCCAGGGGTGGTCGAAAGTAATGGTACTTATGCGCTAGATTTGGATCAGCCCAATAGTATTGGCAAGGTTCGCAGCTTCTTTGGAAATGTCGGAGTGCTTGTAAGAGCTTACTGTTACATCCTGTCCCACGGTCCTGATGGGCTCAAACGGGTCACAGAAAATGCAGTTCTGAATGCAAACTACCTGCTTAGCAAAGTAAAACATATTCTTGATGTGCCTCATGGCGATCGCTGTATGCATGAGTTTGTCGCGAGTGCGGAGAAACTCAAGCAAAACAAAGATATGAAACAACCGGCAATGGACATTGCCAAACGACTGCTCGACTTTGGTTTTCATCCACCTACCGTGTACTTTCCACTGACCGTCCACGAAGGCATGATGATGGAACCGACCGAGACGGAATCAAAGGAAACGCTTGATGCATTTGCCGAGCGATTGTTTCACATCACCGAAGAATCATCTGAACTTCTAAACGAAGCCCCGCATTCAACCATTATTAGCAGGCCAGATGAAGTTGCTGCAGCAAGGCAACCAGTTATGAAATGGTCACCGGAGTAACTCGACCCCCTAACCGGGTGAAACTCAATGCCTGATTCAGGACATGAAGCGCGTTTGATTATCCACGATGCTGCTCCCGGCCCATGGAATATGGCCGTCGATCAGTGCTTACTTGAATCGGCTGCGATGACCGGAGACATTGCGATTCGCATCTATCGCTGGAAGTCCCCGACTCTCTCGCTCGGTTACTTTCAAAACTGCCAGGGTCGCTCGGGACATACTGCTAGCCAAAATTGTGATCTCGTTCGACGAGCAAGTGGCGGTGGTGCAATCCTTCATGATCTTGAGTTGACCTATAGTATCGCAGTACCCCTCTCAACACTGAAGCCAAACACAACTCAAGATCTATATAAAACGGCTCACCAAGCCACCGTCAACGTGTTTGAGGACATGGAAATTTCGCTTGATTTGCATGACTTGAACGATGTTAAGTCGGACGAAACACCATTCCTCTGTTTTCAACGCAGATCGTCGGGCGATCTAATCATGGAAGGTCAAAAGATCGGTGGAAGCGCACAGCGACGTTTGCAACACGCCTTACTACAACACGGTTCTCTGTTAATGGAAACAAGCAGCTTTTGTCCGGAACTACCGGGAATCGCGAATCTGGGAAATCACGGTTTATCGGCTTTGCACATGACCAATGAATGGATAGCAAAGTGGCCCATAATGATGGCTAAGTCACTTGACGTTGAATTAATCCCAAGTGGCCTGACTCCTGTCGAACAATCTCGTAGTAAGCAGATCGTAACCGAGAAATTTGGTAGCGTTAAATGGACGGAAAAACGCTAGGTAGACCCCCTGTTGGGGTTATTTTGTTGGCATTTTTTTCATATACGGCATTATATATCCACCGCTATTTATTTAAATGAATATAATAAACGCATGAAAGATATCCGCAGTTCGGACGATTTACTCCGTAACGCTGTGATATCCGGAATTCTCAGATAGACATTTTTCAATTACTTATCCTATATCTATCTGAATAATTCAGAGATCACGCAAAACCCACTTTGGTTTATTAAAACCGCATTTTTATTTCGCATATCGAAGTGGATTTGTGATCGATGAGAGTAAAACTCAAGGTTCTCCAAGGAGCCAGTGAAGGCAAAGAAATCGCAATTCCGGTTTCTAAATTCTTCATTGGCCGCGGCGAAGACTGCCATTTGCGTCCAAAGAGCGATGCAATCAGCCGCCATCATTGCGCGCTGCTGATTACGGAATCTCAAGTTGCACTTCGCGACTTTGGTAGTAAAAACGGTACCTTTGTAAATGACAAAGCCGTTGATAGTGTCTGCATTCTCAATGCCGGCGATACGATTGGTGTTGGTTCGCTCAAATTTGAATTGGTCATCGATCATAGCCTGGGCGGCGATAAGAAGCCAAAAGTAAACGACGTTATGGATGTCGTTCAGCGATCATCACGTACTGAAACAAATGACGACGATGTAAGCAGTTGGCTCGAAGAAGCACTTTTGGACAATAGTTCGACTTCCGACGACACCGTAACTCGTCAATTCAAGCTTGAAGAAACTGGGCAGTTTGATACGACAGAAGAAGATACAGACCCTGAATTAGACGCTGCTGAAGATGAACAGTTAGAAGATTCAAAGTCTGGCAAGAAGAAGAAAGCCAAGGCTCAAAAACTTCCCGACCGACCATCGACTGAACCTCAGGCTGAAGACTCAAAAGAAGCCGCCGCTGATATGCTACGCCGCTATTTCAAACGTACCTAGTGGATTCGATTCCCTACTCGGCAGCATGTCTCGACTTAATACCGTCCGCGTGAAACAGATTCATCGGCAAGGCGGAGATTCCCCGCATTTTCACCAATAGATTGACGGACAAGTGCCAGCCGTTTTCCAACGTTAGGCTGGTTCGGATTGACCATCAGTGATTTCTGGTAAGCTGCGTAGGCAGTACGCACATCTCCCTGTCGTTCGCTTATGGCAGCAAGTGCTGTATGTGCGCGGGCGTTATTTGCATTGAGTTTAACGGCAGATTCAAGATGTAGTCGCGCGGTCTGCAAATCACCCTGCTCTTCATAGAGCCTCGCCAATTCAACTCGCGGTTGTGACATTGACGGTTTGTCTTTGGCCCAGTTATTTAGCAGAGCAAAGGCTTCTTGATTCCGACCGGTGTCGACAAGTAAAACAGCCAAGCCACGATGGCAGTCCACATGGTCTGCTGATAAATCCAGGCAGCGATTATAAAGCGTTTCGGCTTCTAGTAAGAACGCATCATCACCGTTCTTCTTACCGATCTCATGGTAGACACGTCCGAGATTATAGAACGAGTCGGGATTCGTTGAATCCGCGTTTAACGCGTATTGGAATTTTTGAACAGCACCCCGATGATCACCGTTTTGAAATGCCTGAACGCCTTGTGCATTCCACCCATCGGATGTGATCGAGCAACCTGTTGATAACGAGAAGGCCATCAACAACACCAAGCCACTGGATATCCGTCGGATTCCGTGGCCTGAAATTGGTTGCCAGCCATATTCGAATTGTCTATTCCACCAACGATTCATGGCGGAATACTATTGTTTTTGCTGGTCTCAAACAATAGCGAATTGCAATGGAATTACCGGCGACGTTTAAACGACTTTTCGGTATCCAAGATCACGTACAACCTCCAGAATTTCACTGCATGTCGGGAACATACGACCACTCTTGCGTTTGTAGTGATCCAGAGCATCCATGAATTCCATTTCTTTACTGGAGTAGTCTCGTTCGCAGGTTGTCGGGTCGATCTTTCGACGACGTGTGGTTTCTTTGCTGTCTTCTAGCACAGCGGCATCACTGAACTGGATCATTGCTTCGTTCCTGATTAAGTGTGGGGATTCGTGTTTGAGTCGTGGGGACGTATGCCAATTGTTTTCTTGGCACTAAATAGTTCCACATAAAACTAGTCCGGTATGGAAAAAAGTAACGATTAGTGAAAATAGGTACTTCTCGTAAGCTATTCCAGTTACGAAAAGATTACGGTTTGCGTAGTTTTTCCGATTATGCGGCTAAAAGTCCTCTGTTTTCGGGTCCTGACTTAACCACTATCCAGTTTCCGGACCGCCATTTAGAATCTGTTTTTAACCCCTGTGCTTAACACGAAGCTCCACGGAGCACATCATGGCAAATCGAGTGTTCAATTTTTCTGCCGGTCCTGCAGGCTTACCTGAACCTGTACTCCAGCAGGCTCAGGCTGAACTGCTTTCCTACGGGGACTGTGGTGCTTCGATTATGGAAATCAGCCATCGCAGCGAGCCTTTTAAGCAGATTCTTGACTCCGCTCGTAACGGAATTCGCACCCTGCTAGGGTTTAATGACGATTTTGAAGTACTGTTGATCCAGGGTGGATCGAGACTTCAGTTTTCCATGATTCCGATGAATCTGGCATCACGCGACCAGACAGCTGATTACATTGTCACAGGCGCGTGGAGTGCAAAAGCGTTGGAAGAGGCTCATCGCGAATGTAATGTGCATATTTCCTGGAACGGCACGGATAACGGATTTGACCGATTGCCGGGTAATGAAGCTCTCATACGAAGCGAAGATCCTGCCTTCGCGTATTATTGCTCCAATGAAACGATTCACGGCATACAGTTTCCCGAAGCACCCGACTATGGTGCAGCACCACTTGTATGTGACGCATCCAGTGATTTCCTGTCACGACCGGTCGATTTGCAACGGCACGGTCTCATCTATGCATGTGCTCAAAAGAACATTGGTCCGGCAGGTTTGACTGTGGTTATCATCCGACGCGACTTGCTTGAGCGTAGTTCCGATGAGCTGCCTGGTTACCTAAACTTCAAATCACACAGTGCTGCCAACTCGATGTATAACACTCCACCAACATTTGCGATCTACATAATGGATCTCGTCTGCAAGTGGATCATTAACGAATACGGTGGTCTGGACTCGCTGGCCAAAACCAATCGCGAAAAAGCCGAGTTGCTGTATTCCGTAATTGATCGACATGCCGGTTTCTACAGTTGCCATGCCCAAACTGCATCACGTTCTAATATGAACGTGGTATTTAGACTTCCGAGTGATGAACTGACCGCTGCATTTATTGAACAGGCTGCTGACCACTCACTTGCAAGTTTGGCGGGTCATCGCAGTGTCGGTGGTATCCGTGCCTCGATTTACAATGCAATGCCACGGGCGGGTGTGGAAGCACTTGCCCGGTTCATGGATGATTTCGCAAGCACCAACGGTTGATCGATTTTAACGTCCTGATCACTATGAATGACTGACCATGCCAACAATACTTATTCTCGATAACATCGCCGAGGAAGGCATCCGCCTGCTTGAAGCAGAAGACGGATTTGACGTCGAAGTGCGTCTGGGCCTGGCAGGTGCTGAACTGCATGAGGCACTCATGGGTGCTGATGGGGCAATTTGCCGCAGCGGCGTACAGATTGACGAAGCCGCTCTTAAGGGCAATCGACGACTCAAGGTTCTAGCCCGCGCTGGTGTTGGTACAGACAATATCGACAAAAAAGCGGCTACGCGACAAGGTGTTGTCGTGATGAACACCCCGACTGGAAATACCTTTAGTACAGCCGAGCATGCCTTTGCACTTTTACTCGGTCTTTCCCGAAATATCGCACCGGCACACAACAGCTTGATTAACGGTTCATGGGATCGCAAGTCATATCTAGGTAGTCAGGTTGCGGATAAGATCCTTGGAATCGTCGGACTTGGCAGAATCGGACAGGAAGTGGCCAAGCGAGCCCAGGCATTTCAAATGCACGTGATGGGATACGACCCGTTTCTCACCAATGATCAGGCAGCCAAACTCGGGATCGAACTTATGACAAGTGTCGATGACATGCTGCCACACCTGGACTACCTAACAGTTCATACTCCGCTGACCCCGGAGACCGAAAACCTTATAGATGATGATAAAATCCAGTTGATGAAACGTGGAACGCGGTTGATCAACTGCGCACGCGGTGGCATTTACAATGAAGATGCACTCATGCGAGGACTGGAAAGTGGAAAGCTTGCCGGTGTGGCCCTGGATGTCTTCAAGGACGAACCGTGTACCGAGAGTCCGCTGTTTAGTCATCCAGCAGTACTTTGCACACCACATCTGGGCGCCAGCACGGAAGAAGCACAAACCCGTGTAGCAGTAGAAGCCGTCCAGTTGCTGGTCAATTACTTCAAAACAGGTGAGATACGGCATAGCGTAAACATCGGTGCCGTGGACCCAGCAACGCTAAAGTCGTTACGTGGCTATCTGAATCTGGCGCATCGTATCGGCGTCTTTCTTTCACAGTGGTCCAGCGGTGGCATCGAGCGGTGCAAGCTGGAGTTTCGCGGTAATATCGCAAACGAGGATACACGTCTACTAACCTCCGCATTCTGTGCAGGACTACTTCAGCGCGTACTTGAGGGTGAGGTAAACATCGTCAACGCACAAATACTCTTGCGTGACCGCGGTATTCAGTTAGCTGAGCACCATGATAGCGAGATGGGAGCCTTTAGTTCATCGCTGACTATTTCCGTTGGCACCGGCGAAACCGAGTGGGTAGCTGGCGGAACTATTTTTGGCAATGACATGCCCCGGTTAATCCGCCTGGACAACATGATTCTGGAAACATACCTCGACGGTACGATGCTCGTATTTACACATCAGGACACACCGGGAATCATTGGCGCCATGGGTACCATCCTTGGTAAATTCGATATCAATATTGCTCAAATGTCGGTCGGCAGAGCAGCCACGGATGCACCCGGTGGACTTGCCATTGGTGTTCTAAATCTTGACAGTTGCCCATCAGAAAAGGCTATTCAGGCAATCAATGCACATGCAGGCATACATCAATCTGCGGTAATTGAAATGCCTCCTGCCGGTGAATTGCCAAGCTGGTTACTGTAGCGCAAAAGAACTGCCAGCTGAAAACAGATTTCCAGCTGACAGTGAATTCTTCAGCCGACGTATGGAACGTCTCTTACACGAGCGCTTTGAGTGCACTCATTGCAGCTTCGTAGTTTGGCTCATCGGTTACTTCCGATACGGTTTCCGCGTAGGTGACAACACCTTCACCATCTACCACGAAAACGCCGCGAGCAAGAAGCTGTAATTCTTCAATCATCATGCCCCAAGCTGCGCCGAAGTTTCCATCCATGTAGTCGGAGGCCGTTTGCATATTGGAAATACCTTCATCGCCACAGAAACGACCCTGTGCAAATGGAAGATCCACGCTTACGGTAACTGCATTTACCTGGTCGCCAAGCGATGACAATTCTTCGCTGAATTTCTTGGTTTGAATCTGGCAAACGCCCGTATCAAGTGATGGTACAACGCTGATTATCGATGGTTTGCCCTTGAGGCATTCATTCGTAAGCGATTGGAATCCATCTTCGAAATAGGTTAGTGAGAAGTCTGGTCCGGGAGCACCAACGGCAACCGCATCGCCAGCTAACGTAAGTGGTGTTCCTTTAAATGTTACTGCCTCGCTTCGTGACATGCTTGTTGTTCCTTCATGCTCTGTTTTCGGTGTTTTTAATTCATGGGAAGCTTCAGATTCCCTTGTCGCGATTGCTCTAAAGTATGCCATTGGGTTCTGACAAGAGCAAGTAGGCGAGTCAATCGGTGCCAGCGCAGATTGGACTTTTCAAAATCCTTGCAAAGTGTGTATCCTATCCACCGCAACGGGCAAGTCAGATTCCGGATTGGACACTTGTTGCACGTGGCATCTCAATTCAGGGAAGAATTGAGCACGCCACTTTTTACTCTTCATACTTACTTATCAAACGTTGTGAGCTTAGGAGCGAGCAAGGCAATGGTGGAAATCGTCCCTGGTTGGCACATGGAAGTGGACTCGGACGCTGAGTGGACTTTCATACGTCTGCATCCGCCGATGTCTGAAAACCTCAGAGGTCGAGAATTAGCTGATGGACTTTGGCGTACACTGCGCGAGCGTTTTTGCGTCCACCTAATTCTCGAGCTTGAACCGTTGGAATACGTAACGAGCCAATTCCTGCGTCAATTACTGCTCTTGCAGGATCAGCTACGCGAAGAAGGTGGTCTGCTACTGTTGGCCGGCATGTCTCACGATGCCTACGCATGTGTAACGCATGCCAACTTGAATGAGCGATTCCCGTTTTATACGGATCGTGGTGATGCGATATCAGGCTACCGCCCGAATAAGCCTCGTTAGCCGAGCATATGCGACAGGGTCTCACGCGCCGTAGTAAGTGCGTCATCGATTTTGGTTGCGTCCTTACCACCCGCCTGAGCCATATCCGGCTTACCGCCACCGCCGCCACCGAGGACTTGAGCAACGTCACGGACCCAGTTGCCTGAATGCACGCCCGCTTCGACAAGGTCGCGACTGGCGCCAGCCACGACAAGAACTTTACCATCGCCTTGCGGAGCCGCAAACAAAACTGCAACTGGCTGTGTTTTCTTTCGGATCTGGTCGATCAACTGTCGCATGAGATTAGGAGTAGCACCAGTCGCTTCTACAATTATTACCTTGGCATCTCCTACCATCTCGGCATTTGCTATTAGTGAGTCTGCGTCTAACTCACCCGCTTCAGCTAACTGCTCAACTTGTTGCTGAACCTTTTCGCGTTCGGCTAGCAATGAGTCGATCCGTTCTGGCACATCCAGTAATGAAATATTGAGAACTCTGGCTGCGGCCTTGAGTGACGCCCGTCTGGCTAAATAGTCTCCGGCCTCACCGTTGTTGTCAATTTTCTCGCTGGATGATTCTGTTGCACCGGCTCCACCCAATTGCTTCTTTAGATCTCGAATTTCCGCAGTCAGTTGTTCAATACTCTCTGTCAGTTGTGACTCTGACACGTTCAACTTCTGAGCTGCCGCGGCCGCAGCAGCATCAATATCGGCACGTTGCTGTGCGGCACGTGGCCCGGTTAACGCCACGACCCGACGTGTTCCGGCGGCTACACCCTCTTCCGAGGTAATCTCCAGTTGTTCCACTTCCCCAGTGTTGCAAAGGTGAGTGCCTCCACACAGTTCACGACTGAATTCTCCCATCGATACCATCCGTACGGGATCGGGGTACTTTTCGCCAAACAACATCATCGCACCGGCTGCGCGTGCCTCGGCCAGTGGCAATACCTTCCACTGGATAGCATCCGCATTTGTAATCCGGGAATTCACGTCTTGCTCTATGCTAAGCAAGCTCTCGTCACTTACTGGCTCAAGATTCGTAAAATCAAAACGCAGCCAGTCTTCGTCTACTTTGGATCCCTGTTGTTGTGCGTGAGAACCCAATTCACTCTGCAAGGCGTGATGAAGGATGTGAGTTGCCGAATGTGCTCGACGAATGCCATCTCGACGAGACTGATCGACCGACGCTGTTAACTGTTCTCCCGACACCAAGGTTCCGGAAGTCAATGTGCCATAATGCAGGAACAATTCACCGTCTTTCTGGGTATCGGTAATCTCTACCTCTACGGATTGGTTGCGTAATCTGCCGGAATCTCCAACCTGACCGCCAGATTCGCCGTAAAACGGCGATTGATCTAATACGACCACGACTTTTTGGCCGGCTGTTTCTGTCGACTCCACTAACTGATCTTCTTCAGCATCATCGCCCAGGGTAATGACACCTTTGATTGTCGCTTCTGCATCGGTTTGGTCGTAACCAAGGAATTCAGTTGACTGCACCGACCGCTTCAACGCTTCAACCGGGCCAGTCTTGAACAATTGGAATTGGTTCTTTCCCGAATCAATCCCGTGTTGCTCCATCGCGTTTTGAAATCCGTCCCAGTCAAATGTGAAATTATGTTCGGCGGCCATGGCCTCAATGAGTTCAGGTGGAAGCCCGTTCGTTTGATAGAGATCCGCGGCAGCAGCACCATCAACAAACTGCTGTCCACTGGAGTCCATCGATTCGAACATCTGATCGATACGAATCAGGCCATCACCAATATTTCCGAGAAAGGACTCCTCTTCTTGTTTGATAACACTCGCCACCCGCTCGACACTGTCGTTAATCTCCGGGTAAGCAGCTTGCATTTGGTCTACAACCGGTTGCACCAACTGATAAAGAAATGGATCCCGCAAGTTCATCTGGTGACCGTCGAGAACAGCGCGACGAAGAAGTCGCCGTATCACATATTTTTCCTTGTTCGGGCCGGGATACACATTTTCGTGTACGGCAAAAACACACGCACGTACGTGGTCAGCGATACGACGTAATCGCCTTCCTTCATCACTATTTGGCTCGTACTGTACACCACATACTTCACCCGCCGCTTCCACGATGGGTCGGAGTATGTCGATGTGATAATTGGTGTCATGACCCTGCATCACCGATGCGATCCGCTCAAGTCCCATACCCGTATCGATGTTCTTACTTGGGAGCGGACGGAGATTATCCGGTGGATCACCGACGCGGTTAAACTGCGTGAACACCAGGTTCCAAATCTCAACTTCTTCTCCCTTGGGGTCGAGATAGAAGATCTCACTGCAGGGACCACAAACGCCATCCGGTCCGCCACTCGGTGCACCTGCTGGCCAGAAATTGTCATTTTCTCCCATCCGTGTAATCTTGCTGGATGCTAAACCAACCTTGTTCTCCCAGATTCCAGCCGCCTCATCATCATCAAGGTAAACCGTGACGTTGAGACGCTCTTGCTCAAGTCCAAGCCATTGTTTGGAAGTAAGGAATTCCCATGCCCATTGAATAGCATCTTCCTTGAAGTAATCACCGAATGAGAAGTTACCCAGCATTTCAAAAAATGTATGGTGATACGCTGTGCGACCGACGTTATCGATGTCGCCCGTTCGCAGACACTTCTGGCTCGTCGCTGCACGGGTGAAGTCCAGCTTCACTTTGCCAAGAAAATGATCCTTAAACTGGTTCATTCCCGCCGGTGTAAAAAGTACGGACGGATCCCAGGTTGGCACGAGCACATCGCTATCACAGCGCGTATGCCCTTTGGATTCGAAAAACGCCAGGTATTTCTCACGGATCTCGTTTGTATTCATCTTCGCTTCGTCAAACAGGAGGCGTCATTGGTTTTATTCGGTAAGCTTCCATCATATATCAGCTTTTCAATTACGGGCAGTATGACATTTCAGCATGTTATATGGACGGCATGAAGTGCGGTTCCGCTGGTCTGGTACAGGATTTTGCCAAAGGCAGCGTCAAAACTTTTTTTACCTTTTTTGTTTTTTTCATTTCGCAGTGACCAAACGTGTCAAACCTCTTATCGATAATCCCAACATCAAAGAGAAAAACTCTTGTCAAGAAACAAAAACGTCGATATAGTGTTCAGATGTTCAGTAATGTTGTTTTGTACAGATAACCTGAAAAGAGTGGTCAACACCACACCACAAACAACACTTCTGTCACAGCAGGCGGTAAAAACTGACAACTTGAGTTGAAAGAATTGGGTCATTTTCACATAAAGGAAGGTAGACATGGCCATAGCGAAGGAAGCTAAAGCATCAACCACGGACAAGGTAACTGGAAAAACGATGTCAAAGAAGACAACCGCAAAGAGCAAAAAGACTACAAAAGCTGACGCGATCCCAGCTTTCTTGAAGGAAAATGAAACGCTCAACAATACACTTCAACAGATTGAGAAGCAATTTGGTGACGGGCGCCATAATGCCGCTTGGCGCCGGCAAGAGGCTCGAAATCGAATGTATCCCGACAGGTAGTCTTTCACTGGATATCGCACTTGGTGGCCGAGGTATTCCACGCGGGCGTATCATTGAAGTGTTCGGCCCGGAATCCAGCGGTAAAACTACGCTGGCACTGCATGTTGCAGCAGAAGCCCAGAAAACCAATGGAATTGCTGCCATCATTGATGCTGAACATGCATTTGATCCTAGTTGGGGAAAAAAGCTGGGCATCAACCTGGAAACATTATTGGTCAGCCAGCCCAACAGCGGTGAAGAAGCGATGCAGATTTGCGAAATGCTCGTCAAGTCAAATGCGGTCGATGTCATCATCATTGACTCGGTTGCTGCATTGATACCGAAAAAAGAGCTTGATGGTGAAATTGGGGATTCCCACGTTGGTCTGCAAGCACGGCTTATGAGTCAGGCCATGAGAAAGCTGACTGGTGCCATCGCCAAGAGTAAGTCTGCTGTAATTTTCATCAATCAAATCAGAGAGAAAATTGGGGTTATGTTCGGTAGTCCGGAAACAACTCCAGGCGGTCGCGCATTGAAATTCTACAGCTCATGCCGGATCGATGTCCGACGAATTGGTCAACTTAAGGATGGAGACATGGTCGTCGGACAACGTGTCCGTGCGAAGATCGTTAAGAACAAAGTAGCTCCGCCATTCCGAATCGCTGAATTCGATATGATGCATACCAATGGCATCAGCTACGAAGGTGATCTGATAGACCTGGGAATTATACACTCCGTGGTTTCTCGAAGTGGATCGTGGTTTAAGCTCGACGAGACGTATCTTGGACAAGGGAAAGAAAAAGCTCGTAACTTCCTGATAGAAAACCCTGACGTTACGCAGGATATTCACGATAGAATCATGAGTGTAGCCGGTTTCGGCACAGATGATGACGATGATGTGGAAATCCCCCTGGCTGAAGATGAAAATGAGCCGAACAGTTGATCAAGCACCCAAACCGTGTGTCCAACTAGACAATTCTGGTGGTAGTAAGTTGCACGATCGGTCCACACCTGGATCGATCGTGCTTCTTTTTTGTACTCTATTGTCTATCACTGTGCCCGTTCCGTTGGCACTTACACCAACTGTCATCGCTCAGGTTCCTGCTAACTCCCCTACCCTCGGCGAACTATCAGCTTCACTAAAAGAAGTTGCTAACAAGTCGAAACACTCCATTGTCACCATTGCACGAACGGTAGCGACCACAAATACAACGGCACCGCGCCCTGCGGATCCAGAATTTAATCCGAGTGAATTCACGACTGGAATCACCATCTCAAACGATGGCTATATTCTCACCGCCTATCATACGCTCGGCCAACCTAAGACGAATTCCTACTTCATTTTTGGACAGCCTAAGGACGCTGATAAAGCATCGTGGCTAGGAGAAGCAAGGATCCACGCAGCGGATCCTTGGATGGATCTTGCTATCCTCAAATTCGATGAAGTGGAATTGCTCAAAACGGATATTTCCAAAACTGAAGATCAAGACTTTCCAACCATTGCTTATATGCTGCAAGCCGCGGCTTCTTATACAACACTTAATCAAATCACTTCTCAGATTGTTGTGCTCAATGAAGCCGATCGTGTGGTAAATAACTCAGATCAGTCACTAGATCAAGCATCTGATCAGGCATCGAATCAGGCAAATGAAAAGACGGTAGGGAACCGATATGAACACGGCGGCTTGTTGATGGCCGCTCCGGCAGTTCGACCGGCATCCGGAAATGTTGTCCTGAACAAAAATGGAAAACTACTGGGAATCAGCACGCTTAGAATCCCCACAACCGCATTCATACCAGGCGCTGCACGTATCATGCCTACAGATGCAACATTCCTGACCGCGATTGAGTCACTTATAGCTGGGCAGCCTACCAATGCTCCCTTACTGGGTATCTCATTTGAACTAAGTAGATCAGCGTCGGACACCGACTCAGACATCGAGCGAGGTGTACTAATAAATCGAGTTGGTACCGCTACGCCTGCATTACTCTCAGGACTGAAACCACGGGATCGAGTTATAGCAATCAACTCTATCAACGTGAAATCCAGTGCTCACGCACAAGCACTCATTGCAAAGTCATTTGCTGGTGACGAAACCTCGATTTCGGTTGTTAGACACGGCGATTCAGATATCACGCTACTTGATCTAACTCTCGCTAAACGATTTGTGGCCCAGCCACAACCAGCAATCGCCTCTACTGATCCGTACAGATTTGAGGGCATCACCGTCGAGTATGTAACGGCATCGTCACCGACCACTTTTCGCCAATATTCGGCAGACATTCCCAAGTCAGGTGCAGTATTAATTGACACGGTAGAACTGGATTCACCAGGATGGGATGCGGGGATTCGATCAGGTATGTTAATCGCAACAGTCAACAAGAAACCGTGCAGGTCACCATTCGTGTTCCGTCAGCTAACGGAATCTCTTACAGCACCTCAAACCGAATTGGATGTCATCCAGTCCGGAAAGCGAATGACCATTTCAATCAGGCGATAACCGGCTGTCACGACAACGGACTACGGCCAACCACTTCGTATCGTGGCCCATCCGGCCCGAGAAAACTGCTATACACAACAATCTCTTCTGCCAAAAACTCAACGGACGGTTCCTCTCTGAACCTGTCCATAACAGATCTAACCTGATCAGCATCCAGTTCACGACTACGTACACGAGCAAGTGTCACATGCGGATGGTACTTTTTCGTTTCACCTGGATAGCCGAAATTCGAAAGTCCTTGATCGATTAGGTCATGAAGCGCACCAAGCTGTTCACTCCCTTCTTCCATTCCCCACCAAATCACACGAAGACGTTCGCGGTCTGGAAATGCGCCGGTACCCGCAGCAACAATAGAGAATTGCGGAGTCATTAAGGCTGCCTGAGTTACAATCTTGCACACCTTGACCGTCTCTTCGATCTGAATTTCACCGAGAAACTTCAGCGTGATGTATAAATTCTCACGAGCAACGGTACGAACAGCATCACCGCAGCGTTCCAAATCGTCCATGATCGACTCAGCAGCATCCCGCGCCGATTCCGACAAGTTGATAGCGATAAAAGTCCGAACGGGTTTCATTTAATTAACCGATCACTCTTCTAAGGTCGATAGATGCTTCGAATAATAGCATTGCTGGAGTTATCAGGTGAAGTTCACCAGGGACTGAAATTGTTCGAACCGGGCATCAAGGTCAGATTTTTCAATTTCGCGCATTTTATCGAGACTGAAGTCTTCGACGTTGTAACTAGCCACAAGCGTTCCATATACAAGTGCTCTTCTGATGGATGCTGCCGATGTGTCATCCACGCTTGCAAGATATCCCATCATTCCACCGGCAAAGCTGTCACCAGCGCCGGTTGGATCCTTCACAGCCTCGGTAGGATAGGCCGGCAACACAAACATATCATCGGCTGAAACATACAAGGCTCCGTGCTCGCCTTTCTTAAGCACAACAAATGATACACCCAAATCCAAAACTGCTTTTGCAGCAGAAACCAGGTTTTCATGCCCGGTAAGCAATTTCGCTTCACTGTCGTTTAACACGAGGCCATCGATGCGTTTAAGCAAGTCGAGCAGTGAGTCGCGGTGCTCGTTAATCCATAGATCCATCGTGTCAGCCACGACTAGCTTTGGCGATTCAACCTGATCTAACACCTTCATCTGTATCGCCGGCATACCATTTGCCAGAAACACATACGGCGTCGTCTTGTAAGACTCTGGCAACACCGGGTCGAAGGTTCCGAAGACATTAAGATTCACATCCAGAGTCTCACGGTCATTCATGTTGGGCAGATATTTCCCTGTCCAGTTAAACGTCTGCTCACCGTCTACCTTCACAAGGCCTGCCGTATCGACGTTTCGCTCTTCAAGTAACTGGGTATGGGCATCCGGCCAATCACCGCCGACCACTCCGACCAGGTTTACCTTCGTAAAGTAACTCGCAGCATATGAAAAATAGGTAGCGCTGCCACCGATCACATTGTCCCTGCGTTCTGTAGGTGTCTCTACGCTATCAAACGCAATGGAACCAACCACCAATAACGACATGATTATCCTTCAACAATGGAGATTTCGAATAAGCAACCCGCATTATACAATGGTGCCAATTACTGGATAGAACCATCTCGCACAGCGATTGACCGCAAATTCACACTGGGACTCGATAAATGACGTACCATCGCAGAATACTATATTGCCTTTTGGTTTTCACGGCTTCATATACACATGCCGGAGAGTGGAATCAGTGGCTCGGACCACATCGCAATGGTGTAGCAGTCGACAGTCCCGCACTCATTGAAAGCCTGCCGGATCGTGGCATTAAACCAAACTGGATTGCCAATCAGGACACGATTCCGGGGATTTCCACTTCCGGGTGGGCCAGTCCGATCGTGACTGAAGATTATGTGTTGTTATTCACTCATAAAAAGACCAAGACAATCGAAGGAAAGCTACCGCCGGTTAAATTCCCATATCTACCGCCCGAAAAGCGTACAGAAATGACGGATGAAGAGTACAAGCAATACGAAGTAAACAGGCGTGACGAGCAGCAACGACGCGCAAGGTCCTATCGGTATGATGAATTCCTATACTGCCTCAATCGCAACAATGGGAAATTAGTTTGGTCCAATGAGCACTCAAGTGTGTACACACGATTTGCTCAATCTGCATCTCCAACTGTCAATGAAGGACGAGTGTTTTTACAAAGTGCAGGCAGACTCGCGCGATGCGTTGACCTGAGCACCGGTGAAGAGATTTGGAAAACACAGATCCCTGGGGAATTCAGGGATGAATATCTCCAATCTTCATTCCTGGTCGTTAGAAATATCGCAATTACTCTCAGTCGGGGACTCATCGCTTTTGACGCTGATAACGGTGACATCCCCTGTGGCAAAACGACAATGAAGATGGGGCGGTAAGCCATTGCAGTCCCGCTATCTGGAATAGTCCCGATGGCCCGGTAGTTATCTGCAACACTGGCGGTGGTGACACGAAAGCCGTACTCGCTTCCACCGGAGAGACGATTTGGGAATTGAGCGTGGGAGCCAATCACTCTTCTCCGCTGGTATTTGAAGACAAGCTAATTCTCTACAGCAACAGCAGAAAAAATGGCTTACTCTGTTTCGAATTGAATACCCAAGCACCCACACAGCTTTGGCAATACCGCGGTGTCGCCGATTCCGGCAGCACTCCGGTCATCTCCAACGGTCTGGTATTTGCTCAAGGAGAGCGAAGATTGGCATGTATCGACTTAGCAGACGGTAGTGAGCAGTGGATGACGATGCTCGACATGAATCGTCCTCGATACTCATCGCTTATTTCTGCGGACAATCAGGTGTTCTATGGATTCGACGGACTTTTAGTATTTAAGGCATCTAAGAGAGATTTCATTCCTACCATGCAGGCCAAGATAGACCGAGATGGCCTATTGGCGGATGAAGAGGTGTTTCGGGAAAAACTAGGTATCAACAAACTGGAAAGAACCGCAGAAGGTCAAATAGAAGCGGAAAAACTGTGGAACAAACAGTTTTCAAACGGGCCATTGGTTTGCACGACACCTGCCATCGCAGACGGCGTGTTGTTCATACGGCTCAAACACGGCATCGCGTGCTACGATCTCTCATCGCGTTCGCAATAACTTCTGAACGAAGCGTGGCACATCCGGTCCAACACATGTACAAATGCTACACGTTTTCCGGAAAAGGCCGGATTGGTTCTCTACGCTGCTTGTCCACGACGCATACGGCTAAGGCGCTTACGTAGTTTCTTGCGTTGATTCTTCGACATGCGTGGCCAATCATATTGAGCCAACAACACTTCCTCTTCCTCATTTTGAGGCACTGGTGGCATGGCACCACCGTGATTAAAGGACGAATTGGGCATTTTGAAAACGGATGAATCTGAGTTATTCGGCTCTTTTTCAGGTGCCTCACGTGTCTCTTTCGAAGCTGTGCTGGAAATACTCTTACCATCTGGCCCGAGGATTACCGACGGACGACTCTCTGAATCTGACTCAACGTCGCTCACCGTCTCCTGCTCGCCAACAGAGTTCGTGGAAGCACTTTCCTTTTCATCCGACTTGTGTTGTTCAGCAGCAATTCGTTCAAGTTCTTTTTGTTCACGCTCAAGTTGGGCCAGCAGTTCAACGTCTTCGTCATCCCAACCTGCATCTTTGAACTGAGAGATTATCTCAGATGATCCTTCGGTTTCAGATTCATCAAATGATTCCTGTTTGTACGCATCCTGTTCGTAAGCATCTTCAGCTTTATATTCACTATATGAATATTCGTCGCTGTCATCTTCATCGTATTCGGTCTCGTAGTACTCGGCTTCGTCAGCTATTTCGTCATTTTGTTCTTCGTAATCTTCAGCAGATTCGTATTCTTCTACTTCGTCCTCTACTTCATCCTCTAGCTCGTCTTCTACTTTGTCTTCTACTTTGTCTTCTACTTTGTCTTCTACTTCGTCTTCGGTGACTTCAAGATGTTCTGATTCCTCATCAGCTGCTACCGTTGCAACTTGATCGTCTTGTTCATGTTCATCTTCAGCCTGTGTGTTATTGGAAATGGCTACAGGTTCAGACGAAAGGGTGTCATCCACGTTAATGGGTTGGATCCGTCGAGTCGTACGTCGAACTTCTTCATGACCCTTGGCCGGCACATTTACTTGAGCATCGAGATAAATCCGCCGTGCAAAGAACCATGTGGCCATAACGTAGGCCAGCAGTCCGGAGTGGATTAGTAGTGCTTTTGCTGCCAATGTAGCCTGTGGCCACAAGCCAACCGTAATAACAGCTGCCGCAATGATCGCCGTAAGTCCCACAGCAGACGTGAGACAAATAAATGGTCGGTACTTTGTTTCAATGAGCACACGAATCATTTGGTACCCACAAACCAAGGACAACGCCGTTACCCACCATACGGATGCATTGCTCCAAACACCGTCAATTTCCATTGGCTCAATAACCATGGAAATCATGCGATGAGCCCCCGTTGCCGCATCAATGCTTAGCAGGATCGCAACAATACTTATCCACAACCAGCAGCGATAATTTCCCGGTAATCATCCATGCGATGACGACGGAGCAAGTAAAGCTGCACCGATGCTGCAGCAATGAGAAGTAGCAACAAAGACATAAACCAAGCAGAGATGCTGCCTGGTGCTAGTAAGTCGAATAGTCCCGCCGGAGCCAGTTCAGCGGTTTCCGCCCAGCTATATCCACGATGAATCCCGTAAACGGAGATAATCCCGAGCAAGAGGATGGAAAGATATGCCCAAAGGCTGCGCGGAATGAGATCTGTAAGACGTGGTTGATTCCGTCTTAGTGCCTTCTCATGATATCGGCCTACAACGCTTGGGTGAGGCGAACCAACTGTCTCACCATTGGTGATTTCTGACTTACTACTGCGTTTTTTCATCAAGTTCTCGATCAATCCGATAATCTTTGAATGGCTAGTCGCTGCACAATCAAGAAAATGTACGAGGGTTCACGCGGCGCATACCGGTTCTTAGATACCGCCACCTATCAAGTAAATCGGATTTTCATACACGCGGACTTAACGCTTCATTTTCAAATACGAGCATTACGCGGCAATTGTAAGGCTTGATTTGATGGAGTATGCTCAACAATTACGACACACCGGTCGTTTGTATGCACCGGAACGTGCTGCAACAGACCAGAGACAAATTTGATATTCACTTTGAATTAGGATTAGAAAATGGCTTACGAACTTCCAGAACTCTCATACGCATATGATGCACTTGAGCCAAACATCGACGCACGTACGATGGAAATCCACCACAGCAAGCACCATGCTGGCTATGTAGCAAAAGTAAATGCCGCAATCGAGGGAACAGAACTCGGATCTAAATCTGTAGAAGATCTGGTTTCAGACCTTGAATCAGTGCCTGAAAACATCCGCGGCGCCGTACAAAACAACGGTGGTGGCCATGCAAATCACTCTCTGTTTTGGTCCGTAATGTCAGCAGACGGTGGTGGTGAACCGACCGGTGAGCTTGCTGATGCAATTAACGCAACATTTGGAAGTCTGGACGAATTCAAGACAGCATTTGCAAATGCTGCTGCTACACGTTTTGGTAGCGGATGGGCATGGCTGAGTGTTGACGATGGAAATCTTGTTGTCGAAAGCACGCCAAATCAAGACAGCCCGCTAATGTCGGGACGTACTCCGATTCTTGGACTCGATGTCTGGGAACACGCCTACTATCTCAACTATCAAAACCGCCGTCCGGACTACATTACCGCATTTTGGAATGTCGTTAACTGGAATGAAGTCTCAAGACGATTTGAAGCTGCGAAGTAAGCACATTGACGACACATGAAGTCAAAAACCCAGACCATAAGGTCTGGGTTTTTTTATTGCGCCGCGGTCAAATCAACATTGACCCACGGATGTAATAGAACTATCATTCGCCCCAATCGTTGGTACAGTGTGCACTTTTACACGCGGCAATTTGTCGGCGTATCTGGACACGTTTCCCATCGAATGAAATAGATGGGATGTACATTGCAACCCACGACAGAAACATTGCTCAACAGTCCAATGGACTGGGCTGATGAGCGACACCTGACAAGGTAATTCTTACTCTTTACTAAAGGACAAGGAAGTCATGAATCGGTCTAAACTAGGCTGGCTACCGAGCGTGGCATTAATCGCATTTGTTAGTTTTGGTCTCACCGGGTGTAAGACATCCAGTTGGGCACAATTACCTGGCATGGGATGGCTTTCAAGCGACGAAGAGCCCGAGGCATCGTATTACACAGAGAATTCTCGACCTGCCAATGACTACGCTTCGCAACAAGTCGATTATTCCGAACGATACGATCCGAATTCAGCACAACCGACAAATCAGTACTATGGCGGCCAGCAATTCGAGTCCACTGGAAACAACAACAATAATTACCTTGGCCAAAGTTCCGGACTGGCAACCCAAAATGGCTATGCACAACAGCAACAGGTCACTCAACAACCTCAGCAGTTTGCAAACCAAAACCAATACGGTGCACAACAATTGCAAACCGGCCAATCAACTCTATTTCAACCCCAGCAGCAAACGGGGCAGGTAGGAGTTGGGCAAGCTGGAAAGGGTCAATTCCAGAATGGGCAAGGTAGCTATGACCGTGGATTCTACGGCAATCAACCACAAGTTGCTCAACAAGCTAAGCCCACGGAATATAATTTCCAATCGACAAATACGGCTGCTCAAGGTCAGTATGATGCCGGTGAATTTCAGGCACAGGGTACATTCCAGCCGACACAAGGTGGAGCTGCTGCATATACTGCCCAGAATCCTCAACCGAGTGCCGGCACTCAGTATGGTGGAACATTTCAACCTACCACACAGACTCAGCAAGCACCGATGGAGCCATACCGACCTGGTAGCACAAATGGAATCAACGGAACAACTGGTGGAAATTACTACGCTCCAAGTACAGGTGGCCAATTCGGCACACCCTAACGATACGTGAATCGACAGATTCAAGAGGCTAGCCTAAGAGGCATACCTGAATGCAGGTATGCCTCTTTTTTATGCCTGATTCTTATCGCTCTTACCGCTTGCTAAAACGACCATTGCGCGCCATGCTATCGTTCAGGAAAACACAATCAGTTTTCAATTGCTCATCTGCATAACCCAGCATAGGAGAGGATGTTGAAATGCCATTATTTGAGGTAGAGACAGACTCACACATAATTATCACCTGGGCTGACAATGAAGACGCTGCTCAAGATGTTGTTCAAGATGCCTATCCACACGACGACATGATCCGTTTAACACGCCGACCGAGAGATACTTGGGTTATTTCAAAAGGCGTTCTTGGAATTGCTGGAAGTTCTGACCCCTGCAGCACCGCACGTGACTGCCTCTCCAAAGCTGCTGGCGATAAAGTCCATGCTATTCGCTTATATATGCAGGAAACCGGATCAGATCTTGAGTCGGCAAGAAAAGTGATCGAATCCAACATGGTAATGGGTTGGTAAATACCACTCCCGGATATGATCAATACCAGATTTAAGTCATCTGGCGAGTAAAACATTGCGCCAGTTGACCGATGGCATCTTAGGACAACCATAAGGTAAAGGATCGTCGCCAATGAGTTTTTCTCTTGTCGGACACACGGCACTTGTCACTGGCAATAGTAGTGGTCTGGGTAAAGAAATAGGATTGGTACTGGGAAAGGCAGGAGCCAAAGTTCCTGTCAATTTCTTTAACAACGAGCAGCGTGCGCAGGCAACACTGGCAGAGTATAAAGCGGCTGGGATCGAATCATGCCTTATCCGTGCTGATGCCTCAACGCAAGAAGGTGTTGATCACCTGTACGATGAAACCGAGCGCCTTTTGGGTAACCCGGATATTCTGGTGCCCAATGCAACATGTGATCAACCAGAGTTACCGATCGACGAATATGACTGGGAGTTTTATCAAAGCATGGTGGACTTCTTTATCAAGAGTCCATACTTGATGACGATTCGCGGCATGGAATACATGAAGCAACAAAAATGGGGTCGTATCATCAACATCGTCAGCGAGGTGTACCACCGGAGTGTGGCACCTTTTAGTGCCTACGTGGCTGCCAAGGGTGGTCAAATTGGCTGGACACGCAGTATGGCCACAGAATTTGCACCGCTTGGAATTACGGTGAACATGGTTGCACCAGGATGGATCCCTACCGAAAGACATGCCGATAAAACCCAGGAAGATCTGGATGGCTACCTAAGTATTATTCCCGCAGGACGCTGGGGTGTGCCCAAAGACGTGGCAGACGCTGTATTATACTTTGCAAGTGATGAATCATCATTTGTCACCGGTCAGACTTTGTGCGTAAATGGTGGCATAACACCCTGGTAAAATAAGCCGCATTGTCATTCACTTGCTCAAATAACCTTGTGATCTAAGATCCCGGAGTTTACATCCAATGACCGAAGGTCATTTCTTCGCTGATCCGCCACCGTCTAATAAGGTCGCAACGCGCATCACGCTGATCATCACCGCCGCGATTGTCATTACACCGTTGGTGTTTCACTGGTTACCTTTCGAAATCTCCCAGTGGTATGTCGCATCAGCAAGAATCCAACTGGAACAAGACAACCAGGACGCTGCGAATGAGCAGGTCGATAAGGGGCTCACATGGAGCGATAACCCCAGTTTGATCGCCTTGAAGTCTGATTGGCTCCTTAAGTCAAATCAACACACTCGTGCGATTTCACTTCTCGAAGGTCTTTTGAAATATCCGCTGCATGACCCGAACCTTCTAGAAGTTCATATTCGACTGTGCAATACAGTACTGGCTGCTGCAAGGTCAAAAGGAAAGGAACCATGTCCACGTGTATCAAAGCTTTGGAATGATGCTTCCTCCATAGCCTCTGGAAAGATGTTTGACACCCGACCAGCTCTTTTCAAAGTCAAACTGAAGAACGCTAGAGCCTATCAACTTGCCGTTGCCGACGACAATCTAAAACAGGCGTTAACCGACACAGAAGAAGCCATTGAAATGCTTGGTGGAAATGTCTTTGTGTTAAATCCAACTCTGGCTAAACAATTCAATCAAGTTGAATTCAGGATAAAAGAATCTGGCAGCAATAAAGAAGTCGCGGAGTCTTTTAAACGCCAGGTGATTGATTCCTTGGAGCGGTCTCATATCCAGCTTAAATATAACGGCGCCAAACGATGGTCAATTACTGACAAGGAGTATCGTGACGAAACGCTTAGCGACACAGCCAACTGGCTCATTGCCGCACATAAGCTCTATTTAAAGGCACTCCCGAAAGAAGGATTTGACAACATACGGCAGCGCACCAACAACGAAATCGAAGCGCTTTCAAGACAACTGGAAACGGTGCGTCCAATTGCAATACCGAGAATGTTAAACTCCCAGGAAGAGTATTTGTTAATCCTCCAGAATCTCGACACGCGTGGGTATGTACACTTTCGGCTTAAGAATTACCAAGTCGCTAATTGGAATTTAACCGCCGCGATTGACTTGGCAACCGGCGCCATGCGTGAACTCGCAAGCAAAGAGATTATTCCGACGGATAGCCTGCTAACGCACCTTCAAAAGACTCTTGCCATCATGCACTACCATCGAGCGATGGTATATGAAGCACTCGGACATGGTGATTTTCAACAGCGAGATCTGGATATGGTTCGAAAATACGGTGAGGAACCAAATCCGATTTTGTTTTAGGTCATTGGCAACATTCAATATCACACCGGTATGACATTGCACAAAAAAGGCGTCCATGATTGACACAAGTGTCATTCATGAACGCCTTTTAGCGAGGCCGACGGGACTCGAACCCGCAACCACCGGATCGACAGTCCGGTACTCTAACCAGTTGAGCTACGGCCCCAATGCCGTATTCAGTTATACGTATATAACTGATGGCTCCGTTCCACTAACCATTGAAAGCGACAAATCCTTTTCGTCGCATTCGGAAAGCCGAACAAATAAAAAGATACTCAAATTCATGCGTCTGACAACCCCCCAATACTTAGGTTGTTACACTCTGCTGAACCATGTTCGTCAATAATACAAATATGGTAGGTTCAGCTCTCCATATTCAGATTCTGCTTTAGACGATATCATGGCAAATCTGTATCACAGGATGTTTAAGAAACACGCTGATGCTTCTCCTTTCCGTAGCAGAATTAACAAAACACTTTGGCCCGGACCCAGTTCTCGATGGCGCGAGTTTTGAAATGCGCGCCGGGCAGAAGATTTCATTAATCGGACCCAATGGTTCAGGAAAAAGTACACTCCTGAAGATCATCACCGGGCAATTGGAAGCAGATAAAGGACAGGTAACATTACATCCCGGCACCACGATCGGATATCTGCAACAACACATTGAATTGGCAGCTGGGAAAACTGTCTGGGAAGAGGCTAGTTCAGCACTAGGGCATCTAAAGGACCTGGATTCCAGGTCGCTGGAAATAGCTAACCAGATTGCAGACTCTGCTTCTCTAACTACGAAAGAATCAGCAGAGTTAGAGGCACAATACGACAGGTTACAGCATAAGATTCATCAAGCGGGTGCATACAATTTAGATCACAAGATTGATCGGATTCTCCGTGGACTATCTTTTGATGATGCGGCCATCAACCAACCGGTAGAGACTCTCAGTGGCGGGCAGCAAAATCGACTGATGCTCGCAAAGCTCTTACTACAGGAACCCGACATTCTGCTTCTCGATGAACCATCTAACCATTTGGACATCGACGCAACAGAATGGCTCGAATCATTTCTTGTTTCCAGTGAACAGGCAGTGCTGCTTGTCAGCCATGATCGGTATCTGCTGGACAAAGTGGCTCAACAAACGCTTGAATTGGTAAATGGATCCATTGATGCGTATAAGGGAAACTACACCGCCTATTTAGTGCAAAAGGAGCAACGGTTAGAGGTCCAGCGCCGAACCTGGGAACGACAGCGGGAAGAGATCGCTCGTCTGGAGGAATTTGTCCGAAAACACAAGTACGGTCAAAAGCACGTTCAAGCTGAAGATCGACAAAAAAAGCTCGAACGCATTGAGCTTGTGGATCGGCCACGCACGATTTCTGCACCAAGTTTCGGGTTTCCTGAACCTGGTCGAACAGGTGACATTGTTCTGAGAGTTGAGCACCTCTCCAAAGCATACGACCATCAGTTGTTTAAGGATCTCACTTTTGATGTGATTCGTGGTGAATCTTGGGGAATTCTTGGCCCAAACGGTACAGGTAAGTCCACCTTATTGAAATGTCTTATTGGTGAGGTCCAAGCAGATGACGGTACAGTTCACATAGGTACTGGTGTAAAACGTGGATATCTCGATCAACAACTCAGTTGTGTGGATCCCAAAGCGGATGTGGTAGATGCCGTGCGGCCTGATCACAAGGAGTTTTTTGAAAAACAACGACGAGACTTGCTCGCTCGGTTCGGCATACAGGATGACATGGTCTTCCAAAAAGTCTCAAGCCTAAGCGGCGGCGAACGAAGCCGAACAGCATTAGCAAGAATTGCTGCCGCCGATGCTAACCTGCTTATCTTTGATGAACCCACCAATCACCTCGACTTATGGGCACGCGAATCACTTGAAAAATCGCTAAGAGCGTTTGAAGGCACGATGATCGTTGTCAGTCACGATCGGTACTTTCTGAATCACGTCGTCGATCACTTACTCGTAGTTCAACATGATCGATTTCATGTCATACAGGGAAACTACACCACCTATCAAACACTCGAGCAGGCCGGACTTGCACAGGAAGCGCGTGACAAATTAGGGAACACCAAATCAGCGACAAAGTCCCAGTCAGCTGGTTCTAAACATCCCAATCCTGGAAAACCAAAGCCACAGAAAGAAACTAAGAAGAATCGCAAATTCCCCTATCGCAAAGTACCTGAGTTGGAACAGGATATAGCTAAATGCGAATTGCGAATTGAGGAGTTATTCGAATTCCTGTCACTCGAACAAACGCTCAGAGACGGCGAGTTAATAAAGAAATACAATCAAGAGTTACAGGAAATTCAGTCGACGTTAGAGCAACTCTACGAACATTTGGAAGAGTCTTTGGAGCTAAACTAGATTTATCTGAGCACAGTAGCACTCAACAGTCACTGTTAATCAAATGACCAACATTCCGCTGGCCGACATTTTACCGACAACCGTTGGCATTACTGTGATTCTCGCAGTTTGGTTCTTTGTATTCGGGGCATCACTTGGGAGCTTCCTTAACGTGGTCGCATGGCGCTTGCCGAGAGGTAAAACCCTGATGGGCAGTTCGGCATGCCCCTCGTGTAAACGACGAATAAGACTAAGGGACAACATCCCAGTATTTAGTTTCTTCAAATTAAAAGGAAAGTGCCGCAACTGCGATTTTCGAATTCCATACCGCTATGTGTTAATGGAAGTCATTGCAGGCAGTTGTGCCTTGGCATTCTTTGGCCTGGAATTTGTATTGCGTGGTGTAAATATTCCCGGGTGGAGTATGGAATCGAGATTCTTCATCGATGAGCTACTTTCGCATCAGGGGCCGGTCCGTGAGATGATCGGATTCTTTCTGCAGCATGGCCTGTTGATGGTCATGTTATTAATCGCATTACTCATCAAGTCACAAGATGATCGGCTGCCTTCAGGCCTGATCGTCATGGGGTGGCTCATCACTTTGATTTTTGTTGCAGGCATCGACACAACCATACCCGTTGGGATCAAGGGTGAGATACTGAATATCACCCAGAAGAACTATCCGACTTTGTTAATTCCGGTTATTGGTGGTATTGCCGGAATCATACTTGGAACTGTGTCCGGCATCGTTCTTAAGCTGCTTGTCGGAGAAACAAATTGGATACGGAAAAATGCAGAGCTTGCGATGATCTATAGCCTGATCGGCATGTCACTTGGCTGGCAAGCGACAGTCATTATCTCTATTTCCAGTCTGCTGATCACCGTATTGATTGGATTACGAGCGAAGAGACGATCGTCGATTATAAGAATCGCATTGCCAGGCACTATCACCATCACCACCGTGACATTGCTATTCATTTGCACGTGGTCCGTATGGGTGTAATAGAATTCAGCGTTAAGACCCGATAAACGGTTCCCAAATTGGATGCACGATGCTCGGTTGGTAGAGATCCAGCAACGGAAACTGGCGAGGCTTTTCCGGCTGCTGCAAAAGCTCCATACGAGCTTCTTTGGGCGTCCTTCCACCCTTGCGTGAGTTACAAGGGAAGCAGCTACACACGACGTTATCCCATGAAGTACCTCCACCCTGACTTCTGGGCACAACGTGATCCAAACTCATCTGGCTAAACGAGAGTTTCTTACCGCAATACTGGCACTGCTGTTTATCGCGTACAAACAGATTCTTGCGGCTGAACTTCACCGTGGAGTCTGGCACACGATCAAAGTTAGTCGTACGAACAACGCGGGGAATCTGTACGGGAAAACGCACGGTTTGAATCACGTCATCTTCAATGATGCCAGCTTCATATTGAAACTCACTCATTTCGAGCCATTGCTCAAATGAGTAATTCATAAACTGGCCATCTTCCTGATCGATCACTTCAGCAGCATCTCGACACAGCATCACGAAGGCTCGTCGCGCCGTAATTATCTGAATCGCCATATAAAACCGATTCAGGACCAAGACTGGAGTATTGAGTTTGTTGCTCTTCGACAGGATCATGCGTTTCTCTTTTCAATGAAAGCAAAATAATTGCGTTATCGCCTGACTCGCAGGCCGCTTACGCAATGCTTTCGGTGTGACCTTGATCGTAACCTATCTTCAATCATTATCTCAAATGAAGTTATGTCAGGACAAATGCAGCAGGGAAAGTCAAGTAACAAATTGCTCGTTTTTTTTTGTTCAGAATTTCCTGTCATCCATGTGTTGAATCTCAACTGTCATCCACATTACGATAAGGTTATCGAAAGTTAATGAGCAACACGGATGATTGCTCTTACTGAAGTGATAACCCCTCTTCTTTTGAAAGACGCAGAGATGATTCATTACTCCTGCGACCGGTGTAAAACCCCGATCGATTCTGAATCGGACATTCGGTATGTTGTTAACCTCGAAGTTCAAGCGGTAATGGAAGCCGAAGACTTCGAAGACCTCGACGATGATCGAGACCACCTCATGGAAATTGACGAACTATTGGAACACCTTGGCGATGTCGACCCAGATCAACTTGGGGATGAATATCAAAAACGCCGATTTGATTTATGCAGTTCGTGTTTCCAACAGTTCATGAAAAACCCTGTTGGTGGTAAGAACTCATCACGGCTTGATTTCAGCCAAAACTAAATTCGGCATTTTAGTTGAGCGATTGTAAGTAAACGTTTACTCGGTGCGCTGGCGCTGCGCGCATAGCCATCTAAAATAGCCGGTTTTCGATCCCTTATAGCGGTGATAGAATCGATGGTTTAGCCATTCAAGTTTATTGCCAGTATATAAGAGCCAAACGACTATGAAGATTGCCGTCATTCCAGGAGATGGAACAGGCCCTGAAGTTACCGACGAAGCCCTAAAGGTATTAGCTGCTGTAGCAGAAAAAAACTCGTTTGAGTTTACAACCACTCATTTCGATTTTGGTGGCGAGCGATACCTGAAAACGGGCGAGATCCTACCCGATGGCGCCGTTGCTGACTTACAAGAGCACGACGCAATTTTTCTAGGAGCAATTGGTCACCCTGATGTTGCTCCTGGAATTCTCGAAAAAGGGCTTCTATTGAATCTCCGTTTCGCCATGGATCAGTATATTAATCTGCGGCCCGTAACGCTCTATCCAGGTGTAGAAACACCACTTGCAGGTAAATCGCCAGAAGATATCGACTTCGTTGTCGTTCGGGAAAATACCGAGGATATGTATTGTGGAATTGGTGGCTTCCTCAAGAAGGGGACACCAGATGAAGTTGCATCACAAACCGCGATTTACACTCGTAAAGGATGCGAACGAGTAATTCGCTGGGCATTTGAATACACACGTAAAAGAAATAACCCAAAGGGTAAACGTCTGACACTCGTCGCCAAAACCAATGTACTGACGTATGGTCACGATCTGGTGTGGCGGACATTCGAGGAAGTCGGTGCGGAATATCCGGATGTCGAACTCGACTACAACCATGTTGATGCATGCTGCATGTGGATGGTTAAAAATCCGGAATTCTATGATGTGATCGTAACAACGAATATGTTTGGCGATATCATCACTGATCTTGGCGCAATGATTCAGGGCGGCATGGGTGTTGCCGCTGGTGGGAATATAAACCCTGATCAGGGCGGCACAAGTATGTACGAGCCAATGGGCGGTAGTGCGCCAAAGTACACAGGTCAAAATGTGATCAATCCCATTGCTGCAATCGCTGCAATGTCGATGCTGCTAGAGCACTCCGGGCAACCGGAATCAGCAGATCAGATTACTGCAGCGATCAAGCAAGTCACCGGCACTAAAATGGAAAGTCAGGCAGCTGGTCGAATGGGATTCGGCACTTCCGAAATTGGCGACTTGGTCTGCGAACACCTGTAATTAGCATCGTTAGCTAAATGCAGCAGGAGATCAGATCTCGTGCTTAATCTGCAAGTTGAGACACCCGACCGCTGGTTAAACCAGGTGGATGAAGATCTGGATCAGGTACTCCTCGACCACGCTCATTGCGAACTTAGTGCTGCGCGCACAGCACTAAACCTGATGGTTGCGTATGTGCTATACGAACCAGTTACCATCGAAATGACGAGAATCATCAATGAAGAGCTCGATCACTTCCATCAAGTTCTCGAACAACTCAACCGACTCGATATCGATTTTAAACGACAACAGCCTGGTCACTACGGCAAACGTCTAAATGCGCTTGTTCGTAATGAAGAACCGATGCGTGGCGTTGACCGGTTATTAGTTGCCGCCCTGATCGAAGCACGAAGTTGCGAACGATTCTGTTTATTAAGAGATCATGTTAGCGACCCGGAGTTGGCTGATTTCTACGGCAGCTTATTCGAGTCTGAAGCGGGTCACTACGCTACGTATGTTCAACTGGCGAAGGACTTTATGCCGTCTGATGTAGTTGACCAGCGTCTTGACGAACTCGCCAAGGAAGAAGCCGAGATTGTTCTTGAAGGCTATCCGAGAGCACGAATGCACAGCTAACTACGGCTTCAGAAAACCCAAAGACGGAATACAGCGCAATACAAAAGGCAGCGAACCAGATTGGAACGCTGCCTTTTATATTTGTTTTAGTGAAGCTTCGTGCTCAACTATCAGCGAGCGGTTCTTTCTGCTCGGTAATGACTTCGCACTGCGATGCCATTTCAGCGTTGAGAGCGGTGAAGCCTTCTTCACCTTCCGGCACATTATCTTCGTGGAAAATAGCTTCTACTGGGCACTCAGGAACGCATGCTTCACAGTCGATGCATTCTTCAGGATGGATATATAGCATCTGTTCACCTTCATAGAAGCACTCTACAGGACAAACAACTACACAATCAGTGTATTTGCAACCAAAACAATCTTTACAAACGACGTGTGTCATCGAGAGTCACTCCCTATGGTGTGTGTGTGTGTGTGTGTGTAATTCCAATTTGCGGTTTGGAGTTATAGAAACTATTTAGTGCATAAATCGGCAAATTGGAACCAATCATTTAAGCATAAAATAGCTCTCTCGCCCGTATTTAACCAAATTTCCTGCTCGGTAACTATGGTAACTCTCATACTTTTCCATCTTTTTTGACTGTAATGTGTATTCTATCTGCAGCTCCGGAAACCTACTAACTCTCGACAAACAACTCGTCCGAGCAATTTAGGATCTGTCTTGCTTAAGAATTAGCCAATTCCTAGAATCTCACGTGACAAGTTGCTATTTTAACAGCAATCCAAAACACAATTGCATACCTTAGATCCGTAGATCATTCCGTGGCACTTTCCGATTACGACCGTGAACTCATCCATCGATGCCTTGCCAGAACGGCAGGAGCGTGGGAGGACTTTGCCGATCGATTTATTGGCTTAGTAACTCATGTCGTTACACATAGTGCCGATGCACGCAATATCCGCCTGAAACGACATGACGTTGAGGACCACGTTGCAGAAGTATTTCTACAGATCATTAAGAATGATTTTGCCGTACTACGACGATTTCAGGGTCGTAGTAGCCTTGCAACCTACATTACAGTAATCGCGCGTCGTGTCGTTGTAAGAGAATTCATAAGTAAAAAACTCCCACAATCTTCGGACGATTCAGATGCCGGAGATGGGGAGTCCGATTACGTCGTAGCATTTCGCATGTCACTTGATACCGGGAACATCTCAATTCCTGACGACGAACAATCCGCTGAACAACAGTTGATTAATAAAGAACAAATCGAATCTCTGCTTGCAAAACTGAGTGAACAGGAAGCAAGTGTCATGCGACTGTTTCATATGGAAGGCAAGTCATATGATGAAATCAGCTCGCTGACAGGCATGCCATCCAACAGCATCGGCCCTACTCTCACACGTGCACGAGCTAAACTCGGTACCGAAGCGTCGTAACTCAGACAGTTGATTGCCGTATTGAAATAGGTATGGCAACAGCCAGATGACTATTGCCTCCTATCGTCATTTTCGGCTACTATTTAAGCCCGTTACCGATCTGTTTACGACTGTATTCACTCATAAACACTGGACAGCATCATGCTTGAGTTTCAGTTTCAAAAATGCACCCGGCAATGCCATGAAAGTGGTCGGGAGTTTAGTCCAGGTGAAGAATTCTACAGCGTGCTACTTGGTGTCGGTGGCGAAGTTGTGCGCCGCGACTTTAGTCGCGAGCATTGGTCGGAACCACCTGACGATGCCATTGGCTGGTGGAAGTCCGAGATGCCTGAGCAAAACAGCAAAACAGCAAACCTCGCACCGAATGATGTCCTAATCCAGTTCTTTACTCAGCTGAGCGCGCAACCGGAAAAAGCTGATCTCAGATATATTCTTGGGCTGCTGTTGGTACGAAAACGTCTTTTGCGACTCGAGGGAACTCAAGTCAATCAAGAAGGTAACGAAGAGCTCGTGCTAACCGATGCAAAGCAGGAAGCTGAGCATCTGGTCATTGTCATCGACCCAACAACTCAACGTGCAGAATCGATCCAGCGTGAGCTCACAGATCTGTTGTATAAAGACGCAGCATAAATACGTGAAGAAATCACTGACCTGTTTACGATCCAGCCTCAGTCTTGCACTTACCGTAATGTGGGTGTCCTGTGGAGCAAGCTGCCTACCGTCAGGATTGGTCAACACGCACACGGGATTACCACCTGTATCACTTCCAGAACAAGTAACGATGGAGTCGCTCATGTCCATCGTCAACACAACTCAGAAGATTCAGGCTTTTCAGGCAGACAATGCAAAGGTATCCACAGCCGGCTCACCGACCTTAAAGGCAAATCTGATCGCACAACGCCCACACCGATTTCGACTTCGGGCCGGGCTGTTTGACTTTACCGGTACTGAATTAGACTTAGGTAGCAATGACAATTTGCTCTGGATATGGGTCAAACAACAACCGGATCCAGCAGTGTATTTTGTTAGACATGATCAATTTGAGTCGACCGCGGCGAGGATTTTCATTCCGGTAAACATCAAGTGGATGATCGAAGCCACCGGTCTGGTCTATCTGGATCCAACCCAGCAGCACGAAGGGCCATTCAAGGTCGGGCAAGACAAGCTGGAAGTGCGTACTCAGTTACCCAACGGCCTAACAAGAATTCTCATTTTTGATAATCGATTTGGCTGGGTGCTGGAGCAACATCTAAAGGCACCAAATGGCCAATTGGTTGCCTCCGTGCTTGCCTCCAAGCATCGGTACTACCCACAGGATGGCCTTTCGATGCCACACCGCATCAAAGTACGTTTACTACCGGGCCATGAAAACGAAACGCAATTCCAACTCGACATTCCGCGATTCCAATTCAATAACCTAATGAGCAACAATCCGGAAATGTGGAAAATGCCACAACCACGTGGGTATAAGCTCATTGATCTGGCCAAGATAAAGCCACAACAGACCAACTATCAATCACAAGATACGATGGGGCCATCTGCCCGAACTGCCAACCTACCGGATTATTCTCAGCGAAACTATGAGCCCCGATTTCGCGGGGATGCCCGGATCCTACGTTAGAGTGCGTCAGTAACGTATGGTATCTTAGAAGCAATCATAGTACTTCCACCTCACGAAACACTGAGGATACGTCCATCCGTTGTCCTTACTCATGGGATCAAACATGCGTCTTACAACGATTTCAGCCGTTTTTGCCTTGTTTATTTGTGGATCTCTAAATGCGCAAAACTGGAGTCAGTGGCGTGGGCCTTTAGGCACCGGTCACGCTTCACATAATGAGGTGCTTGAAAACTGGTCGGTTGAATCCAATCTAGCGTGGAAAGTTAAACTGCCAGCCCCTGGAAATTCGACACCCGTCACGTGGGACGAAAAAATATTTGTTTCAATGGCTTCCGCGGATGGCAAACAGCGCGGAACGTATTGTTATTCACTGGAAGACGGTGAATTGCTTTGGAATCACTCAGTAACGCGTGAAGCTCAAGACAAGACCCATAAGACAAATCCGTTTTGTGCCTCAAGTCCAACAACGGATGGAAATCTCGTCTACAGTTGGTACGGTTCGGCAGGCCTGATTGCGTATACACTTGATGGACAAGTGGCTTGGGAAAAAGACCTCGGGATCTTCCAACACATCTGGGGCACAGCATCCAGTCCCGTTGTCTTTGAGGATTTACTTATTCTCAATTGTGGCCCGGGATTGAATGCGTACTGGATCGCGCTGGATAAGAAAACCGGAGACGAGATTTGGAAGCGTGAAGTGCCGGATGCCAAAAGTGAATCCGTTGAAGAATTCAGGGGAAGCTGGAGTACACCGATCATATCCGGCGCCGGTCAGGACGCAACGATGTTCATCAGCATGCCAATGAGGCTTTACGCAGTGAACCCGAGAACGGGTGATGTAAAATGGACATGTGGCGGACTTCAGAAGCTCGTGTACACATCACCGTTATTACGAGTGATATCGCCGTAACGATGGGCGGTTATAGTGGCCCTGCCTTTGCTGTGAAACGCGGCGGCACTGGAGACGTTACAGAAGAGCGTCGGTTGTGGTATCACACCGAGCGAAAACAAATCCCGCAACGAGTTGGATCCGGTGTCATTGTTGGTGATCACATCTATATCCTCAATGAACCAGGCATTGCGTGGTGTATCGAATTAAAAACAGGCAAGACGACCTGGCAGCAACGTCTCGGCGATTCAAACACATGGAGCTCGATGAGTTATCTCGATGGCAAGCTTTATGTCGTTAATATGAAAGGCACATCGTTCGTTCTTAAGCCAAATCCTGAGCAATGTGAGATCATCGCTGAAAATGAGGTGGCTGATTTGACTCGATCATCTCTGGTTTTTGCAAACGACAGCATTATCCAACGTGGTTACGAATACCTGTATTGCTTCAGAAAATAAAAAAGGCCGTGAGTTTTAATCCTCACGACCCTCTTTTATATAGCTTATCGAAAGCTCTGCTTACTGCTTTTCCGGTGGATACACTTTGTGAGGTGTATGGCACGTTTTGCAGTTAATGGCTTCGCCGAAAGCTTCGATGGCGCCATCTTTGCCGGCTACAACAGCTTTGGAAGCAACAACCAGCTTTTTAGTGAGTTTTTTCCAGCTGCTCTTGGAGCCTTTTGGGGGTGTTCCCTTCGGCAGAGCCTTGGCGAAGTCGAGCATTTGTGCTTTTTCTTCGTCAGTGGCCGAACCATCAAGGATCTTCTTATGAAACCCATCTTTGAGAGCGTGCATGACGTCTTCAATAGATGTGCCCTTCTTTGAGTCACCATCGTCATCCGCCTGGATACCGGTGGTGATCATTGTTGCCATTGCCATCAAGGCAACTCCGAGTGTGATTTTACGAAGCATAAGTTGTCTCCGTCTAAGTTGAGTGATAACGATATGAGTGTCTTGCCGATTAGCGGCAGTTGCCTACTAATATAGCGTTAATCGGCCTCTGATTCTTCAGACTGGAGAAAACTTGGCTATGAGTTGTATGTCATGTCGTTTGGTTGCAATGCCCGCATCCTCCGTCATCCTCGGCAGACAAGAGTTACCTTACTGGTACTGCCCTTGCAAGAATCGTTTCTAATGACATTGGCAACCACGGGGCGTAGTGATTGATGTTAGTCGCGAACTAAATCCGCAAATCCGTGCGATTTCGCGTATCACAGGCCAGTCACATCGTGTGTTGGTTAAAATATGCTCATGGCTTTCTCTATACACATAATTAGTATCCGGAGAATTCTCCTCCCATGGATCATCTGCCTCTTCATAAATATCGTTGCGGTCAGTTCTGATCTGCGCGCTCAAGATGACACACTTGGTTCAAAGACTAAACAGTTGCTCAACGAGATTCGCAATGAAGTCGACCAGCTTGGCAATCGCAGTCCAAATGTAGATCGAGCATATATCGCCGCGATATCAATCATGAATCATGTTCAACGCATCGTCAGTCCGCTTCAATATTCTGTACTCAAAACGATTGGTGAAGACACACCGAAAACCGTTGAAGAGTGTTTGGAAGCGAAGGCCGGGATTTGTGGTAATCAAGTTGCTTGTTTTTTAGAATTGGCTAAACACCTAAAGCTCAGAGCAAGACCTGTAGAGTTTTATTTACATGGCAAGACGCCGAAAGAAAACACGTCCCATATTTGCGCCGAAGTTTACTATGACCAAGCCTGGCGGATATTTGACGTTACCTGGGGAACGTATTTCCAGATGGATGGCAAGGCAGCATCGATTGATGCGGTTCGGGAATCGCCGACGGTCGCCAGACAGGCAGCTGTTACGAATGAAACGGACCAGTGGTTTTTGCACTGGCATCGAGCAGGACTGGATCCACTAACATATGTAGATCATAAGTTTGTAGACATACTTCGAGGACGAAATGGCCTCATTCGATTGCGCGGAAATGAGTTTGTGTACCTTCCGACTCATCAACCTACATTCATCGGATTAAACTCTCTTTCTTCGGACTACGGCCCTGTACGCATTGAGTTATTAGATGTGCAAGCAGAAGTCAGCAGAGTCATAATTCAGGTATCCGGTCACGCGGGAACTGGCGAACTGGTCATTCAGCAAAGTGGGAATAAGATGGCATACCCAATTACTGGATTAAAAATAGGTGAAAACGAGCTCGTCCTTCCCTATAAGGTTGCCGCAGGTGTACTCGAGGTAAAAATAAAGGCGACCAATCCGGCTAAGATTGGCTACGTGGTATATAGTCGGATCCACGTCAGTCGCTAACTCGACATGGCTGTGAGAAATACATACCGAGGTGCCCGCATCCTCCGCTAGCGCCTCGTCAAACGGCAGTTGCGGTTAGAAAGCATATAGAACCAGAAACTAACCGCACCACCTTGCGAGAAGCCGGCAGGCGACGAAGGGCCTCGAAAACGCGATCAAGAGAAATAGCCGAGGCGGGACTCGAACCCGCACGTCCTAACGGACACGGGATTTTAAGTCCCGAGCGTCTGCCAATTCCGCCACTCGGCCATACGAGTGTTCTGAACATTCAATAACAGTGCCAGGCACCGCCGTTCAGAATCTGCGTGTCACATATTTTACCAACAGTTTGTGAGATGTCCCTAGGGGGTTAGATCCCGGATTCCAAATTGACCTACTTAAATGCACGCCGCAGAAGATTAAGGCTCTTGGGGATCGCCGTCTCGTGGGCTTCCTGACCTTCAAATTCCAGGGAGATGTAACCGTTATAACCGGCGGACTTGAGTATCTTTGCGACTCGTGAATAGTCAATGTCCAGCGTATACCAAGTGCCGCCACCATAGTACGTCTTGGCCTGAACATACACCGTCTTCGGCGCCATCATTTCAAACTGCTCGTATTGCCGCTCGAAAAAGTTACCCGTATCCGCTGTGACCTGGAGCCACGGGGAATCAATGGCATTCACAATATGCAGTACGCCTTCTGCCGTCCGACCTAACCCCCAATGATTCTCCAGACCCAAAGTAACCCCACACTCTTCCGCTTTACCAAGGCACTGTTCCAGACTATCGATAACCCACTTGAAGCCGTCCTCGTCCGTATACCCCTCTAATCTCGGTTCTATTCCCTTCGCTGCCATTAAGTCATCAAAACTCTTAATCGTGCCCCACCGACCTGTGTTAACACGGATCGTGGGAATTCCAAGTTGATAAGCTAACTCAATACACTTCAGAGTATGCTGGATATTTCGATCCCGATATTCTTTGTCCGGTGACACGAATCCCTGATGCGTTGAGAATCCGCACAGATCCAACCCGTTTACAAATGCCCGTTGCTTGAGCATCTGTAGATAATCGTTATCTTCACGTGTCATCTGTACGTGTAGTATTTCAACAGCGTCAAAACCAGCCTCCGCAGCCAAGTCGATACAATCTTCAATCGGCAACTTTGTATCTTTGCGGTAACGCCAGTACGAATAAGTACTTACAGCAATCGGATTAGAAGATGTCGTTGCTTTGGCCTTGGTCCCCTCAACGTCGTTTAGTCCGATCGATACACTTGCAGCAACTGCGGATGTTGCAGTTAAAAACTCTCGTCTTGAAACAGTCACGCTCTTACCACCAATTTGTCTGTTGTGGAATTGGAATCAATTGCCGTATTGTATGCGGAGTATGAATCGCTTGCAGTATTCTCATGTCTTTCAATTTAATTCGTTCGATAAGGCAGACCTCAATTAGGGCTCAGGTTGCAAGCTGTAAACAACAACCGAAAAGAACCAGTGCCAAAGTCAGTAGACAATCAGTCGTGCTTTTCCAAAGTCAGCACGCTTGACCGGCGTTCGCTTGCATTAATGCGTGTTGGCCTGGCACTCGTATTGATTTATGACCTGCTCGACCGCATCGGCCACTTTTCAGCACACTATCTGGACTCAGGTGCGTTCCCCTATTCTGCCGTAAGTGACTTTTATGCCGGCTTTCCAACCTGGTCACTGCATACATTGAGTACAAGTTCAACCTATGTTGGCATCCTGTTTGGCATACATCTGCTGCTCGCTGTGATGCTGTTAGTGGGTTGCAGAACCAGATTGGCCACAGTCGGTGTATGGATCCTTCAAGCATCTCTCATGGCACGTCTGCCCCTAATGACCAACGGGGCTGATGTGTTAATGATCGCTGCATTGTTCTGGTCCATCTTTTTACCACTGGGGTCGCGATACTCTTTCGATAACAGGAACCAAACAGCGGATCCTGATGAATTCAAAGCACCCATAGATTCTGTGTTTGGGATCGCCGCAGCAGCACTGATTATTCAACTTGTGTTGATGTACTTCATCACAGGAATCATGAAATTCAATGATCACTGGACGCATGGCACAGCCTTGCAGTCACTCCTTTCCGAATCATCACTGGCGAGACCATTAGGTGTATGGCTCACTGGCTTTCCGGCAGTGCTCAGCATTTTGACCGTAGGTGTACTGATGATGGAGATCATTGGTCCACTACTCTTTCTGTCACCATGGAAGACAAGCCGATGCCGTAGTCTCGCACTATTGGGATTCATTGGAATGCACATCGGAATTGAACTTACGATGGATGTGCCTCTGTTTTCATATGTGTCGTGTGCGGTTTTACTGGGGCTCGTCCCTTCCACTTGGTGGTCAGTAAAGTCAAATGCACAAGCGGAACCGATTTCACGGCAAGTCTTCCCGCGTTTATCTTGTGGAATCTGCCTGACGGCCGTTGTGATTTACAACTTTATGACGGTGATTGACCAGGATCGCACCTGGGCAGGACGAACCACGAGTACACATTTGATTCACCAGTTAAGGTTAGACCAGCAATGGTCAATGTTTGATAATCCGGAACTCTACATCTATCGATTCTCGGCGCCAGCCACACTTTCAGATGGCCGACAACTCGATCTACTGCATGAGGACTCAATCGTTAACGGTTTGCGTGTTCGACCTGACACGGTGGACATCTTCTCTTCACAACGTTGGATGCTGGCTCTACGGCAGTTGGTCAGCCCGAATTACCGCATGTTTGCAGCACAAGCCTGTGAATATCTAATGACGAATCCGGCTGAAGTGATTCCCGACCTTGAGCAGGATTCGATAGTGAGTCTCGAACTATCAGTTTATGTTGGTGGTGCGGAATCGCTCACGGACACTGAACCTCAGTTACTCGCCTTTGTTGAACGACATGCTGATGGATCATACAAGAATGGAATGAGACACGGCCATTGGATCGCAACGCATGCTAATGGAAACAAACGGTCAGCAGGACGATATGAACATGGGCTCGAACAGGGCGAATGGAAGTATTTCGACGAGAGTGGTACTATCGAGGCCAAGGGGCCTTTTGTAGACGGCAAGCTTCATGGAAACTGGGTCTTTTACTATAGTGACGGCCAATCCGTCGAAGTTCTTTACCGTGATGACCAACAAGTTCAACAAGCAACGACCGAAAACGGTCGATTGCATTAGGCATGCCTTCAATCCAAAGCAACACGATGCCAAATGCTGAAATCCAATTCGACGGAATTGACGGATTCCTTGGAACAAATGCCTCATTGATGCTCGACGTGGTGTTCGTCGCAATGTTTCTGGTGGTACCGGTGCTGATCTACAGCATCAGGCTGGCCAAGCAAGGAAAGTATCAATTACACAAACAGATTCAAATCGCAACCGCGTCGGTATTACTTGCGGCAGTCATCGCTTTTGAAATTGATATGCGATTCTTCACCGATTGGGAATTGCGTGCTGATCCAAACGGAGAAGGTCTGACAGCAGCCTGGATTGCACTAGGCATCCACCTGTGTTTCGCCATCCCCACACCAATCCTCTGGATTGTGATCATTGTGAAGGCTCTAAAGCACTTCCCCAAGCCACCGATACCGAATGAACACAGCGATGCCCACAAGCGACGTGCGCGGATAGGTGCAACTGGTATGATTCTGACTTCCATAACAGGCTGGATCTTTTACTACGTCGCATTTATTGCCTGAGCATTCCGGCAATATTTGACGCACGATACCCGATGACGTGTGCCATCTACCCGAGGTCAACTCGTGGCGATCCTATTCACGGCATCAAGGATCGCCAGAATACTTGCCTCGATCGTATCAGTCGAAACACCGCGTCCTCGATAGGTAACCCCTTTGTGGAAGATTTCCACCTGGACGGATCCTTGGGCATCTCGACCAAGGGTCGCACTGCTTACTTGAAAGTCCTTACACAGCAACTCAAGGCCTGTGATCTTCTCCACTGCATTAAACGCAGCGTCAATCGGGCCATCCCCGTCCGTCCACGACTCGCTAAATTGCTCGCCGTCTTTTTCTAGTATCACGGTTACTTTCGGAGCTTCACCAGAGGATGAATTTGCTGTGAAAGAAACAAAAGACCAGGCCGGTTCACCACCACCATGAATCTGCTGCTGTACAAGAGCAGCGATATCTCCATCGTAAATCTCTTTTTTCTTGTCGGCGAGCCTCTTAAATTCCTCAAACACAGCCTGAAGCTGTTCGCCATTGAGGTGGAAGCCAAGCTCTCTTGCCCGGTCACCCAGTGCAGCTCTGCCACTGTGTTTACCCAGAACCAGATCGGTTTTTGCAAAGCCAACGTCTTCAGGACGCATGATCTCGTAAGTTGTACGCTCTTTAAGCATGCCGTCCTGATGAATTCCTGCTTCATGTGCAAAGGCATTCCGGCCGACAATTGCTTTGTTTCGCTGCACAACCATACCGGTAATCGATGTCAGCAATCGGCTGGTAGGAACCAATCGCTCCGAGTTGATATTGGTCGACAGATTAAAGTAGTCTTCGCGAGTTCGCATCGCCATGACTACTTCTTCAAGGCTGCAATTACCTGCCCGTTCACCAATTCCATTTACTGTGCATTCGATTTGTCCGGCACCGTTTGCTACGGCTGACAGGCTATTTGCCACAGCAAGTCCCAGATCGTTGTGACAGTGAATGCTGATGGTCGCTTTATCGATATTAGGCACTCGATCAACAAGCATCTTGATCGTCGCCCCCATCTGTTCAGGCACGGCATATCCAACGGTGTCTGGGATATTTACCGTAGTTGCCCCCGCATCGATAGCAGCCTCTACAACTTCGCAAAGGAAGTCGTGTTCTGTTCTCGCTGCATCTTCTGGCGAAAACTCAACGTCGTCACAATAGCTAACCGCACGTTTTACACCATCGACTGCGCGCTGAATAATTTCTTCACGTGACATGCGGAGTTTGAATTCGCGGTGAATTGCACTTGTGGCAAGAAACACATGGATACGTGACTGTTCAGCTCCCTTTAGGGCTTCCCATGCGCGATCGATATCTACTTCGTGACTTCGTGCCAGTCCGCAGAAAGTGGCGCCACGCATGGTGTTTGAGATCTCTCTCACCGCTTCGAAGTCACCGGGAGATGCAATTGGAAATCCCGCTTCGATTACATCTACACCCAGATCAATGAGTGCCTGAGCGAGCTCCAGTTTCTCTGAAAGATTCATACTACAACCCGGAGACTGCTCGCCGTCACGAAGGGTCGTGTCAAAAACTGTGATTTGTCTGTTTTCGGACATCTTACTGGTCCTGTTACCTGTCATGTATTGTTCACTAGATTTACCGCCGAGATCGTCCGGCGTTCACGCGTGCATGCGTGACTCTACAAAGCCGTATGCCGGTCCCTGACCGGCGCGGGAAGCAACAGGCCTGATCGTGATGCGATGGCCCTTCTGGTTATCCAGTTGATTCGTTGGCTCATTCTTGTATTTCGTTAGTGGAACTTGGATATGAAACGAAAAAACCCGAGGGCTTGCCTCGGGAATGTGTTAATAGTAAAGCGTTTTTCGTTCACACATCCCCTATGGCTTGGCTAATGCAAGCAGCAGTAAAAGGTCGAGTTGAAGTAACAGGTTTTCGGTAGACATTTAACATTCCTGCGGGTTGGTTTATCTATTTGCAACTCTAGTGTAGTAATCGGAAATCTGCAACGGTTAATCAAACCTGATTTGCATATTACCAGAAGAACGGCACCCCCTGCGCAATACTGCGAATCGACTGTTAGAATCAACTTAGACGAGTCATTCATAACATCTTTGGAGCTATTTACCCAATGAAAAAGTTTCTGGCTATCGCCGTACTATTGAGCTATTCAAGCATGGCAGTTGGCGGGGAGTTTAATCCCGTTCTGGATATCGGTGATGATGCGCCTAAGTGGGAAAAACTACCATCAATCAGTGATAAGGAAATAGCATTCGATCATTTCAAGGAACACAAGATCCTGGTGGTCGCATTCACCTGTAATAGCTGTCCATACGCTGTTGACTATGAAGATCGGTTGGTTGCATTTGCAAAGAAATACTCATCCTCAGATAAGGGAGTTGGATTCGTCGCAATCAACGTGAACAAAATTCCTGAAGATAATTTGGACGCTATGAAGCAGCGAGCCAAAGAAAAGGGATTCACCTTTCCATACCTTTACGATGAAACACAGCAAATTGCTCAGAAATATGGAGCGGGGTATACCCCCGAATTCTTTGTCCTAAATGAGAAGCGTCAGATTGTATATATGGGTGCCTTCGATGATAGCCCCGATGCTACGAAGGTTAAGAAACAATGGGTTGAAATCGCCATTGCCGCAACGAATTCCGGTGACGAGATAAAGACGCCGGAGACGATCGCGATTGGATGCCGAATTCGATTCGAAAGACGCCGACGCAAATAGTCACAACAGCACACTTGCTATGAGGTCCACGCGTCTTGTAAACAAATACGCGGCGGCAACCACTGGAACAAATAATGAAGTCTATCGCTGCTTTCAAAGGCCAGCAGAATCCAGTTCTCGTTGATCCGATTTGTCCGGAACCACTAAGCAGCAATCAGGTGCGCTGCGAAACGGTGCTACTCGGAATTTGCGGAACGGATCGGGAAATTCTGCATTCACTGACTCCCGGTTGCCCCGAAAATGATGACTTTCTCGTTCTCGGACATGAATGCCTTGCACGCGTTGTAGAGATTGCACATGATGTCGACGGATTCAACCCTGGAGATTTAGTCGTACCTGCAGTTCGACGACCTGCAGGAGTCGATGATAGCGTAATCAAGCGCCGCGTTGATATGATGCCGTGGGGCTGCTACGTCGAAAGAGGAATCGTCGGAGAGCATGGATTCTCACTGCCAACATGGAACGATCAGCCCGAATTCCTATTTCATGTTCCCGAACACATTGCTGAAGTAGCAGTACTTGCAGAGCCTATTTCAGTCTCAGAGAAAGCTGTACGTGAAGCCGAGCAAATTCAGGCGGCGCGATTAGGCGACATCTGGGAGCAACGTCCACCGCGGGTTTTGATCACCGGTTTAGGTCCGATCGCCTTTGCTGCTGTGATTGCATGTCGATCGCGAAATTGGCCTGTTACCGTTTATGGAAGAGATCCATCTGACTCCTTCCGTGCAAGCCTCGTAACCGAATTCGATGCAGAATACTTGAATCAGGACGATTGGAATTGGGACCATGCGGATCTGGATCGCGACGGTTTTGACCTCATCCTTGAATGTACTGGCAGTGATCAGGTAGCCATAAAAACGGCACTCGCACTGAGTTCATGTGGAATCATGGTTTGGGAGGGCTGTTCACGGACACCTGAGCCGGCCAATCACAATCTTTCATTAATCATGAGAAATGCCATCCTCCGAAATCATGTCTTTCTCGGCACTGTCAACAACGCTCCACGGGACATGCAAAGTGGCGTAGATTACCTCGTCGCCCTTGATGACAAGTACGGTCATGTGATTCGCAAGATGATCACTAACCGCGTAACACCGGATGATTCACTCTGGCATTATCAAAACCGAGAGCCGCAAGGTATTAAAACTGTCGTCACTTACAACGTTTAGATTCCAGATATTGCGGCAGAGCATCACACTCCTTTATCGTCCGATGCGATAAGGCGTTGGGTCGATAAACGGCGTTTCATCGCTCATAAGCTCTGATATCAATCGACCGGTCGCTGGTGCCATCGACAATCCAAGCATATTGTGTCCTGCAGCGACAAATAGATTCTTCATCGATGGTACGGGGCCGATAAAGGGTAAACCGTCATACGTCATTGGCCGCCAGCCGTACCATTGTTCGTGAAGCGCCTCACCAAACGGCTCACGCATGTAGACTTCCGCACTTTGGCGAATCAAGTTGATTCGCTTTTCATTTATGCGAGTATCGAATCCTGAAAACTCCATGGTTGAACCAAGGCGATATCCTGTATGCATTGGTGTCACCGCGATCTTATGCTCCGGAAACAACATTGGTATTTCCGGGCAAACCGATGGTCGTGACATTGTGATGGAATAGCCTTTCCCCGGCTCAATCGGCAATCGCACACCCATGTGCCGATGCATTTGAGCTGCCATCGCACCTGTTGCTATTAGAACTGCATCCGCCTCAAAATCTCCTGATGATGTTTCTACTGACACCACCGTTCCATGACGCACACCAAGTCCCTGCATCTCAGTATTCTCGTGAATCTGGACTCCCGCTTCTGTGAGGACCCTTTTCCACTCAGACATCAGTCGATCGGGGCGCAAATGACCGTCATCCTCGTAGTACCAGGCACCTGCAACAGCATCCTTAAGCGATGGATCTAAACAATGTAATTCCTGTGACTCCAGACGCTTCGCACTTAGTCCAAATTCCTCGCCGAGCGTTTCATCTGTGAGAGAGTATGCATCTAGCCCTTTTTGACTCTGAAAAACATACAACAATCCTTTTTGCTGCCATTCGCAATCTATTTCCAAACGGTCGAACAATTGCTGATACATCAACATCGAAGGTTCCAGTAAGGACATCCTCCCATGAGCTGACGCGACCATATCATGGGTGTTACACCGCACCGCAAATTTCAGCAGCCATGACCAAAGTCGCGGTGTCAATCGAGGCTTGATGTATAGCGGTGATCTACCACGACACATCGCAGCCAGAGTCTTACGAATGGCACCTGGAGAAGCTAACGGAAGAACATCGCTTGGACAAATCAATCCACAGTTTCCATGAGAGCAACCACCACCTGTAGAGCCTTTCTCTACCAGCGTCACATCCCAGTTGCGTTCTGAGAGAAAGTACGCAGACGAGACACCGATCACACCACCGCCTACAATGACCGCCTGACGTCGTTGTGTCATCCCTTGATCCCCGTCCGGAGTGGATCATCGTCCTGCAGCACCAGTTGTGAGTCAGCCGTAATGTACGCTGAACCGCGTATCGTTGGCATCACTCGTTCGGAAATGGGGTAGTCAATTACCTTGGCAACTTCACCTTCAAATACAGATCCGGTTATGCCCGCCTGATACCAAGTCTGTCCTTCTGACAGCGTACCGTCGGCAGCCAAGCATGCTAGTTTTGCGCTCGTGCCAGTCCCACATGGTGACCTGTCGTACTCTCGACCCGGGCATAACACAAAATTCTTGCTGTCAACTCCATCTAACTCTGATGGGGAGAACAATTCTATGTGGTCGATTTCACCGCCGTCGGATCCCGTAATACCATTCGCTGTAAGCGCCTGCCTTACCTTCCATGAATAATCCGTCAGGTCCTCAATATTCTCATAGTGCACATGCTGTTTATGATCGTTGATTAAGAAAAACCAATTCCCGCCCCAGGCGATGTCTCCGACAACCACTCCAATCTCCGGCACATTCACTTCAACATCTTTTGCCAGTCTGTAGCTTGCTACGTTTTGCACTTCAACGCGATTGGATTCAAGCAATTCCAATTCAACAACACCAACGTTGGTTTCAATACGCTGACGACCGGTGGCCTTTCCCAGATATCCAAGTGTCACACCAAGCCCAATCGTGCCGTGTACACACATTCCAAGTTGACCAACATTGTTGAAGAAGATCACTCCCGTTGAGCACCCTGGTTCGGACGTCGGGCAAAGCAATGCACCGACCATGGCATCCCAGCCCCTAGGTTCATTGACGACTGCACTTCGAAACCAATCGAATTCACACCGAAACCGCTCACACTGCTGAGCTACCGTACCGCCACCCAAGTCAGGACCACCGGAAACGACAACACGAGTTGGCTCGCCACCGGTATGTGAATCGATAACCCGTATCACGCTTTACTCCTTTCCAGCGAAGGTACAACTGCATTCGGTCGAATTCTAGGAAATCTCTACAACAGGCTTTCCAAGAATGTCCATTTTCGGAGTGATACCCATTCCCGGAGATGAGGAGGCGGACATACGACCATTGTTTCTTTGCGGCGCACCTTCAGCAGTACTGACCGTTACATAGCTATTAAAGTCCGTTGATGTGAATAACAGTTCAGGTGGCGTGCTGTGTGCCAGATGGGCAATGGCTGCCGTTGTAATATCACCGCCCCAGCTATCTTCAATCGTCATGGCTATTCCTAATTCACAGCAGAGATCTCTGGCAAGTTTGGCTTTGGTCAGCCCGCCAAACTTACTAATCTTGATATTTACGACGTCCATCGCCTTATCTGCATAGCCGCGCATGAGAATATCCATCCCATTAATGTTTTCATCTAACACAAATGGATGGCTGGTTCGCCGGCGAATGGATAAACACTCATCGTATGTTTCACATGGCTGTTCGATATACACATCAATATCCTGCACGGCACGTACAACACGTGCTGCTTCATGCATGAGCCAACCAGTATTTGCATCAGCAACCAGTTTGTCACCATCTTCAAGTCGATCGGCAACCTGGCGAATTCGCTCGATATCAACATCTGGATCACCGCCAACCTTTAACTGGAATCGCCGGTATCCTTCGCTTCTATATGAGGCTACATTATCCGCCATCGCTTCAGGTTCCTGCTGAGAGATCGCTCGATAAAGGACAAAGTCATCACCATAACGACCGCCGAGTAGCTCACAGATTGCCTGCCCACTTTTCTGACCAAGAATATCCCAGCAAGCAATGTCGATGGGCGATTTGACGTACGCATGTCCCTTGAGCGCACGGTCCATTAGACGATTCAGTGGTAATAGCCGAGTCGGATCCATGCCAATCAGGTGAGGACCAAGTTCTTGAATACCGCTGCGCACACCAGCAGCATATGCGGGCAAATAAAATGGACCCAGAGGACAACACTCACCGTATCCTACATGCCCTGTGTCCGTCTCAATCGCGACAATATTGCTGTCGAATACATCGACTGACTTTCCACCGGACCAACTGTAAGTTCCCTCATGCAGAGGAAGGTCGACTTGATAAACAAGGATTCGTTCAATTTTCATATTCGCCGGACTTTCGTTACTCTCGCCATTCTGTTTTATCTGCCACATCACCGGGAGCGCCACGTTTGCGCTCGGGCCATTCATTCACCGGAAAACCCAGATAAAGAATTCCTAAACAACGGTCTTCTTCACCCATCCAACCAAAATACTCTCTGCTACTCGAAATGTCATAAATCGGATTCGTCGACCAAAACACGCCTAGGCCCATGGTCGTTGCTGTTAAGTGTAGATTCTGCACAGCACATGCCGTTGCTATCACTTCCTCTTCGGCAACAATCTTTCCCGGATGGCGTTCCATTCCCAACACAATTGCCGCGGATGCTTCCTTTGCATATGCCAGCATTTTGGCAAGCTTCTCTTCATTGAATGACTCTTCAGGAGTGTTAGCTCGGTATTGCTGCTCCAGGAATGATGCTAAATCCACTAAGGAACGTTTGGATGGATAGACGCAAAACCGCCATGGCTCGGTTAGCCCATGTGTTGGTGCCCAGTTTGCGTTGGCAACCAGCAACTCAATCGTCTCGCGCGAAACTTCACGATCCGAGTAATTCGCACTGCCACGGTTGTCGATTGGTTTTACCGTCCGACGATGGCGAATAAGTTCGGTGATCTGCTGTGTATCCATGTTGTGGTAAGTTCTTATAGCATTTTGAGGTTCAACCCTTGATTGTAATCACGCGATCAATTGTGTGTCAGATGCCAGAAACCATCATCCACGACGTACAAGAATTTGCTCAATATTCCGGTCTTTGGTACGAATAACAGTTCACATGAGCGACATTTATAACGAACACCGAAATTCTCCACCTCAGTCCCACGCGGATATCCTTGAACTTGCCACTGCGCTTTCTGCAGATGGGATCTACTATTCCGAACGAGAGCAAATCCTAAATGAGTTAAAGTCGCGGCGATTCCGATTTAAGATTCTCGTGGATAGAGTAAGCAATACCTACTCGACGGTCCCGGATGAATCCTTGAGGAAAGGAAGAACCATCCAGGGTGAAATCGTTGACACGGAAATCGAAGTCAAGATTCAACTACCTGATTCTTTTAACGATCAAGCGGATGGCGTTAGCCGTGGAGACACCTATGAAGTCGAAGGAATCGTGAGCCGATGGGTCTCCGGCCTCGATCAGTTTGAATTATGGGGCGTTGTGCCATCGGCAACTGATCCCGCTCCAGCGGTTGATGATTCAACAGAGCCAGAAACTCAAGATGATCAAATTGATCATGATGATGCTGAAGTTGAATCTACCGAAGCAACTGATCCTGACGCACAACACGTTGAATCGGAAGAATCCTTGGAAGAGCAGGCTACGGAGGAGCAGACTGCAGATAGTAATACCGACCGGGGTTCTGAAGAAGATGCAGCAGGAGAGTCTGCAGACGAGACGGTAGATGATCAAGAGTCTGAAGGCAACGCTCAGGATAGCGTGACGCAAGAAGAGGACTTAGAAGAGGAATTAGAAGAAGAACAAGCAGAAGTTGAGCAAGATGCATCAGAGGAAGAAGAACCGCCGCAATCCACTACAGAAGATGATCCGCAAGATTTGGAGCAAGATGTAGTAGATAAAGAACCGGCAACCGAAGAGACGTTGGAAGAAACGAGCGACGAGTCGACTTCGGCATCACCTGACGATCAATTGGCTGAGCAGTTAAATTCTCTGTTTGAAACCGATTCCACAACTGAAGACGTTTATGCGGATGAGCCGGCCGGCGATTCTCCGGATAGAGAATCCGACGATGTTCAAAACACCGTACTAAAAATCGTCGCTGGCCTAGGTTTTACAGAGCAGTTTTCAGGAGCCGAAAAAGAGACGAATGATGTTGCTTCTGACCCTTTTTCAGTGTCTAAATCCAAGCCTAAAGACAAACCCACGGCAACCACACGAAGTCGCTCCAGGTCACAATCGTCTTCCTCCAGGCTAGTCAAAGGATGCCTGATAGCCCCGTGGGTTATTTTTGGCGTTCTAGTTATCGTAGGCGTCGGTGCTGAGATGTTGAAAGATGCCTTCCGTACAAGAAGGGCGTACACCCACGACATCGCAGTGATTAGTCCAAATGAACCTAAAAGTAGTATTCAAACAAAAGCAAATGAGGCGGACCATATCACTTCGTTGATTACCTCAAAGCAAATCACCGTATTAGAAGGGGCAAAGCGATTACTGCCAAAAACTGCGGATAATGATAAGGCAGGAAAGATAATCGTCCAGCGATTTGCGATTAGTTCCATTGGCATTTCGAGATCCATTCGTGATGAATTGATGAATGCACCAATTGAGCAAGTCGTTCCGCTAGCTAAACGGCTCAAGAAGGCGATGTCACATCCATGGTCCACCCCTCAGCATAAGCCGCTGCTGCGCGACGTCATTAATCGGATTGAAACGGAAGGTGCTGATCCAGATGCTGACACTGATGCAGATGCGGACACTGACGAAACCGAGGGGCCAAAGATCGATCAGAAACAAATGGCTCGTGCACGCCAACTGGCCGAGTTCTTACTCGACAAACTTGATACCAACGCCGACGGTGAATTGAGCTCCGATGAAATCAACCAAGCAGATAACCCAAAAAACACGCGCACATCTGATCTGAACAAGGACGGCAAGATCACATCAAAGGAACTTGTGGTCGACATATACAACCAAATTGGATCGCAACCTGCCATCGAATCTCTGGATCTGAACTAACTTAAAGATCCGAAGCCATTTCATCAGATGGTAGTTAGGACTGGATTCGCACCAACTTGAAATCCTCGGTAGAAAACGACTTGATATTCATCACGGACTGCCGATGAATGACATCATTGCATAACAATACGATACGAGCCCGACAGCTTTACCCTCGATGATAAGCGAGTGCTTCCCAGTCCAGACTTACGCCGTGGCCGGGACGATCCGGTGCCGTGGCAAATCCTTCCTCAATCTCTAGTGGGAATTCAAGGAATCGCTCGAGTCCAAACCCATGTGCTTCAAGAAAAGATGCATTGGGTACGGCTGCTAATAAGTGGACGTGTAAGTCATGCACGCCGTGTGATGTTACAGGTAGCCCTGCCTTCTCTGCCAGTTTCGCGACCTTTAGCCACGTCGTTATCCCACCGACATTCGATACATCGGGTTCCGGATAAGACACACCTCCTGCCGAAATCAGTTTTTCAAATTCATAGATCGTGTGCAGGTTTTCGCCACTTGCAATCGGCACGCCACCTTCAGCGAGCACTTTTTGGTGACCATCGAAGTCTTCCGGAATCACGGGTTCTTCCAGCCAATAGATGTTGTATTCTTTGAATGACCGGGCGGCTTCGGTCGCCTGATCAACTGACCACCGCATATTGGCATCGACCATCAAGGGTAGGTCAGGTCCAAGGAACTTCCGCATTGCTTCGACACGCGCGATATCTTCACATAATTGGTCTCGGCCAACCTTCATTTTGATGGCACGAAAACCACGATCCAGATTAGCTTGGGTTTGCTGCTCGAGTCGATCAAGCGGTAACTGCAAGTCTATACCGCCAGCATAAGCACGAACACGACTGTCACTTCCGCC
>JBJLEE010000069.1:0-83573 GCA_045566075.1 Pirellulaceae bacterium | reverse complement strand
TAGCTAGAAACAATTTAGCTAGAAACAATGCCTGCCTGGCGTTAAGTGCCACGCTGCACCAAGCTTTAAGATGTCGCTGAACTCAATGAGTCTGATCAACAGCTATACACAGACGAGCATTATCCACGGCCCGGATTCCGTTGACCAACTTGGTGAATTGGTGTCGGGTTGGCAATGCAGTCGTGCACTGGTTGTTAGCGACCCGGGGATCATCGAGGTCGGGCACACATCGCGAGGTTGTGCAGTACTCGAGTCAGCGGGCATCGAGACTCACATTTTCTCTGATGTTCATGAAAACCCAACCACCGATGACGTGAAACGTGGGACCATGATTGCCAACGAGTTTCAGCCGGATGTCCTGATTGGCCTCGGTGGTGGCAGCAGCATGGACTGTGCCAAAGGAATAAATTTTCTATATTCCAATGGCGGTGAAATGAAAGACTATTGGGGTATCGGCAAAGCAAGCCAACCAATGTTGCCAATGGTCGCCATTCCAACCACGGCTGGAACCGGAAGCGAAACTCAGTCATTCGCTCTGATCTCGGACGCCGAGACGCATGTGAAAATGGCCTGCGGAGATAAGAAAGCGAGCTGCAAAGTCGCAATTCTCGATCCGACGTTGACGACGACTCAGCCAAGAGTTGTCACAGCCGTAACCGGGATCGATGCAATTGCCCACGCACTGGAAACGTACGTAACCACAAAGCGAAATGAAATATCTCTAGCGTATAGCCAGGAAGCCTGGCTTCGACTCGCATCCAACTTTACAAACGTACTGAGCAATGCGCCGAGCATTGAATCCCGCGAACAAATGCAATTAGGCGCATGTCTGGCAGGTATGGCAATTGAACATTCCATGCTCGGAGCCACCCATGCATTAGCAAATCCGCTTACAGCCAAGTACGGAATCATACATGGTCAGGCCATTGCCATCATGTTGCCTCACGTAATCCGATTCAATGCCGACGAAGTAAGTGATCAATACGAGCAACTACTACAAAACACTGCGAGCGCTGATAACACTCTTCCGTCTGGAAGCGTAGAAGACCTGGCCCAATTTGTTGCGTCATTAGTGAAACAATCTGGATTATCAACTAGTCTCGTACAATGTGGTGTCGAGCATGATTTACTGCCAGCACTGGCAGAGCACGCAGCTGAACAGTGGACAGGCCAATTCAACCCTCGTAAAGTAGAAAAAGAAGAGTTACTCGGGCTGTATGAAAAGGCTTATGAATAACGAGTGATTGGATTTAACACCGACTGTCATACACAGTTGGTCACCACTTGCATTTGCTTCCCGAACAACGCCTTAAACCTTAGGTCCTCTCCAACGGATTTAAAGCAGAAGTTGGTGTACATATGCGACAGATTAAAGACCTTACCATGCGAAGCAAACTGACAATCACCTATCCACTGGCACTGTTGAGTCTTGCATTCTTACTTGTTGCATCGTTCACCACAGACTCTACAGCAGTCGACCCAAAGAAAACGTCTGATGACGATAGCGGTCACCCCACAAAAGACTGGCCGATTTTCCGTGGTAACGCACTCTCTCAGGGAGTATCAGCAAGTACCCTGCCTGATGAGCTCAATTTACAGTGGAAATTTGAAGTGAAGGAAGGCGCATTTGAAGCCACTCCAGCTATTGTCGATGGAATCGTTTACATCGGCGATTTAGACGGCAAGCTCTATGCCCTAAAGCTGGCTGACGGAAAGAAAATCTGGGACTCAAAAATCGACAGCGGATTTGTCTCGTCTGTGTCCTTTAAGGATGGTCGACTATACGTCGGTGATTATGACGGGATGCTTTATTGCTTCAATGCTAAAGACGGAAAAGAATTGTGGCAGTATCAAACGGGAGCTGAAGTCAATTCATCAGCAAACTTCTACAAAGAGAATGTGGTATTCGGAAGTCAGGATGCAACACTCTATTGCCTCAATGCTGAAACCGGAAAAGAAGTCTGGAAACACGAATTGGCTGACCAGATTCGATGTGCTCCGACGGTTGTCGGCAAGTATACATTTGTGGCGGGCTGCGATGCCAAGCTTCACATTATTGACCTCGAGTCCGGCGAAGAAGCCAAGGCTGTCGAACTTAATGGCCCAACCGGAGTGACACCGGCTGTCGTTGGCGATTACGTCTACTTCGGTACAGAGGCGGCAACGCTATACAGCATCAACTGGAAGGAAGCCGAGGTTGTATGGACTTATTCAGAAGACGACTCGAGCCTGCCATACCGATCAAGCCCTGCAGTGAAAGATGGATTATTGGTGACCGGCGGCCGCAATAAACGCATCCAGGCTTTAGATACAAAAACAGGTGAAATCGTCTGGCAGTTTCTGACCAGAGGTCGGGTCGATTCATCACCAGTCATTGTTGGTTCGCGCGTATACGTCGGTGGCAGCGACGGACGAATTTATGGACTGGATTTAAAGACCGGTAAGAAGTTTTTCGAGAAAGAAGTCGGTCAGGGATTTGTCGGTTCAGCTGCCATTGCCGACGGAAAACTTATTATCGCCGGTGACGAAGGCACAGTGTATTGCTTCGGAGAGTAGTTCCGGTAAAACACCGAATTTGCCAACCCTTAAGAACAAGATGGTTCAATGTCGACTGATTCAAGTAACACAAGTCCGGATAATGAAACTGAAGTAGGAAGCTACTTCATTTCTAACTATCCGCCGTTTTCCCAATGGAACCGCGACGAACTGGAACAAGTGAAGACTGTCATGGGACAGCCTCCTACGGATGTGCCACTTGGCTTGTACATGCATATTCCGTTCTGTCGAAAACGATGTAAGTTTTGTTACTTCAAAGTTTTTACTGACAACAAGGCCAGCGACATCGAGACATATGTTTCGGCCTTATCACGTGAAATTGAAATGGTAAGCCAGTTACCCGTCATGGGTGGCCGGCCAATTCGATTTGTCTACTTCGGTGGAGGCACTCCCAGTTACTTGAGCCCTAAGCAACTCACCAGTCTGGTGGACCGACTGCGCGCAAGTATTAACTGGGATCTTGCAGAAGAAGTGACTTTCGAATGTGAACCCGGAACCCTTTCGGAAACCAAGGTTCATACGCTTAAAGACCTGGGCGTGACGCGACTGAGTCTGGGTGTAGAAAACTTCACCGACGAGATTCTAAGCGAAAACGGCAGAGCGCATTTGTCAGGTGAAATCTACAAAGCCTGGGAATGGATCAAGGATGCTCAGTACCCCAATGTCAATATTGACCTGATCTCAGGAATGGTTGGCGAAACATGGGACAACTGGAAACTGAACATCGAAAAAACTCTTGAGTTATCTCCCGAGAGTGTAACGATTTACCAAATGGAATTGCCCTTTAATACGGTCTACTCCAAGGACATACTCGGGGAGAAAATAGAGACACCCGTTGCAAACTGGGAGACAAAACGAGCCTGGGTCGATTACGCGTTTGATGAATTCATCAAACGCGGTTACCACGTATCGAGCGCATACACGGTTGTTAAGAATCCGGAAAAAGTAAATTTCAGTTATCGCGATAACCTGTGGCAAGGCAGTGATTTACTAGCAACAGGAATAGCCAGCTTTGGACACGTTTCAGGAATCCACTACCAGAATCTTCCTGAATGGGGAGACTACATCAACACCATTCTCGAGGATGGCAAGCTACCGCTTGGTCGTGCGTTTAAGCCAAGCGAGCGACAATTGTTGATACGCGAGTTGATCCTTCAAATGAAAAAGGGGTATCTGGATCGCGGTTACTTCAGCGACAAATATGACATCGATATCGTTGAGCAATGGGAAGGCACCTGGCAAAAGTACACCAGCGATGACTTCCTTGCTGTAAATGACGATCGAGTGGAGTTAACTCGCAAAGGTCTACTTCGCGTGGATGCACTCCTTCCGGCATTCTTTGAAGCAGAGCATCAGGGAGTACGCTACACATGACCCAACCATTGGTGTTCATGATGGGGGAATTCCCTGCTGAAATCCCTACAGATCGCCAATATGCCAAGAACCACATGTGGGCTATGTCGGATCCGTCGCTTTCAAGTACGAACAGATTCGGATTCACGGCCTATGCTGTGCGATTACTTCAGGACGTCTATTTTCTGGATTGGCATTTTGACGCACCGGCACCTGTTTCTGAACAACAGGAAATCGGCTCAGTTGAAAGTAAGAAAGCAGAGAGTTCGCTCTACAGTCCGCTGTCCGGAGAAATCTCAACATTCAATGCACAGTTGCTTGCAGACCCGTCAGGCATTAACGTGGATAAATACGGGGAAGGATGGCTATTTGAAATTCAGCCATCAGACAACCAAGCCGAAACGTTGCTCAGTGCTGAACAATATGTTGATCATCTGGCAGATGTTTGGGTAATCACTCAGCGCACAATTAAAGGACAACTAAACGACTAAGTTCACGCTTGACCCGGTCAGCAGATGCTGCCGGCCACAGTTGCGAATCAGGTAATTACACAATGATTAAGCCACTAAACGTCTTTGTTTCTAGCGGATTGAGTCATCATCCCGACAAACGGCAGATCGAACAGTCCGTGACTGATCTGCTGGCGCTTGATCCACGCGTAAAAGTAACCATGATTCCCAATCTCTATGACTTACGTCCGGATGGAGATGCGTATTCACAACTGAAGGCACTGGATGACGACTTCATTGTCATCTCCTGGATGTTTCAGCGTGCCGCGCATTGGATTCTCGATCGCAATGGAGTCCTTGGCCAAACCGGTGAAGTGGAGTTTGGTGCTGAAGAGGATGAGGACGCAGATGAGCTTGAAGAGGATGTTCTTGAAGAGGAAGAAAAGCAACGTGTCGTCGACACGTTAGATATCCCGGATCGCTCAATCTACTGTTTGCAATTTCAACATCCAAGTGATGCACAACATTACGTCAATGAAGTCGTACGAATAGCCGAGTCGTCTTTAATGCAATGGATCAGCGGAACGCCTGATCAGAGTCAACTCGACCGATTCCTTAACGCCGAGCAACGAAATGAGCCTGAATTAAATGCCGTGGAGGAAAAGGCCGGACGCCGCTGGTATCCTGTAATCGATTTCTCACGTTGCACAAACTGCATGGAGTGCATCGACTTCTGTTTGTTTGGCGTATATGGCGTTGATACTCAGGAGACCATCCTGGTCGAACAACCGGATAATTGCCGAAAAGGTTGCCCGGCGTGCAGTCGAGTATGCCCGGAAAATGCCATCGTCTTCCCACAACACAAGTCTCCGGCAATTGCAGGTGCACCGGCAGAAACGGGAGGGCTCAAAATCGATCTGTCACTTCTGTTCGGCGCACCGGATGCACAAGAAGCTGCCGCACGCGAACGAGATGAGCAATTAATGCTGGCTGGTCGCTCACCTGTCGAAGAATCCGGCAATGCACAGGCGATCAGCATGGAACCGCGTCAGGTGCAGAACGTCGGTGCTGACAAAGATGATCTGGACCAATTGATTGACGGTCTGGATAGCCTCGATTTGTAGTTATCAAAAATCACCAACCGGAGTTTCGTATGAGTAATGTTCGTTCGTTTGGTGCTGTTGGCAATGGAACCATTGATGACACTACGGCTATTCGCCACGCTGTTGAAGGTGGTGACGGTGTTCTCTTCTTTCCACCTGGTGAGTACATCATCAGTGAGACTATCGAAATACCGTTGGCAATGGCGGGACCTATAGGTATCACCGGTGCTCAGGGAACTTCAAGAATCCTCATGAAAGGTGCAGGCCCTGCGTTTCGCCTGATCGGTACTCATGGCGGTACCGGTGATCCAGACAGTGCGAGCATGTCTGTCAACTTCATCGAACGGATGCCTGTAATCAGCGATATAGAAATCGTTGGTGAGCACCCGGAAGCAGATGGGGTTGAGTGCATCCTGACTAAACAGGCTATTTTTCAGCGTGTATTAATCCGTCAGGTACGGCACGGTATTCATTTAATCAAGAGAAATAGAAACGTACTCATCTCGGATTGTCATATCTATCACAACACCGGCGTCGGAGTATTTATGGATGGTGTTAATCTCCATCAGATAAATATCTGCGACAGCCATATTAGCTATAACCGGCTAGGTGGTATACGCATCCAGGAAAGTGAAGTGCGTAACCTGCAAATCACGGGAAACGATATTGAATACAACAACCATAAACAACATGGTACAGAGCCAGAACCAACCGCCGAAATCTACATCGACACAACTGCCGAAGGTGCCAGTGTCTGCGAAGTGACGATCGCATCCAATACGATTCAGGCCACGGTTTCTGAAGGCGGAAGTAATATCAAGATCGTCGACAATCGACATGGGACGCAACATGAATCGATGCCGGAGGTTGGACGACCGCCAGGTCTGTGGACGATTACCGGCAATGTTATTGGTAATCAACAAGTCAGCGTTCACTTAATCGGCTGTTATGGAATTGTCATCAGCGGAAACACTATTTATTCCTCTGAACAACAAAATATGTTGTTAGAAGAGTGTAGCCAGATCATCAGCACGGGTAATCTCTTCCGCAGACACACACCGGCACTTGGTACGGGTGTCAAAATAGCGAATTCTCATACGATTAATGTCAGTGGTTGTACATTCCATGATGAACATCCCGATGGCCAGCAATCCGGCCTTCCACTATTGGAAATCACCGACTCCAGTCTGGTGAATATATCCGGTTGTCAGTTAACCAACGGTTCACCTGAGGGGATTTCACTACGCAATGTCAGCGATGTAAATATCAGTGGCTGCACAGTGACTGATCTCCGCAACGAGCGGAAAATGAAAAACGCGATAGCCTTTCGCGGAGAAGGTAGCGGGAATCTCCTGACGGGCAATATCGTCACCAACGCTGTTGAAAACAACCTGCTGATTGAGGACGGCATAGAGGTTGTGCGCTAACATAACCAGCTAAACAACCGCCAAGCAAACTAAACACACACAACCGCGGGGCTCGGCGAAGCCGAACCCGCAGGGCCCACTATCAGCATGCCCTCAGCCGCCGAAGTCACTTTTACGAGGAGGACGAGCAGTCTCCTTAACAGTCGGACCGATCATCCTGCCAATACCAACATAGATATCAGTATCGGGATGAGCTGCTTTCCATTCCCCCCACGTGGTACGTTCTGATTCATAATCCGGTATCGGGATACTCTCATCGTCCAAAGCGTAGTCCTTCTGGTCGACCTTGAGCTGCAGTTGATCTCGTTTCATCCCTGCCATCAATATCGAATCCAATACCACTTCAGTGCTATCAAACACACGAACACAATTGGATTTATCACAATAGACAATGGTGAGTTGCTGTTCCCCGACCGTATCATGCACGACATGCTGATCGGCTTCAGCCATTCCCTCATCCATATACGCGCGTGCCTTGCCATCAACGACAACACCGATAACAGGTGTCGTTTCGGGAATGACAACTTCATCAGCAGCGTGGAAATATGGATCCGAAATACCTGGGATATCCATTCCCATCATGGTGGGTGCAAATGACTGGGTCACTCTCAAATCGGCAGCGGTCTGTTCACTGCCTTGGATTTGCTGAGTAGTCTGTTGATCACTGTCGACTCCCGGCAACTTCGGTTCCGCCTCACCTTCACACCCACCTTGCACTAAAAGGATTACAATAGTGATCAACAGCATAACGGCATGCCCGCCGATTGGATTTCCCGAGCAAAATTGATTGGTTGTGATTTGCATTGTTTTGTTATACCCACAACCGTGATTAGGACTCTACCTCATAGCACCTCATAATCAGACCACCTGATTCCGCTTCATATGTTTCAAACATGCCTTAACACAAGCACGATCAAGCCACAGCCGTTGTTGGATAAAATACGGCTTACAGCAGAAGCAGGATTTGATGCCGTCGAGCTTTGGATCAATGACTTGTACGAATATATTGGCCGCGGCGGCGAAATTCGGGATATTGAAAAGTCCCTGGCAGATCACGGATTGGCCGTGCCTAGTATGATTGCTTTGCGCCAATGGGGTGAAGCCGTTGGACGAGAATATGACTTGATGCTTGAGGAAGCGAAGCGTCGCATGGAGCTTGTCGCGCGGGTGGGTGCACCGTACGTTGTGGCAACACCACCGCGTGAACCGTGTGACTTCAATCAACTAGTGGATCGTTACGGCGACTTACTGGAATTGGGTCGGCAAGCTGGCGTCCGGCCAACATTTGAGTACATCAGCTTTTTCGACGGTGCACAAACGCTGGATATCGCATGGCAAGTCGTTCAGGCGGTAGGCGATGATGACGCCACTTTGATTGCCGACGCATTTCATACATGGAATAGCCCTTCGACAGACGGGCTACTGGCAACGATTCCTGGCAATCGAATCAGTCATTACCATATTGATGATGGCAGTCCATCAATTGCTCGTATGCAACAAACGGATCCGGATCGTGTCATGATTGGTGACGGGCCGATTGACCTTAAAAGGGAAATTCAGATGCTCGTTGAAATCGGTTATAACGGCATGATTAGCCTTGAGTTGTTTAATCAGGCTTTATGGGAACAAGAACCACTGTCAGTTCTCAAAACGGGTAAGCAGCGACTCGATGATCTCCTAAACTCCATAGACACCTAGCGATTTGGTATTTGATGAATTCCGGCACTATTTCTCTATCTTCCACAGACTACATCATCTTTTTTGCTTCGTTGATCGGAGCCATGCTCGTTGGTCTCTGGGCTGGTCGCAAAGAAGAAACGTCTGAGGATTATTTTCTTGCGGGCAAGGGACTCCGATGGTTCGGAGTTGCTGGTTCCATTTTTGGAAGCAATGTAAGTGCTAACCACATGGTCGGCATGATGGGTGTCGGTTTTAGTATTGGTTTTGCACAAAGCCATTTTGAAATTGGAGCGATCGCCGGCCTCCTGTTTCTTTGCTTTGGTTTCCTGCCCGTCTATCGCAAGCTGAATCTATACACACTTTCCGAGTACCTTGGAAAACGATATGACGATCGCAGTCGGATCAGCTATGCCGTGATCATGATCGTCATCATGGCATTCGTTCAAATGGTTCCGGCTTTGTATATCGGCTCACGTACCATCTGCGAGTTAATGGGCGGCGACGCCATCATACAGCCAGCCGAAGTAATCGCCCCGATTGCCGATGAGACTATTCCCGATTCATTACAGGATGCCACGGTCGCCGATCAGCTCAAGCCAGTACCTTCGACCAAGAAAATAAACACAACGTACTACAACATCTTTGTCATTGCTCTTGGCCTCATTGCCGGAAGTTACACGATTCTTGGTGGCCTGAAAGCCGTTGTGTATACCGATATTATTCAGTCAGTGTTAATGCTGATCGTGGGAATTGGGATAGCCATTCTCGTATTCTCAGAATTCAGCTGGGGGGAGATGGTAACGGCCAGTGCTGCTGAAGAAAAGGTGACAGGCACAAACCGCATGTCGATCTATCTGCCGACGCATCATCCGAGTTTGCCGTGGACAGGTGTCATCACGGGATTGATGTTCATGCACTGTTTCTACTGGGGTACCAATCAGTTTATTGTTCAACGGGCACTTGGCGCTGTTAGTGACAAGGAAGCACGCGTTGGTATTATCTCAGCCGGTTTCTTAAAGCTACTCATCCCGTTTTTCTCTATTGGTACTGGTGTCGCTGCCTATTTCCTACTGATGCGTGATGCCGGAGCTGACCCTGCAGCCATGGAAGAAGTAAGAAATATCCCACCGGATACCATTTTCCCGCAGCTTGTGACAAAGTTTCTTCAGCCAATTGGACTCGGCTTAATCGGTTTAGTAGCTGCCGGAGTTATCGGCGCCATCTTGTCGTCGATCGACTCCATGATGAATTCAGCTGCAACCATTTTTTCGGTGGATGTCTGGAAGCGATACGCAAACCCGAACGCCTCTGACAAAGAATTGATTGTCGTCGGTCGACTTTCCATCATTGGACTGATGATTTTCGCAATCCTATCAGCCATTTTCATTATGAACCCGGACTCGACAGGGAATTTTTTCTTACTGATCGCGGACTACCAGAACTACCTCACGCCGGGATTACTAGTCGCCTTTATCTTCGGTATTTTCTGGAAGCGAGGTACAGCAACCGCAGCGTTTGCCGCGATTATTTCCGGGATCGTCCTGAGTTGGTTGGTCGTCAATATCTACGATTCGGATATCCAACGCCCACTGTATGACATCGCACTGGAAAGAAAGAGCCTAACAGAGTTCAACCTCAATGAGCTTCCCAAAACGTACGGTGATCAGAAAGACATTCACTCGCTGAGCCTTGCGGAATTCGATGGTTTCATAAAGAACGACATTAAAGAAAACATCACACCGGTCATGGAGACCTTCGGGCCACAGCTAAACTTCTTCCACCGCGTTGTGTTTGTGATCGGTCTTTCCGGAATCATCTATGTCTTAATTAGTTTGACTGGCACACCGGATCCGGAGAAATCCAAGCTCACCTGGACAAGCCTCGGCGGTCATAACAAAACTCGACTCAAAGAAATCGGTATCTTATTAATCCTATCGGTGGCCGTATACATCCTGATTGCTATTCTCACAGCAAACGGTGTGTTGACTCCGATATCAGCTGCCACGCTTGCCGCGATCTGGACACTTGCGATGTATACACGCGAAGTGATCCGGAAGCATGCAGCCACAGAGACGGACTTGTCATTAGCTCAATTCATGGTCAGTAATGATGTCACCTATGCAGGTGTTCTCGCTTCACTGGCCATGTTCATGATGTTCTACTTCTTTTAATCGTTAGCCAAAGCGATCCCAACAGGAGTCCACCCTATGCTAAATCGAAGAAATATCCTCAAAGCATCTATTGCCTCTCCATTACTGGCAGCCCTGCCAGTATCCGGACTCGAAGGCATTTGCAGTGCCGCCAAAAAAGGTAAGCGACCCAAAGTCGCAGCGATCTACACGTCGTTTACCTACCGTAGCCATGCGCATGTAATCCTGGAGAATTTTCTGGAACCGTATCTATTTAACGGAGTTGCGACCGATCCGGGAGTTGACGTCGTTTCCATCTATCGCGATCAAAAACCTCAAGGTGACATGACCGATGCTGTCGCTGCGAAATATGAAATTCCGGTATATGACACGATTGCAGAAGCGTTGTGTGTCGGCGGCGATGAACTGGCCGTCGATGCCGTGTTATCAATCGGTGAACATGGTAGCTACCCGCGCAATGAACTCGGTCAGGTGATGTATCCACGGAAACGATTCTTTGATGAAATCGTTGCTGTGATGAAAAAGAGCAACCGCTTCGTACCCATGTTTAATGACAAGCACCTTAGTTACCGGTTTGATTGGGCTAAGGAAATGTATGATACGAGCAAAGAACTGGGCATACCGTATCTAGCCGGTAGCAGCGTCCCTTTAGCACAACGTAGACCAGTGGTGGAGTTAAAGCCTGGGACGCGCATGGCAGAAGCGGTCGCTGTGCACGGTGGCCCGGTTGAATCCTATGACTTTCATGGACTTGAATTGCTTCAATCCATGGTCGAGTTCCGTAAAGGTGGTGAATCCGGCATCAAAAGGATCACGTTCTATGAAGGCGAACAGGTCTTCGAATCCGCCAAGGCAGGAATCTGGGATATCGAATTGGGCAAGGCGGCCATCAAGGCTGAATTGGGTTACGTACCGGAGAACTGGGGACACCTGGTGAAAGAAAACGAGCCGGAAGTAGGATTACACGCGATTGTGATTGACTACCTCGATGGCTTTAAAGGCACGGTGTTACGAATCGGTCGCGACGATACACGATGGAATTTTGCATACAAGGTTCGCGAGGATTCCGAACCAATTGCTACGGAATTCTATGTGGGCCCTTGGCATAACAGGAATCTGTTTAAGGCACTATCTCATGCCATCCAGCAGACATTTATCACCGGTAAACCCGTCTACCCTGTCGAACGGACTTTATTGGTGACCGGGGCGTTGGACGTCATGATGCACGCTCGAAAAGCTCCAGGGCATCCATATCACGCCAAGCAACTTGAGATCCCATACAAGCCTGTAGATTTTAGAGACATGCGTGAATATGGCAAAAGCTGGGATATCATCACAGAGAACATTCCGGAACCCAAAGCATTTGATAATGGATTGCCGGCGGAAATGCAGATCGAACGATAGCGTAATACGTCAATTGACTTCAGACCTATGACGCTTGATATCTGATGCTAAAATGAGGTATTGAAACAAGCCCTCAGAGTTTTTCCAAAGTATCCGTTATGGCAAAGCAATTATTCATCGACACGGTTGGTTGTCAAATGAATATGCTCGACAGCGAAATGGTCGTGGCGACGCTGCGCAAGAGCGGGTATGAATTGACCAGCGATATAAGAGGAGCGGACACGATCCTGTTTAATACGTGCAGTGTTCGAGCTCACGCTGAAGACAAGACGTATAGTGCACTCGGCACACTACGCGAATGGAAAAAGAATAATCCAGACAAGATTATCGGTGTCATGGGCTGCATGGCACAAAAGGATCAGAAGAAGATCTTTGACCGGGCACCGTATGTCGATCTGGTTGTTGGCCCGGGTCAGCTTCAGCAGATTCCCGAGTTAATTCAGCAAGCCGAAGACGGTGCTGAACAGCAGATGGCCGTAGGCCGCATGCGTAGCGAAGGGTCACTAAGTGAAATCAAACGTAGTCATGAGACTTTCGACCCGCTGCGCGACCCGACGATGAGACCAACTCCGTTTCAGGCTTATCTGAGAATCCAGATTGGATGCGATAAGTTTTGTACCTACTGCGTTGTTCCAAACACGCGCGGCCCCGAACAGGGTCGCCCGCCCATACAGATCGTCGAAGAAGCAAAAATCCTGGCTGATCAGGGATGCAAAGAGATCATCCTGCTAGGTCAAACCGTGAATAGCTACAAGTACGTTGATGCTGACGGCGGAGAGACGCGATTAGCCGAGTTACTCGAGATGCTTGAACAAGTGGATGGGATCAGCCGGATCAAGTTTGTTACCAATTATCCCAAGGATATGACCGTACGGCTTCTTGAAGCAGTTCGTGATCTGCCAAAGGTCTCCCCCTACCTGCATGTCCCGCTGCAACACGGTAGCGATGCAGTGCTCAAACGTATGAAGCGAGGTTATACGGTTTCCGATTATCGTGAAATGATACATCGGATCTGGGACATCGTGCCTGACGCAACCGTGTCGAGTGACTTCATTGTAGGTTTTTGCGGTGAGACGGAAGAGGAATTTCAAACTACCATTGATTCGGTATATGAATTCAAGTTCAAGAACAGCTTCATTTTCAAATACAGTGAACGTGAAGGCACCAAAGCGGAAGCTCAAATGCCTGATGATGTACCGTACGATGTGAAGCAACGGCGGAATAATGAGTTACTTGCCGTTCAGAATGAAATCAGCCTGAAGGCCAATGAAGCTTTCATTGGTCGCACGGTCAACGTACTGGTTGAGGGTTTGAGCAAAAAAGCCATCAAACAAGAAGACAGTGGACCCGTAAAGCAAATGTGCGGCAGGACACACTGCGATCGCATTGTCGTATTCGACGGCAACGAACGTCAGGCAGGGCAGATTCTCCCGATTACTGTTTATGAGACAACACCGTTTACCATGTTTGGTGAAGTGGTTACTCAGCATCGAACCGGGGAACCTGTGTTACTTCCAATTCAATCATAGATTGAATCCGGCACAGATTAGTTTTGGCCGCAGGACACTCAAGGGTTACTGCGGTGTTGGAGCAAGATTTTCAATGGCTCGCGTTGTATTAGCAATGTCCGGTGGCGTGGATAGCAGTGTCGCTGCACACCTATTGCTTGAGCAAGGTCATGATGTCATTGGTGTGTTCATGCGACACGGTGAAGAGTCGGCCGAGTCATGTGAAGTCAACGACGGTTCATCAAATCCACTCTTGCCATTACTGCAACAGCGACCTGATCACAAGCAAGGCTGTTGTAGTGCATCCGACGCAGAAGATGCTCGACGCGTGGCAGATAGATTGGACATACCGTTTTATGCTTTGAATCTACAAAAAGACTTCCGCCGAATCGTCGACTATTTCGTTGAGGAATACACCGTTGGCAGAACGCCAAATCCATGTGTGATGTGCAATAACTGGATTAAATTTGGCAGACTGTTTGATTACGCCGACAGCGTGAACGCCGAATTCGTTGCGACTGGCCATTACGCGCGTCTCGAGTCCGACGAGTACGGGCATAGTTTGTGCCGAGGTGTTGATACAAGCAAAGACCAATCCTATGTGTTGTTTGGGATCGAGCGAGACTATTTAACCCGAATGATGTTGCCCGTGGGCAGCTATAAAAAAACCGCGATTCGTGAAATGGCTCAGGGTATCGGACTCCGTGTTGCGGATAAGAAAGACAGCCAGGAAATCTGCTTTGTTACATCCGGTCAACATGGCGAATTCGTCAAAGCAAGGCGCGGTGGCTCTGATCTGTCAGGAAACATTGTCACCACCGACGGAAATGTCGTCGGCGAACACGATGGGATAGAACGGTTTACAATCGGGCAGCGAAAGGGACTCGGCGTTGCACTAGGCGAACCTCATTTCGTAGTGAAAATCGAAAGTGATACGCAAGACGTGATTATTGGAAAACATGAGGAACTGGCGTGCCACGAACTCACCGCCAATCAGACTAATTGGTTGCGTGACCCAAGTTCTGATTCATTTGAGTGCCTTGCTCAAATCCGATATAACAGCGAGCCCGTTCCGGCGACCGCCACCATTACTGAAGGTGACCAGTTGCACGTCTCGTTCAAGCGACCATGCTTTGGCGTTGCTCCCGGCCAGGCAGTTGTCTGTTTCGAGGGAGACACCGTATTGGGTGGTGGCTGGATTCAGTAATGCGGTTTCGCAATTCGCTTTCGTGCGTATGATATAGATTCATAATTGGCTTATGTGAACAAAAGGTATTCCCACATGGCAGACCAACCGATCCAATCAGAAATGGCTAGCCGCGCCGAAGCGATTCGTGCGCAACTTCTACAACTCGGAGACAGTCTTTGACCTGGCTGGCAAGCTGACACAAATTGCCGCGATTGAAAATGAGATGGCGGCTCCCGGATTCTGGGACAATCAGGAAAAGGCTCAGCAGGTCATCGCTGACCTCAAGTCGTTAAAGTCGATTGCTGACCCTATTTCAGAATTAAAGCAGGCAGACTCAGATTTAGAAGCCTTGCTTGAAATGGCTAGTGAAGATCCATCCATTGTTGACGAGGTGGACGCTGAGATTCGCCGGTTGGAGTCTCTCGTTGCTGATCTGGAATTGAAGTCACTATTAAGCGGCCCGCACGATTCTGCGGCTGCCATCATGACGATCAATGCACGTGACGGTGGCACAGATGCCAATGACTGGGCTGAAATGCTCTTAAGGATGTATATTCAGTGGGCACAAAAAAGCGGCTATCAGGCATCGCTTCTAGATCGCAGTGATAACGAAGAAGCTGGTATTAACAGCGCGACCATTACCCTTAGAGGTCCCATGGCATACGGATTTCTCAAAGGGGAAACCGGTATTCACCGTCTGGTGCGTATCAGCCCGTTTAATTCTGAAGGCAAACGTCAGACGAGCTTCGCCGCAATCGATGTTTCACCAGAAGTGTCCGATGCTGCGGAAATTGAGATCGACGACAAGGACGTTCGCGAAGATACTTACCGCGCAAGTGGAGCAGGCGGCCAGCATGTCAATAAAACGGATAGCGCTATCCGTTTAACACATGGCCCAACTGGAATCGTTGTTCAATGTCAGAATGAACGGAGTCAACACAAGAACAGAGCTTCCGCCTGGAAAATGCTCCGGGCACGAATGGCTCGTCTGGAAGAAGAAAAAAGAGAAGCGGAACAGACTGAAAAGTACCTGCAAAAAGCGCGTGTCGGTTTTGGCAGCCAGATTCGAAACTACTTCTTGCATCCGGATCAGCGTGTGAAAGACGCTCGAACTGGGTACTCAGAAGGAAATTTCCATACGGTGCTCGATGGAAATATTCAGGCATTTCTAGACAGCTTTTTAAAGTGGAGAGTTAGCACAAATAGCGATTCATAGGTATCTTTAACTGCTTAACCATATGACCGGTTCCCGGTACGGAGAAATTACCGTGAGTGAACATGAAACACAAATGATCGAGGCCATTGGTGCTGATGCCACCGGCTTACGTGCAACGATGGAGTGGACAGGCGACCGTTTTTACCATTACATCGATTGGGTAGCTGGAGATAAGGCATTCCGTCTGCTTGATAGTGTCGAAGGTGACGACAAAACAGAATGGCCGCCCTCGCCTGCTGTACAGCAACTTAGTGTTGAGCGCCGCACGCAAATGCGAAGTGTCGGCTTGCTCGTCGGGATGGCCGGAAACAGCCATTGGTCTATCAGCGTGGAGAATGATCCTCCGCAAAGATTACTGGTTTTCGATGTGGCATGCCGCGTCGCCGGTGATCCGGGACCGCTTGGAAGCCAATATAAATCGCGAGTACCTATTAAGATCATTGATTCGATTGAGAAGATCGCTGAATGTAGCGTTGCCGGGCGTAAATGCTACATCCAAATTGAATCCACTGGTCGTGGTGAAGTGGATCAACTGGATATAAAAGGACTGGATGTGAATATCACTCCGACCGAAGATCCGGAGTCCTGGCCCGCAACGGTACGTTGGAAATACAGAATTCGGGGCTAGAGTCCATTTAGCGCCCTTAGCTGCACTTGATTTAGTCCATATTCACGACCAAAATTGGTGGTTTGAAACGCTGGTGATGTAATTAGCATCCCATCTAACATCAGGCTTTATTTTTCTGCGAGATTATCGTGGTGGTATTTGAGCACGTCGAAAACCTAAAACGCGAATTCACCGACAAGTATGTCGTTGTAGATGTTGAACAACCGGAATTACGCCGGTTCGAAGGCATGACCGGAGTCGTACGCACCGTCAACATGAGTGGCCGTGCGCTCGTCGAGTTCGATGCATACAACAACATCGGATGGTATGACATCGCTGTGGACTTTCTGAAAGTCATCGACGAACCTCTTGAAAAAGAAGAAGCCCCTGCCGAACCTGCCAAAGAGAAAAAGCCTGCGGCTAAAGCGGCGCCGACCAAAAAAGAAGCACCTGCTGCGGCAACTGCTTCTGATGGTGCTATGAGTGCTGATGACATCCTTGCTGCCGCACGTGGCGGTGGTAACGCACCTGCGGCACCCGTTGAAAGCACACCGACACCAGCTGCCAAAGCATCGACTCCTAGTGATCCTTCCTCCATGAGTGTGGACGATATTCTGGCCGCTGCTCGAGGTGGTGGAGACGCACCTGCTGCACCAACTCAAAGTACACCGGAACCTGCCGCTGAAGCTCCGGCTAAAGAAGCTGCTCCGGCGGCACCAGCTGAAAAGGTCGATCCTTCCTCCATGAGTGTGGACGATATTCTGGCCGCTGCTCGAGGTGGTGCAACTCCTGCGGCTGCGGCAGAAGCTACACCGGAACCTGCTGCTGAAGCTCCGGCTGAAGAAGCTGCTCCGGCAGCACCAGCTGAAAAGGTTGACCCTTCCTCCATGAGTGTGGACGATATTCTGGCCGCTGCTCGAGGTGGTGCAACTCCTGCGGCTGCGGCAGAAGCTACACCGGAACCTGCTGCTGAAGCTCCGGCTAAAGAAGCTGCTCCGGCAGCACCAGCAGAAAAGGTCGATCCTTCCTCCATGAGTGTGGACGACATTTTGGCCGCTGCTCGTGGTGGTGCAACTCCTGCGGCTGCGGCAGAAGCTACACCGGCACCTGCTGCTGAAGCTCCGGCTGAAGAAGCCCCTGCCGAGGAAGCAGCGGAAGAACCTGCTGGTAGTGTGGATAAAGACTCGATGAGCACTGACGAGATTCTCGCGTATTGCCGCAACGTTGACGGCTAGCGATTGTTGCGTCTGCTATCTATGGCTCACGATTTCGACTGTCGGTTATTTGCTGACGTCAAGCATCCGCTGAAGTGCAATTAGAGACCATTTACTGGTTTCATCGTCAACCTCGATCGTATTCACCGGCGTCCCGTTTGCAAGATTCTCAAGACTCCAGCATAAGTGCGCCAAGTCGACGCGGTACATTGTCGCACACATGCAAATCACCGGTGACAGGAAATGAATCTCCTGCTCTGGATGTTCATGTTTAAGACGGTTCACCAGGTGAAGTTCCGTTCCAATAGCCCACTTCGTACCAGCAGGTGCCGCTTTCACTTCCTGAATGATCTTACCTGTCGAACCGGAGACATCTGCCAGATCGTTCACTTCCTGAGGACATTCCGGATGAACCAAAATTCTGATGTCTTCAATTCGCTCTCGGAATGAGTGGACGTGTTCCGGTTGAAACATTTGGTGAACGCTGCAGTGCCCTTTCCACAGAATCACCTTACTTTTCTGGATAGCCTCTTCTGTGTTTCCGCCAAGTTCCTCCGCGTAAGGATCCCAAACAGGCATCTGGTCGTTGGTAATCCCCATTTTCAATGAGGTATTGCGACCCAGATGTTGATCCGGGAAAAACAATACGCGACTGGATTGTTCAAAAGCCCACTCGAGGATTTTTTCGGCATTGCTTGATGTGCACACGATACCACCATGCTCACCGACAAACCGTTTCAGGCTGGCAGCGGAGTTAATATAGGTGACCGGTGTGATATCTGAGTTATCGATAATCTCGCCAAGCTCGTCCCATGCACACTCGACCTGATCGATGGCAGCCATATCAGCCATAGAACAACCAGCTGCTATATCCGGCAATGTAACGGTAACTCTATGGCCACGTTGCTCAAGCACATCCGGTCGATTGGCCAAAATATCAGCAGTCTCCGCCATAAAGTGCACACCACAAAACACGATATTGCGGCAATCCGTGTTTTGAGCTGCCATTTCACTCAGTTGATAACTGTCACCTCTCAAATCGCTATGCGCGATGACTTCATCTTGCTGATAGTGGTGACCGAGAATAAGCAGATCATTCCCGAGTTGTTGCTTTACAGCAGCAACGCGCCGATCCAGCTCTGTATTATCAAGCGGTTTATATGTATCCAACTCAAATGATGGAGATGGAGTGATTATCGTACTCATTGTTTATTGGGGGGTTCCCCGGTGAGTGTTGGGATTGGCAGGGTACAAACCTGCAACTAGTTCGAACTGTGTCGTTCTATGTCATTATAGTTGGGTCAAGGACGTCTCGACACCACCTGAATTTCACGACCAAGACGCTCTTAGCATGTTTCCATCTCAATGCGGTACGGCCTTTGTACAACAGATCAACCATTGGGTGACTAACGCTAGTAATCTTCATCGACTAAAATGGGAATCCAGCGATATCTATTTGATTTTGCCGTTTTAATTCCGCCGTTTTGCACCTGCAACCTCGCATGATTCTTCTGATCGATAATTACGATTCCTTCACATATAACCTAGTTCAGCGACTTGGAGAGATTGACTCATCGCTCGACATTCAGGTGTATCGGAATGATCAGCTATCGGTCGACGAGGTTGAAGCGTTGGCTCCTTCGCATTTAATCGTGTCACCTGGGCCGTGTACGCCAAAAGAAGCGGGAATCAGTGTCGACGTGATAAAAAGCATGATTGGCAAACTGCCAATACTAGGTGTTTGCCTCGGGCATCAGTCAATTGGTCAGGCAACCGGAGCAAATATCGTTCGCGCAGAGCACCTGATGCACGGCAAAACAGATGAGATCAGTCACGATGATCAAGGGATCTTTGAAGGACTTCCCAATCCGTTTGTTGCAACCCGCTATCACAGTCTGGTTATTGAACCGGGATCTCTGAGCGACGAGTTCGAAGTGTCAGCCTGGGCGACTGCTCCCAATGGTAGTCAGGAGATCATGGCGATTCGTCACAAAACTCATCAGGTCGTCGGGCTGCAATTCCATCCGGAAAGCTTTTTATCAGAGGTTGGTATAGAACTGCTACAGAGGTTTATTTCTCAGTAATTGCGCAAGTACTCATCCAGTCGCTAATGTCATCTTGATCAATTCACAGGACTCCTATCATGCTGAGCGTCAACGAAGCACTTAAGTTGATTAAGCAGCACGTAACCGTGTTGGCAGATGAAGCTGTTGGATTGAGCGATGCGATAGGCCGGGTCCTTGCAACCGATTGCCACAGTACGCTCGACTCCCCACCCTACGACAAGTCCATGGTAGATGGATATGCGATTCGCAGTGCGGATCTGACCGAGTCCGGCGGGCAATTCCAAATCCTGGAAGAAGTGATCGCCGGCGCAGTACCCACCCAATCGATAAGTCAAGATACAACCACCGCTATCATGACCGGTGCACCAATACCGAAGGGCGCTGATGCAGTCATCATGGTTGAATACAGCACACGACATCCAGAGTCACCTGATGTCGTTGTACTCAATCATGATCCGGTAAACGCTGGAACCAACATCCTTTATCAGGGTACAACGCTTAAGGTAGGAGATAAGGTGCTTCAGGCCGGACACGCGATTTCACCAGCAACGGTTGGTTTACTCGCTGAATTGGGAGTCAGTGCCCCTAATGTTTTTCGCCTTGCCAATGTCGCGATCCTTTCTACCGGCGATGAACTCGTTCCAATCGACCAACAGCCTGGCCCCGGACAAATCAGAAACAGCAACGGTCCTTTACTTCAGTCACTGGTGCGAAATGCCGGCGCGGTTGATCGCGTCCTTGGAGTGGGGAGGGATAACCTGGATCAACTTGAGAGCCTCATTCAAGAAGGACTGAATTGCGAAATCCTCGTTCTTTCCGGAGGGGTCTCAGCCGGAGTAAAGGACCTGGTTCCCCAGGCCCTATCCAACTTAGGCGTTAAGGAAATCTTTCACAAAGTGAATTTAAAACCAGGCAAACCACTTTGGTTTGGGATTGCGGAATCAGATGATCGCAAGAGGCTTGTCTTTGGATTACCCGGTAATCCGGTAAGCAGCATGGTCTGTTTTCTGTTGTTTGTCGTGCCAGCTATTCGAGCACTGCATGGTGGATCATTCGCACCACTCTCTTCCATGCGTGCGACATTGACAGAGACATTTAAGCAACGTGGGGACCGACCAACGTACTATCCGGGCGTGATGGAATCGAGCGATGATGGTATTATCGTGAAACCACTCAGATGGAAAGGTTCTGCAGACCAGTTGACTCTGACAATGGCAAACTGCCTTGTCTGCTTCCCAGCTGGTGTCGGAGAGTTTTCCGCGTCGGAAGATGTCAGCGTTTTCCCGTTGCCCTGGTAAAACGCTGTGAAGTGTCACAGCTACCTCATGATCAATTCGCTGTAGTGATTTGGTCTGATCGGGTTTGGTCATGGATGATTCAAAACCTCAAGTACACCAACGGCCGTTCGTCTGGATTGTCTCCGGACTAGCGCTGCTGCTGTTCTCTCAACCGCCTATTGAATTCGGTGTTCTGGCCTGGTTCGCGCCGATGGCGTTAATACACGCAAGCAAGCTGTTGGCAGAGACCCAAGTACGAAAAGACGAGCAATCAGTAAAGTGGTACCAGCGTCCCATTGTGACAATGTGGGTCTGCGGCGCGGTCTATTGGTTAATCTCCATACAAGGGGTCCGCTTAGCGCACTGGTCGACTCACTTCGGCTGGCTCGCGCTAGGATTCTATCTTGGGATATACGTTCCGTTATTCCTGCTGGGCACAAACTGGCTGCAACGCGGATTGAAGTTACCAGTACCAATCGCCGCTGCCATTTCATGGACAGGCGGCGAGTTGATTCGAGCATACGGGCTATCTGGTTTTAGCGTGGTGATGATCGCTCAATCGCAATTGGGATGGTTACCGTTTGTGCAAATCGCTGACCTTCAAGGCGCGTATCTGGTCAGCTTCGTCATGGTGTTCATTTGCGGATGTGGATATCTGCTGACACTCAGGATCATTGCTCATGCACGGGGCACTCCAATCTGCGGGACATTGGCTGGATACTATCTGCCAGCGTTGGGAATTGCTGCAGTTCTAACCGCAGTGTTGGCTTACGGCCATCACCGTATCGAGCAACTACAGGAAACTGATAAACCACTTGTCACCATGGCACTAATTCAAGGTGCTACCGACACTCAATTTGGCTTGTCGATGGAAGAATCAACTAGGCAATTGCAGAGGCAATACAACAGCTATGTAGATAGAAGCGCTGCCGCAGTAGCAAATCACGCCGTTGATATCGTTGTTTGGCCGGAATCAGCATTCTCTTACTATGCCGACTACATTGGTGATGAAGAAATCACCGCCGTACCTCAAAACCTTCCTTTTTTACATGACTTTGACTCCAACCAATTCCGCCGTCATGTGGAACTGCAACGGCATTCATTTTCCTCGCTAATTGCCGATTCACTTAACATCATAAGAGGTGAAGACAGTGATTTACCCATCGCGATGATGGTCGGCTGTGAAACAGATGAGATTCGCGGTGACCGAATACACCGCTATAACGCTGCCCTGTCGATATCCAGCAATGGTCTTGTCGAGCAGCGCTACTTCAAGAATCATCTGGTCATGTTTGGTGAGTACATTCCCGGGGGTTCCTGGTTCCCATGGTTATATGATCTCATTCCTAATGTTCAGAATATGGACGCTGGGGCCGAGCACACCGTGTTTGAAATAAAGGGTGTGAGATTCGCACCGAGTATTTGTTTTGAATCAACAGTGCCACACTTGATTCGCAGTAGCGTTCTCCGGATGGCGGAGCAGTCTAAAATGCCCGATGTGCTGATCAACTTCACCAACGATGGGTGGTTTTGGGGCTCAGAAATTCTGGATCATCACTTCCGATGCAATGTACTAAGAGCAATTGAAATGAGAAAGCCAGTGCTCGTTAGTGCGAACACCGGAATATCAACCTGGATTGATCAAATTGGAAACGTGCAGGCAAAGTCCGGGAAGCGAGTTGAAGATGTCATCATCGCACAAGTCGGTACATCAAACGTGGAATCTATGTATCTAAGATACGGCGACATTCTCGCCTGGACATGCTTCGGACTATTGGCATTTGCATGGACGCGACGACGAAATGGGGATGACACAGATCACGTAGAGCATCGATAAACGTCTACTTGTCACCTTATACTTTTCCTAGCTTTCCTAGCTTTACAGCAGACGGTCGAGTTTTACGATTTAGTGCATATATAGTGATTTTTCAGGCTTAATTCGGCCGAATTCCCTACATATGGCTCGTTATATGTCCATGATGCGCCCTTGCGCCTTCATGGACATAATCAGCCAATTGGTACGAATTACCAAAAGAGGCTAGTTTGTGCCACATTAACCGTAATAATGGTTAGTGGACTTAGAACAATCACCTATATGCAGGATTGCGGTAGTCATGACAATCGTTGGCAAGATTTTTACCGTTTTGATTTTCATTCTCAGCGTCATGTTTTTGGCATTCTCGGTAGTTGTATTCAACACCCATGAAGCGCTTGAAAAGCAGGTGAAAACATTAGAGGCCGACAATCAAACTCTAAACGCAGACATCAATACACAGACTCAGGAACGTGAGGATGCTCTGCAAAAACTCGCTCAGGAACAATCTGCTCGTGCATACGCGATCGCTGCACTTGAAGCCGAGCTACAGACAGCTGTAAATGAACGAGATCTGATTAGTCAGGACCTTACGCTGATCGAAGCAGAAAACACTAACCTCTCAAGTGCTTTAAAGGTCGCAGAACGAACCAAGGAACGATTGAGTGAAGAAGTTGCTCAGATCCGTACCGAGATTCAGGATTCTCAACAGTCGACCGATGAAATGTTTCTTGACGTATTGCGTCTTACAGACAGCAACAATGCTCAAACAGCCAAGCTGCAACTCATCGTGGAGCGTGAAAAGCAGTTAGTCCACCGTTTGGCACGCATGAACAACGTACTTCGCAAAAATCAATTGGATGAATTCAGCGACGTACATGAGATCCCACCAGTACTTGATGGTATCGTAACCGCTGTACAAAAGGATCTGCTTCAGATTTCATTAGGCCACGATGACGGCATCCGACAGGGTCACGAATTGGATGTTTACCGTGGTACGAAATACGTGGGCCGCGTACAGGTTCGTGAAACGAACCCTAGTTCAGCTGTTTGCGAAATCATTCCTAACTACCTTAGAGATACGATTCGCAAAGATGACCTTGTCGCCACAAAGCTCAATTAAAGTATTGCAAATCGTTCGCGTAACCTTGAACGCACGCGACTGATAACAGGATTTAAAGGCCGGACTTTGTATAGACCGGCGCAGGATGCAACAAAATGGCTCGAAGAAAAACTCGCGTTAATGTTTACTCGATAATGCTGTTTATCTCGTTTCTGGCTCTAGTAGCTTCCTGTGTCCTACTTTGGCTGGAGTATAAAAAGTGGGATACCACCGGACCAGCAGCTGCTCCTGCTGCACACCAAATCTATAGCCAGCCTGCGGAAATAGCTGCATATACTGTCAGCAACGAATCGTACCGCTCATAGCACATACGTCCGCTATCACATTCTCAGTCGGTAATTCAGGCTGACACATCTGGATTGGGAGATAATCCCCCTGCCCTTGCTTTTACTTGACTTCTGGCTCTATGCGCCTAATCTTATTGCATATGGTCGCTAGAATCCTTTTAACGCTTGCTATTTCCGCAGTATTAGCTCAACCAGTTTGCGCTCAGCAACGGCGCGACCAGTTTGCTAAGAATTTGCCCGCCGTCGGTGCTCAATTGCCCGAGATTGAGATTTTCGATGAACGTGGGCAAATCCTTCCCACCGAGAAGCTCAAAGGTAGCTACACCGTATTGGTCTTCGGTTGCATGACGTGACCACCGTTCTTAAGAAATGTTTCCAGTCTGGAAACGGTCTACCGTGATTATTCGCAAAAAGGCGTGCGATTCTATTACATATACAAAGCTCTCGCACACCCGGAGACCAATGGCTTTGTGCAGCCAATCACGATTCAGGAACGACTGGAACATGTTGCAGCGGCACAAAAGAGCATTCCAACGGGAATTACGTGGCTTTGCGATAACATGCAGAACGAGTTCAAACATCAAATGGGAAATGCCCCAAATAGTGAATTCGTCATCGATCCCAACGGAAAAGTAGTTATTGCCCGTGGGTGGAGTAACCCGACACAACTTCGTAGCGACCTTGCAGACTTGGTTGGCGAGGTTAGCCCTGCTACACGTATTAATGATATCGACGTGCGATTCACGCCTCCGCCGCTGGGAGCACCGATTGGCCTGGTTCCACGGGTACAAATAAGCAGTGCTATGCGGCCACTTGTATCGCGACCTCAACTGTCTGTCGCTCTGGATTCAGATCCGCATTATGTAAAGCTACGTGCCGAAGCTGATTCCCAATTCTGGGATACAGGAATCGGACTACTGTACCTTGGTTTTCACATGGACCCGGTGCACCACGTACATTGGAATAACCTCGCAGCACCGGTCGAATACGAGATCGAAACAGTCGATGGTGTCACGATTTCCGCCAAACAGGGGCGTGCTCCTAAATTTGACCACCCATCTGATATGGATCCACGTGAGTTTCTGTTAGGAATTGAATGGGATAAAACAGTAGCAGACTGGGATAAAGCCAAAGAGTTACCTATCCGGGTAACCATGCGCTATTTTGCCTGCAGCGATGACGACGGATGGTGTAAACCGTTCACTCAAAAATACGATCTTTTCCTGCAAATTGACCGCGATGGCGGTGGTGCAACGCGACGTTGGCGTGATCGCAATTAGCTACTTATTTCATGCGTCGTAACTCTTTATATAACAATGACTTAGAGCATTGCCATTCAGGCCTCATCTGGTTGTTGAAACTCCCGAAAAATGGTAAAATCGGGGTCATAAGTCAGCCAAAATAACGGAATAGAATCTGGCTGATCGCAACGGCAGGAAGTACTGATTTTCAGGGCTTATTTGCCACTTTTCAACGGTTGAATCCCCCCCTTTTTTGGGGATGAAAGGACTCTTTCTTGTCTACAGACTCAACGCTGCCAGAAGACGACCAGACACCACCGGCCGACGACAACTTTGATGCAAATCTCGTTGATCTTCCAATCGAAGATGAATTGAAGACGAGTTATCTGACATACGCTATGAGTGTGATTGTTAGCCGAGCGTTACCAGATGTGCGCGATGGACTAAAGCCGTCGCAACGCCGAATCCTTGTCGCAATGAACGACCTGAACCTGTCACCAGGGTCACAGCGCGTCAAATGTGCAAAAATCTCTGGTGATACCAGTGGTAATTATCACCCACACGGCGAAAGCGTGATTTACCCGACACTGGTACGGCTCGCACAAGAATGGAACTTGCGGCACGTCCTGATCGATAAACAGGGAAACTTTGGATCCATCGCTGGACTACCTCCTGCCGCCATGCGATATACCGAAGCCAGGCTCTCACCGATTGCCTCGATGTTGCTTGAAGACCTCAAGCTCGATACGGTCGATTACACTCCGACATACGATGAAAGCCGTCTTGAACCGACTGTCCTGCCTGCGAAGTTTCCCAACTTGTTGGTAAATGGGACAAGTGGAATTGCTGTTGGTATGTCGACCTCCATACCGCCACATAATCTCACGGAAATCTGTGATGCGCTGATTCGCATTATTGAGGAGCCGTCACTGCAACTGCCGGAATTGCTGGACATCGTTAAAGGACCAGACTTCCCAACCGGTGGAATCATTTGCGGTCGCAGTGCGATTCGTCAGGGCTACATGACCGGTCGCAGCACCATCGTGGTTCAGGCACAAGCTGAGATCATTGAGCCGGACAAAGGTCGCAATAAGATCATCATTTCTGAGATTCCATTCCAGCAGTTTCGTGATCGCGTAGTGGAAAAGATCGCGAACCTGGTTAACGACGAGCGAATCAAGGGTATTTCTGAGATTCGCGACGAGAGCGATCTCAACGATCCTGTGCGACTTGTTATTGAGCTTAAGAGAGACGCCGATCCTCAGGTTGTGCTAAACCTACTCTACAAGTACTCGCCACTTCAGGATTCATTCTCGATCATCCTGCTGGCGTTAGTAGATGGCAAACCACGCCTGCTGAATCTCAAGGAGATGCTTGATGAGTTCCTGAGACATCGTGAAGAGGTCATTCGTCGTCGAACTGAATTCGTTCTGGCGCGGGCGAGAAAACGAAAACACGTCGTTGAAGGTCAGTTGCTGGCACTTGCTGATATCGACAAGATCATCAAGATCATCCGTAATTCAAGTAATCAAGCGGAAGCCAAAGCCGGATTGATGGGCGTTGAGTGCCCTGCTTCGATGATGAAAGAAGCACTTGGCGATTCTGGATTTGAGTTGTTTCAACAAGAACGTGGTGAGTCAGATGCCTATTCACTAACCGCCGTACAGGCTGACGCCATTCTCAAAATGACTCTTGGTCAACTCGTAAACCTCGAGCAGGAAAAACTATCCAAAGAGTTTGCTGCGTTGATCGATGAAATCAGTGAGTATCTACGGATTCTCTCTGACCGAGACAATATCTATGGAATCATCAAAGATGATCTCCTTCAGATTCGTGATAAGTACGGTGAAGAACGTCGTACCGAAATCAGCGATATCGAACTGGGCGATGTGAATCTCGATGATCTGATTACGGAAGAGCGAATGGTCGTTACGATAAGCCATCAAGGCTATATCAAGCGAACTCCTACTAGTACTTACCGGATTCAAAAGCGTGGTGGTGTGGGGCTTAAGGGCGCCAAAACGGATGATGAAGATCCGATTGAACACTTGTTTGAAGCCAGCACGCACGACTACCTGCTGTTCTTCAGCAGCAACGGTAAAGTCTACTGGCAAAAAGTCTATGGCATTCCGCAACAAAGCCGCACAGGTCGAGGCAGAGCTATCGTTAATTTGCTGAACCTGTCAGGCGATGAGCAAATCATGGACTGCATCGCCGTTGGTGATCTAAAAGTGGAAGACCGGTCGCTCATCATGGCAACAAAACACGGTCTGGTTAAGAAAACCAGTCTGGCTGCATACAGCCGTCCGAAAAGAGGTGGCATCATCGCTATCAAGCTAAAAGAAGGCGATGAATTAGTGGATGTCGTACTCGCAAAGCCGGGGGATGAAATCGTATTGTCCACCAGGAAAGGTATGGCAATTCGATTCTCAGAATCAGATGCACGTAGTATGGGGCGAAATACAAGCGGAGTTAAAGGCATCTCGCTCTCCAAAGACGATGAACTTGTCGGAATGGTCGTAGCTGACCAGCAGGCAACATTGCTCACGGCCTGCGAAAACGGATACGGCAAACGAACGTTGTTCGGGCCAAATCTGGTGGATCTTGCCGATGACGATGAAAGTTCCAGTGGTAGTCGCTACCGAACCCAAAGGCGCGGTGGTAAAGGGCTAAAAGATATTAAGACTACCCAACGAAATGGGGACGTTGTCGGAATAGTACGAATCTCTGATGAAGATGAGATTCTCATGATCTCATCGCGTGGACAGATTCAACGTATCAAAGCATCTGATATGCGACCGATGGGGCGAAACACGCAAGGTGTACGAATCATGACACTTGGTGATGACGACACCATCGCTGCCTTGGTACGTGTCCCACCAGAAGAACTCGAAGGTGAAGAAACAGATCTGGATCCGGTACCGACCGACAATTCTGAAGCATCACCTGAAGCATCACCTGAAGCATCACCTGAAGCATCACCTGAAGCATCACCTGAAGCATCACCTGAAGCATCACCTGAAGCAGAGTCTGAAGCAGAGTCTGAAGCATCACCTGATTCAGAGCCTGAAGAATAGGTCGGAAATCAAAAGTCGCCTCAGAATCTAAATCATGAGTAAAACAGCACTTATCACCGGTATTACAGGACAAGATGGTGCATATCTGGCACAGTTGCTCCTCGATCAGGGGTATGACGTGCACGGTATGGTCAGACGAAGCAGTTCAGACCGCTTTGACCGAATCGAACCGCTGATTGACGATATCACACTTCACCAGGCAGACTTGCTTGACCAACTTTCCATCGTACGACTAATCGAAACCACTTCACCTCATGAAGTCTATAATCTCGCTGCCCAGAGTTTCGTCCCCACCAGTTTTGAGCAACCGTTGCTAACTGGTGAATTTACAGCACTCGGAGTAACCCGAATGCTCGAAGCAGTGCGACAGGTTGACACCGGAATCCGTTTCTATCAGGCCAGTAGTAGCGAGATGTTTGGAACGGTTCAGGAAACGCCACAACGAGAGACCACACCATTTTGGCCACGCAGCCCGTACGGGGTTGCAAAGGTTTACGGTCACTGGATCACAGTCAATTACCGTGAGAGCTACGATATCTTTGCTTGCAGCGGCATTCTTTTTAATCACGAGTCGCCGTTACGTGGAAAACAGTTTGTAACACGCAAGATTAGTGATGCAGTTGCCCGCATCAAACTCGGCAAACAAGAGAAACTGCGTCTTGGAAATCTGGACGCGGAACGCGACTGGGGCTTTGCCGGAGACTACGTGCGAGCCATGTGGCTCATGATGCAGCAGGAAACCCCTGATGATTATGTTGTAGCAACCGGCCAGCGACATACGGTACGAGACTTCTGTCAGGTCGCATTTAATCACGTCGGCCTGAATTGGGAAGATCACGTCGAAATCGACCCTGCCTTCCTGAGACCCGCGGATGTCAATACGCTTTGCGGCAACTTCGGGAAGGCACGTGAACACCTCGGCTGGCAACCCGAGGTGCCATTCGAGCAACTTGTTCAAATGATGGTCGACACGGATCTGGATCGGGTATCCGGAAAACTAAACGACGGTGTGTAACCGGAGGATTTTACGCATCACCCTTTGGATTACGGATTCTCTATGAAAGTCGCTATCACAGGTGCGAATGGATTTGCAGGATCACATTTAGGTCGAATCACAAAAGATCTGAATCTTCCCACGTATGAGATTAACCGTGCTGTCTGGGATATTTCTGAAACTCCAAGTACTCAATTCATCCACTCACTAAAACAGTTCGAGCCGGATGTGATCTTTCATCTCGCTGCCTTAAGTAATCGGAATGACTGCGGGGACCTGGTTCCCAATAAAAACGCGACTGCAATCAACATTCGTGGAACGCACCAACTTATTGCGTTGATTAACGACCACCTGCCCAACACCCGGCTAGTGTTTGCCAGTACGTCTTATGTTTATGGCCCTGTCTCAGATACAACGCCGGTCTCGGAAAAGGCACCGTGCAATCCTCGCTGTGGATATGGCAAAAGCAAATTGCAAGCAGAACAGTTAATTGCTGATGCTGTTGCGGATGGGATGGATGCAGTCATCGTGCGTGCATTTCAACACTCTGGCCCTGGACAACAGCCTCGCCTTATTCTGCCTGAGTGGATTCGTAAAATACAGCAAGGCCGCGAAGTCGATGTATTCAATCTGCAGTCCTATTTTGACTTATCCGACGTACGCGACGTCGTGCGTGCATATCTTGCGGTTGCCGAGCATGGAGTCTCAGGCGCGGTCTACAATGTTGGCTCTGGAAAAGCACTCTGTAGTGGTGACTTATTTGATGAAATTTGTCGCCAGCTATCAATTAATCCAAGTCGCTTAACCATTAACGTGCAAAACCCGGGCGAACGATTCAACCCAATCGCGGATGTGATGCGAGTCATGGAGGCCACCGACTGGAGTCCAACCATACCGCTGAAGTCGACAATCGCTGACACCATTGCTGCGATGAATTCCAGCTAGAACAAATCTTGTTGTCGTGCCACCGGCTCGATACACTCTTCGCCGGTATTGCGCACATTATTTACGTACGTACTTACCGCGGTCGAATGAAAGGTCGTCATTTGATTGTCATCGATCGGATGGGTTAACAGACTATGTAAATGATCGAGGTCTGGATAACCCGGATCCAGCCAATTATCCAAATCATCGCCAGATAGAATTACTGGCATACGATGATGTATCGTTTCAGTAATGTGATTAGATGCGGTCGTAATGATAGTCGTCGATTCAATAACGGGTTGTTCGGGATCCTGCTGCCAGCGTTCCCACAAACCGGCAAACATAAATGGCTTGTTGTCTTCACGATGAAAGAACACCGGTTGTTTTACGCCATCGATCTTCTGCCATTCGTAATAACCATCTGAAAACAACACGCATCGGCGTTTCTTATACGCATCGCGAAAAGATGGCTTTTCACGGATCGTTTCACTGCGACAGTTAATCATCTTGTAGCCGATGGATGGCTCTTTGGCCCAACGCGGAATCAAACCCCACTGAAACTGAGAGAACTTACGTCCGCTATCCCATTTAAGGCCTGCAATGAGCTGTGACGGCGCGATATTAAAGCGCGGAGGCAGCGATATATCCTCTGATGGATGAAAGAGGAATTCGTCAGCTAACTGGTGCAACGGTGTTCGTAACGTGAATCTGCCGCACATCGGAGTGCTCTAGAACTCTACTGCGTACTGGACGTTCAGAGAGAAGCCAGCACCATCAACACCACTAGCGTGGACACGGTAGTCCTTGTCCAGGATGTTTTCCAACTCAATGGTCAGATGCCTCGTCTCACTTAGCATTGTACCGTAACGCAGGTTGAAGGTTGCGTACCCGGGCGTTCCGCCATCCGGGATTCGCTTATCAGAGATATCTTGAAAATTCAGCCGATCCTGACGCTTGGCCATCCATGTATAGAAGTCGAGATATTCGTACTTCTCTGTGCTTCGCCAACGAAGCCCAAGAATGCCCTGTGTCGGGGGAATACGGCTTAATGGCTCATCCAGTTCACGGTCTACGCCAAGGTAGTACGCGAAGTTTCCGTACATTGTCCAGTGATCATCAATCCGCTTCTCACCAGCGAATTCAAACCCATTTACATTCGCATCGCGGTTACTTCTGGAAAACAGAATACTATCGCCGTCGTCACCTGCAGGCGTTCTTAGAATCATGTCATCGATGTCCATCCAGAAATAGGACGCCTGCCAACGAATCGTATCTGTTTCCTTTCGTAATCCGATCTCAAAACTCTGATTACGCTCAGGCTGCAAATCAACACTCGGTGTGTCAGCAGCAGTTTGCTGCACGTTGTCATTGGTTGCTGCCAAATCATCGAGATTTGGTGCTCGAAACCCTTCAGAGAATGATCCGACCAGTACCGTATCTTCGTCTAACTCATATGTAAGACCGGCGCTGGCAGTCCAGTCGCCAAACGTTGGGTCGATATAAACATTGGTTGGTACAGGATCCGTATTTGGATCGTTGTCATCATCCACATCAATAACGGGCGTCGCCTTGGCACCAACACGTGTATATCTAACACCTGCAGTAGAAGACAACCGGTCATTTATCTCATGATCCCACTGCACAAATGCACCCGTCTGGCGATATAGACCATCGTCCGGATATTTGGGTGTCGGTGAACTGAGATATGAATTGGTGCCTACCTCATATCGATCACGAAAAGCATCGACATCGTCGTAATACAAATCCGCACCATATACGAGTTGATCCTTTTCGCTCAGGGTAGTACTCATCACAAGTGTCACACCCAGTGATTGGTTATCCGTCTCCATAACGTCATAGTAGTCCCTGGAGAACCGTCGATCAGTCGATCCTTCACGTTGTCTTTGATAGCTAAAAGTGAGGCTGTAGGTATCGAAGAATGTGCCCATTTTGGCACCTTGCAGACGAGCGTATGCCATCGTTCTTTGCTGTGGATCAAACGTCGTCAATCGATTTGGGAATCGATCACTGCGAGCTACATCTTCCTGCACGAATTGCTGGAAAGAATACGTGATCATTTGGTTCTCAGCGATCTTGCGATCAATGCGAATATCACCGGAGTACTGAGCAAAGTCCGTCCACGGTTGTCTTCCAAGATCACCACCCCGGTCAAGTGAATTCACATTCGCATATCCAGCACCTGCAAAGATACCTGTATCACCGGTATAGTGTTGCCAGTTCATACGGCTATAGAAACCGTTATCCGCAGAACTGTAGCGGTTGTACCAAGTCTTAAGGGGACCGTCGGGCGTGCCTCCTTCTGCTGTTCTGCGAGTTACGACGTTAATAACACCGCCAAACGCATCGCTACCATACAGCACCGTTTGAGGGCCCCGAATCACCTCAATATGATCCACCATGCCGGGGTCAATCGTATTGAAATACTGATTCGGCCCAAGGCGGAATGTGGCATTATTCATGCGAATGCCATCAACCAGAATCAAAACCTGTTGACCAGTTAGGCCACGAACAAACGGCGCCGCCGCGCCTCGCTGTGTGCGTTGGACAAGCACGCCAACTTCTCGTTCAAGAGCCTGAAACATATCAATCGGCGCGCGTTCGGTTAACTCACGTAGATCGATGATACTGCGCAGTGACGGTGATTCAAACAGTGACAAATTGGTGCGGCGACCACCATCAAACAGCCCGCCTTTGCCCTGATAACGCAGGCTGTCTGTTTCCCAGATCAGATCAGGTGAATCTGCGAAAGGAATAACGCCCTCAACTACAATCTCAGGAATGACCTGCCCGTCAGATGGACTCTCAGATACAGGTTCCTCGTCTTGGGCAACCGCCCATCCAGATACAAATACAAGCATGACCGTAGTAACAATTGCTTGAATTCCTCGATTCAAAACCTGCCCAGGTTTTTGAATGACGGTCATGACTAGTACCCACCCAAACACGACTTAGCGGCCCAAAGAGCTCGCGCTCCGTAAGCGTACCAATACCCTTCCTCTCGTATTTTTCGGCTTATATGACCGTTAAACTTTAGCTAACCGGCATATTAGATAAAGGCCGCAAAACTGGATCTTGTGACTTACGGCGTCTAAACGCTAAGGCGATTTCCGCATAGTGTAGTAGGCTTCGGCGGGAAAGAACTCATCGCCTTCCTTTTGACAGATGTTCTTCATGCGGATCTCGTAGACGTACCCTTCCTTGAATGCTTCTTCCGTCTGAATAAACACGAAATCATTTGTGGCTGAAAGTCCAACGAAATCTTTTAGCTTCACTTGATGGCGGTCCACGTCGCCACCGCCATATGAAGGGGTCGATTTTCGCGTATAAGCCACCACAGAATAGGTATCCGGATCAATCATCTTGCCAACATCTAATCTGGCAAAAGGCCCATTGGTGAACTTGATCATGAACCCATCGCGTCTGGCGATGACCTCAGCAATACCGGCAGGCATTTCATGTGCACGTTTAAGTTTGACTCTTGCAATGCTTCCAATATTATTCGCGCCACCCCAGCCACTATCGCGAATACATCCGATATAGAGATTACCGTCCGGCCCGACGGCACAAGCAAGTGGTCCGAGTAGTGGATCACCTTCTTTGGGCTCGTTGTATGTAAATGGATAGGCAGCACCTTGATAAGTATCGCCAACTTTTTGAAGGCTCATACGGATCAAGCGCCGCGTATCGTATTCGCATCCAATTAAATGTCCTTCGAATGGACCAAATGCATTCAATTGGTTCTTCTCAAATACAGCCTTGGGCGTCTCAAGGAAACAAATCCCATTGACACTGCGCGTCCAGGGATGCGGTATATCAATCGTCGGTGCCACAAGCGGTGGCGGTTCTATTTTTCCGCGTTCAGTGGAGTTAATAAACCCAAAGTGACTTCCCTGCTTTACATGATTTAACTCATTAAACGGATTCCAGTTTCCCTGGTTATCCGTAACAAACAACTCTTGATCTTTGTTGGCTGCGATCCCTACCGGGAATCGATGTCCGCCCGTTACGACTTCTATGCGATACATCCGCGGGTCATCAAATGTCGGCTCACGTGGGATCAGTCTAAGGACCTTGCCTCTCAAGTGTGCAGCGGCCAGACTTCGCTTATCCTGTTCACAACATGTTGTTACGAACAGGACACCATCCTCACCGTTCACTACGCCCACGGTCCAATCATGATAGTCGGCGGTATGCCCCCAGCCGCTGGCAAGCGTCTTTACCTCTTCAAACACTCCATCGCTATCTCGATCGAACATTCTCAATAGCGCGTACTTGTTTATGACATCAACGAATTCTGTACTGGCTTGAATGCCAAATGGAGCAGCGAGTTCATCATCGTAGGTAACCGCTTTATCACTCAAGCCATCGTTATCAGAATCAGACAGACGCCAAATACGACCCTTTAGAGATGTCACCAGCAAATCACCTTCATCATTCCAGTCGAGCCCTGTTGGCATCAACTCGTCTGAGAATGGAAGCCGCGTAACGGTTGCGCCGGGAACAACATGAAGCAACTGCGGCTTTACGCCATCAACCACCGGAGGAATGACCGGGAATCTGTCTGTCTCAAAAGCGGTTTTGTAATTCAATATCGCACCGGTTTCAGTAATCGGAAGCGTATGCGATGACCCGACACGCTTGTAGCCCGTAGCGTCCGGGACATCAATCCAAAGTGATTGTCCATCAGCATCGGGCAGCGTGATCCGCGTATCTTTGAATCTCGCATCACTTGAGCACACCCGGATGCGAAGCGTGCCACCATCGGGAATACCTTGTGCTACAACTTGCCTGTCGATTCCTTTTTTGTCGCCGGGCACCTTAAATTGCTGGCGCACGCGAATCACTATTTTCTTGTTTGCAACTTCGAAAGCCAGACGGTGATCAATCTCAATACCATGTTCTATCTGCCTCCAGGCATCTAACTCGGTAAGGAATTGGCCATTGCGTATTGGCTCAACATGGCTACCGTCAATTTCCAGGAAGAGATCTGACAGCACATCCGTCGGTCTTAACCAGGAATCCGTTGGCGTTTCCCAATACCATGTTTTGCCGGCAGTCCTCTGTCGAGCAACATCACCCTGCCACCATCCAGCAATCTGATTCTCCTGAAGATTCAGCAGTAGATTATGTCTATTGGGTAACCCAATTATGGCTGGCTTAATGTACTGGATCTCGTTATCTCGTATCACATCCGTGAGAATTGCAACTGTTTCATCACGCTCCATAATTCCGCTGCGTCTAACCGTGCGTACGGCGCCAGGTTTCGGAGGCTCAAACCCCGGTTTGTTAAGGACATCCCATACTGCATGTAATTGATGATCGATCTGATCATCGAGCACTCCACGAACGGCGAGTTTGACCGAAGGCATTTCCATGCGAGGGACAATTCTCGCTGGATTTCTGACCCACCTGTCAAACCACTGCTTCCGAATGCGAGATGATAGACCCGACAGATTAGGTCCTTTTGCATTCAATGGTGCCTTTGGAGGAATGACCGAGCCGATTTGATGACAACTTGTACAGCCAAAACCATCCGTTGTAACAAGACGGCTACCTGCCTGTTCTTGCTCCGTTTCCGGTTTCTCGCTCGGTGGAATTTGAATCACATCCGCTCCATCAGGAATGCGGTCTCTATCCACCAGATATTTCACAAGGGATTCAACTTCAGAATCACTAAGATTAAACGTCGGCATTCTTACACGCAGCCATGGACGATGCCCTTCATCGTCACGCCTAATCGTCTTTTCAATCGCAGCATTGTGAAGCTTATCTCCAACACTATTCAAAGACGGAGGTGAAAGTGCTGCAGCAAAATCTACTAAATCCGGGCTCGATTTGAGAATGGTATCGAGTTGTCCGGCGATACCTTTATTTGCATCGCGAGCGTGGCATTGAATGCAATTATTCATTCGCAGTAAGTCATGCGATGTTTGTTCAGACATCGGAGTCACCACGTTCTTTACAAACAGAGTAATCATCTCCTGTTGCTCGTCATTGAGCTTGAACCCGGGTTGGGTCATCTTCCGTTCAAGACCACTTACACAACCACTCTGGCTAAGCACAGAAATATCAATCGGTCGACGCCTTTCGTTTTGCACATGACAGCTTGCACAACTGTGTGACTCAAACAAGTCTTTTCCATGACTGACAATTTCTTCGTTCAACTGAATGGCCTTATCAGCCGACTGCTCTTTACCTGCATCCGTTAAGAAGGCAACGAGGTCGGCCACCTCCTCGTCTGACAGCTTAAATAGAGGCATACGGTGATTTTTATTGACACTATCAGGCTTCGTAAGCCATGCTCTCCAAAAGTCCGGTGTACGCTTCTCATTAATATCATCCAATAATCCGCCATCGAATGATGTTGAATCACCAACGCCATCACGTTGATGGCAAGCCACACAACCGACACTCATGAATGTCGCCTTACCTGACTCTGCATCGCCCGAGTTTTCCGAACCATCCACAGGCAAGTCTTCTTCAGCCGGTGTGGACTGTGACGTTAAGAATGCGGCAACGGCAATTGCATCATCCTCTGTCATTTCAAAGGCTGGCATTTTCTGACCATGTGTTATTTCTGATGAAGTCAGTCGCGAAATGATCCAGTCTTTTCGTACATAGGACGAAACATGTTTCAATTCCGGAGCCAATCCAGCATCAACACCAGCATTGGGCAAATCATGACAACGGGCGCACCGCATAGATTGCACCAATTCTCTACCTGTATCAAACCCACGTGCCGGAGTTTTATCCGGGGAATGAAACCAGCTTCTCGCTGAAATTGGTTCGAGTTGAAATCCCGGCCCCTGCCAAAACAACTTCAATACGCCGTTTTCACCTGACGGTCTAAAGTCTGCATTAAACGATAGCCAGTCAAATTCCAATTGAATCGGGGCACTCGCAATCCAACCTGGCTCCTCCTGATCAAATTCCAATACGACGTTTCCATCGATGTTCACGACGCCTTTTCCGCTCACATAGGCGTGAATTCTGAATGCACCTTGAGCCTGTGTGAACAGAAAGCCGTTCCAGGTTGCTCGAAAGCCACCTGGATTCAAGCGTTGGTCAGGCGACAACCCTGACCACTGAAATGAAAGCGCATCATCTTTGCGAGCGACAGTCTTGCCCGTTGAATCTACGTAATGACCAATCAGGCCCGGTACGAATTCATCTGAAATCGCCTCTAGTGCCTCATCCGACTGCGCATGGAGCGGAATATCCCAAGAAACGAGCAAAGTGATGATCAGAGTAAACAACTGACGCATAAACGGCAGACTCCTATGTCGTGTTGAATTGGTATCAAGCAGGCCGCTTTATCCCGGCTTCCGAGAATACTCTGGCAACATTTTTGTAACACGTCTTTACTGCTGCAACTGGATCGTAGCTTGGCTTGGACCAGACCATGCCACTCACTTCACAACAGATATCACCTCGATAACCATCGTCATAAAACGTCTGAAGGAGTTTTACATAATCAATTGTGCCTGCTTCACCAGGCAATACGAACTGAAACCCACCATCGGGTCGCTTCACTGTGTCCTTGATCGCTATGTGCTGCGTATAGGGTGCTGCTTGATGAATGGTCTTCACCAGGTCCAAATCTCTATAGATGAAGTGACTATAGTCGTAACACAAGCGAACATGCTTATTGTTGATCTTCTCGACCAGCCAGACTCCGTCTGCGGGAGTCGACATTGCCGCACCGCGATGAGGTTTTACAAGCACGGTAACGCCAAGCTTTGCAGCCTCTTCTCCCCACTTGCTGACTCGATCGACAAACAGATTTTTCTGTTCTTCCCATTTGCCGCCCCCTAAGACCGTCTGAATAACAGGTGGTTCATGTGTGGCTAAATCTCGAGACAATACTGAAGCTCGTTGAATCCTCTTTAGGTTATCAGCTGCTTTTGCGGCATCTTTCGACGGCACTGTGTGTTCCATCAGAGATGTTAGATGCAGGCCACTTGCCTTAAGCTGTTGGGCAATTTCCTCTCTGCGCTGTGCTGACAACTTTTCCGGAGCGGCGTCCCAGCCTGCATTGACGGTTAACTCGATTGAATCAAAACCGGTATCAGCAATCAATGAAATAGCTTTTTCAGTCTTTAGAACCTTCGTCGCATAAGTCCCCATGCCCAGTGTCAACGGCTCAGGGCGCTTTGTTTCTGTGGCTGCATTGGCGTTTCGACATGCGTATCCTGGCACTAACCCGCCGGCCAGTGCCGCTGTTGCCGTTCTACGGTTAAGTTTCAATTCAGTTTGCATCTTCTTGGTTTTCACCTTCTATGGAGGAATCAACATGGCCCAGATCACGGTCCGGGCACGCGCGGTCGCGCACGAGACGTTTTAAGACCTTGATATCCGGAAAGCCGCCATCTACTTCCCTGGACCAAATCCGTCCGCCATCAATATGGATTTCAAATATCCCACCGCGGCCAGGTATCAACGATACACTGGCAAGTTCATCCTGAAATGTTGACAGCAATTCCTGAGACATCCATGCTGACCGCAACAACCATTTGCAACCCGTGCAGTAAGTGATCTGAATCGCCGGTCGTTGGTTCACAAGGTGCCTCAAATGGAGCAAGAACTAGACAATCATTGAATAACGAATACTCCTATTATAAGGAGTTACAGGCAATGATATTGGAATACCGAATCAACGAGGTTCAGCTTTCGGCTATCAAGTTGTCTAGTCGCGTCGGCGTGCAAGCTGAACGACAACTACAAGAAAGCCGAGCATGCATAAAAGCAGTTTGGCAATACTAACAGAGGAATTGCCTGTTAGGTCATTCAGGTGCACCTGCTGGTATTCACTGGAATCAAATTCAGTGAGTTCAACTTCCACCCTGTCGACCGTCGACGACTCTACGACTGCACCAGCGTCATCCGCTGATGCGTCACTCAGTTGCTCTACTCTCTCGGTGTTTTCTTCTTGTGCTGATGTGGAATCCACTGCGGCTTCATTTTCTACTGGTAATCCGACAGCATCGACTTTGGCAAGTTGTACCTTTTCCCATAAGTGGCTCTTATCCAACTTAAACGGCGGAATCTCTTTCGCCGGTGATTCCGATTTGATTACGACACGCTCGATTGTGGTTGTATCCGGGATTTCGATCGTATCAAGCTGCTGAATGGGTGCCGATGCGTTGCTTTTGCCTGCACCGTCTGGTTCAGACTCTGGAGCAACCAATCCATCATCCCGATGATCTACAGTGGCAGCTATTGAATCTGCTTGAGGTGTTTCTGGACTTGGCATATTGATTGTCTCGCCGACCGTCTCGTCACTATTCTCTTTAATCGTTTCGTCAGAGGCGTTTGAAGGCGCAGATGCCAGGCGGCTCGGTTTACTTAATTGCGGTGCCGATGGAATCGAATTTGCAGTATCCGTCGAGCTTTCTGAAGGCTCTGATGAATCCGGAAGACGGGGGGGGGGTGCACTACTTGCTACCGCACTGGATCCTTCATTTTCTATCGACTCGGATCGTACGCGTGGTGCCGGAGCAACCGGAGGTGCGGTTGGGATCGAGTCCGGTTTGCGTTGTGCGGTGTTGGTCGCGGGACTTTGCATCTTCTCGATTACCGGATCAAGGAATGTCTTTACGCGGCCACTGTAACTGCCAGAGGTAGTCCGCCAACTTGCGCCAAACAGGACACCAGCCAATTCACCGCTTTCATTCAAGATTGGACCACCCGAATCACCTTGCCGTGCCACAGCATTGAGTTCAACCATTTCGTGTGGTTTATCGAGACTCGGTGCAACGTATTGTGCGCAAGTACCGGAAACGGCTCGGTACACTCCACTGCCATAACCGGCAATGGTCAACGCATCACCGGGTCGCGGTGGGGTATTTGTAATCTGAACCGGTTCAATATCCGGAGTCCAGACAAGAAGTGCTGCCAGATCCCATTCGGCATCCCCTTTGGTTATCTTCGCTGAGCTTCTAAATCCATTTGGAAAGGTCACAATAATTTCACTTGGTGAATCCCGCACGACGTGCCAATTCGTGACAACCAGTCCCATCTTGTTTTGTCGGTGAATCAGAGTACCGGATCCAAAAGAAACCCCATTGGCTTCTACGGCCATAATTCGCACAACAGCGGGATGCGGTTTATGAGGTGAAAACGGGTCGTCAACGAGTTTTTTAGCACTGGCAGCGAGAGAATCCGGTATGACCTGCTTTTGTACCGTTTGCGCCGCAGATCGCGCAGAAGTAGCCAACTGGGTGCAGCCAGCAAGGCATAGCAGACAAGCTACGATGGTCATACCATGGCATGTCAAACTACAGATTCGAATTATATTACCGCGGATCATCGAGATCCCAACTCCAACTGGAGTAATTCTTCGTGGGTCTCGACGCCTCCTTTCGTCGTTTAGCCAGATAATTGGCTAAATGAAGCTTGGTTTCCTACCGTAGAAAGGATGCGCGTTATCTGTTTGCCGAGCTTAAATCAAATCCCGCATCTTCTATGGAACATCCTTTTTATGTTCGGGTTATGACAGATTTGATGATCATTCATGTCGAATACCTTATCTTCGACTTGTTCATATAATGAATACCTAGCCGAATAAACTCCTAGAAACACCTTTTGGTCAGCTCATGTTTACAGAAACTAAAACTCACGGTGCGAGCGGCACGATAACGCTTAATGACGCAGAACGTGGCAATTGCCTAAACGCGATGGGATTGCTTCAGTTTCAACAGGCATTAGAAGATTTGCGACAGGAAAGAAGCGTTCGCGGGATAATCATCACCGGTTCAGGAAACTTCTTCAGCACCGGCACAGATCTTCTGGTGCTGAATCAACAGATGGAATCGGACCCGCTAGACCGAAACAACAGTGATTTAGAGATTTTGGTCGAAGTACTACTGGCAATGGTACGTTACCCCAAGCCAATCATCTCAGCTCTAAATGGCCCTGCATTCGGCAATGGTGCCGCACTTGCGCTCGCGGCGGATATCGTGATCGGTTGTGACGCAACTTCGATTGGATTCCCGGAAGTCACGAAGGGCCTCGTCGCTTCATTCGGCGCCGTTATGCTCCATATGAGATTAGGTCGCTCGGCAATTGCACCAATATTGCTAAAAGGGGAATCACTAAATGCTGAGCAGTCCCGGGAATTGGGACTCATTCAGGAAATTGTAAACTCTGACCTTACATGGGCGCGATCGCATGAAATCATCGAAGCCATGACTGACACTTCTCCTCAAGCAGCACAGCTTACGCGGAAGGTTCTATACGAGACGCTTTCCAATTCGATCGAAGCTGATCTGCGTAGTGCCTGTGGCACAGCAGCCACGGCCCGATTCACTCTGGCAGCCCGGGAGGGAGTCGCTGCATTTGTGGAAAGACGAAAACCTGACTGGCATGCGGCATACAGTGGAGAATGACTAAGAGGATTACTGCAATCTTCCATCGTGCAGTGCTGATGCCACAAGGGCACCGTCACAGCCATGTGCCTCCAACTCGTTTAAGTCATCGCGACTACGTATTCCACCACCTGTTATGACCTGAACACCCGGCGCACGGGTTTTCACATAGTCGCAATGTTCGAGGCAACGATTGCCCGTCCCCATCCCAACACTAGCCAGATCCAGAAGAATGATAGATCCAATGCCAATCTCCAGCGCCAGGTCTAAAATGGACGTTGGCGTGTACCCTTGCCATAAATCGCCACTGGTAATCGGCACACCATCCATCAAATCCAGGCTGAACACTATTGGTAGATCGACAAATCGCTCCTTGATCAACAATAGATCTTCAGGTGTTGGCACCGACTCCAAGCCAATAATCACCCCCGCCAATGAATGTATATTCACTGACGTCGATAGCACTTCAATCTGATCAGCGTTACCGGTTCCCGCATCGAGCAGTACGTTAAACCCATCTTCAATCAACGAACTAATCGCATCCGAATGAATTATGCCGCTGGTAATTGCATCCAAATCAGCGATATAGAAAGTCGAATATCCGAACTTCGAACGAATGGCTCTTGCTACCGGCAGTGGATCCGACGAGTCCGTCAACTGGCTCTCGACTGGCTTATAGGAATCACGGTTTCCAGCCACACCGCGTACTACAACGCCACCGAGTAAATCGAGTACGGGAATTACCAGCATGAATAGATGTCTAACGCCTAGAGTGGGAAGTCGTCTTCCGCGGCTTGCGTTTTATAGATAGGCATATGGCGGTAATACACTTCCAGAATCATCGTTGCCATGGAAGTTGTATACAGCCGACCACCAGCACCAGCACCGTGGCCATTGCCGACCATCCAACTACCTTTCATGTGGTTATCGGCCATCGCCTGTTCTTTGACCAGAAAGTCTCGCAATTCTGTGTTCCACTTGGTCCATTTTTCGCCGCCGTAATGACGTAAAACCTGAGTCGCATAGTAATTGAAGTACATGTCAGTCTTGGACGGACCATGATTGCTAAGGTATTCGACACCCTTTTCCAATCCCGGCTCATTCTTCTTCCAGCCAAGGTACATTCGGCAAAGCAATCCTACTGCGGTGGTTGCAGGTCGTTTACCCGGCGTGGTGTAACCGTAATATGCGCCTTCTTCCAGGGAGACACTATCAAGGAACAAGCTGGCCTTGGCTATGGTCAGCTTTGGTACTTGCAGGTACGCCATATGGCCACTTTTAAGAGCCATCAGCTGCCAACCCACAACCGATGTGTCACCGGCCTGTCGCGGTTGGTATCGCCATCCACCACCAACAGGATCTTGTGCATAGACAATGTGATTAATTGCCATTTGAGCGGCATTGAGCAGTCGCTTGTCATTGGTCATCGCATATGCTTCGCACAATACGATCGCGCATAATCCATGTGTATAAAGGCGACCGCCCGGGTCAGCCCAGTTTCCACGGATTCCTTCAGCTTTGTAGCTATTTGTGAGGAAGTACAATCCTCGCTCAACGATCTCCTTGTAATTGCCTTCTGCGTGCGTTTGACCAGCACCAAGATATGGAAGAACCGCCATTGCGGTTGCACCGTTAAAGGAGGTGCCAAGACGACCAGGATTTCCACAGCGTCCCTGGCATTGACCTTTCTGGTGATCAAAGCTCCATGCGCCATTTGGCAACTGATGACGTGCAAACCACTTAAGCGCCTCAGCAACCGCCGCTTCACTTGCTTTTGTTCCACCGTACACCTTAACCATCTGAGCACGGCTCTTGGATCCGCGACCAGCCAGTCCGGTTCCCGTGACTGTTGAAACGGAATCTGTCAGATTCACATCAGGAATCGACTTGTCGCCGAATTCAACAAGTTCTACATCCGCAATAGCTGCTTCAACATCGTCAGCAACTTCTACAGGTTCGGAATCTGTGACTTCTTCCACCGGATCCAGAGACATCTGCAGATCGGGGGTAACCTCTTGTGCAACTTCCACAGGTGTATCGATTGGCTCGAGGATCTCTTCTTCAAAGATTTCATCAATCAAGTCATCCGTGGACAAGGATGACACCATGGATGGTTGTGAATTCGCTTGTTGGTGCAGGATCACCAGACCAAGGATAACCAGAATTGCAGTGTGCAAAACGAGACTAACACCCCAACTCGGGATAGCTCGAAAGAGCAGGAAACTGGAATTCGATGAAGACTCAGGCGGCATTTCTTCTTCATGTGCCTGTTCCGGAGCAACTTGCTGCTGCCCAATTTGATCCTGCTGCTCAGCCGGTTGATAGGCCTGTGGATCATCTTGAGGTTGATTTGGATCTTGCGGTTGAGACATCTACCGGTTCACCTTCTTATTTTGCGTGAATTCCAACGGCCGCTGCACCTCTGATAGCTGTACCTTTGATAAGGGGTCGTACACAGGCAACGGTCCATACCCGATTTCCGAGCATACTTTCATTATTACAGATGATTTAGATGCTAGACAGTGGATTATTCTAAATCTACTTGTCTACAGCACCTTACATATACTCTACAAAGGTGGACATTTTCGGGCAAAACGACGGCACCCATTTCATTATCGTCTTAACGCAAAGATCGACTTCAACCTGAAGCAAGTTGCTCAGGAAGCTTTACGCCAGTCTTCCAGATGAACTTCGACGTTACGACGACCACGAAACTCATTAATTACCGGCTTAAATGCGATATCAATCGGACCATCGATTTGATCAAGGGGCTCAACCCAATCACCATGTCCGAATCCAACTGCACGGATCGTCACACCATGTTGCTTAAATTTCACTGTCATATGCCGGTCTCCACCACCCATTCGCTTAGGTCCATCGGCAATCTCCACGCCAGAGGCGCAAAGTACTGGTCGCGGATTCTTACTTCCAAACGGAGCCAACTGTTCAACCTGCTGGACAGTTTGTAACGTCAGTTGGCTAAGCGGAACTTCGGCATCGATAATCACTTCCGCCTGTCGGTCCTGCTCATCCATCATCTGCTGAGCAACGTCGCAGAACGCACTTCTAAATGCAGCCACCTGTTTCTCTTCAATCGTTAACCCTGCGGCGGCGGCATGACCACCATGTTTGAGTAAGTATTCTGTACATTCACCAAATGCCTTGTGTAGATCAATCATTCCGGCACTGCGTCCGGAGCCGGAACCGGGTTTCACGCCGACCTGATCAAGTGCGATGATCACGGTTGGTCGGTGATATTTTTCGGCGATCCGACCGGCGACAACGCCAATCACACCCGGATGCCACCCCTGCCCTGCGAGCACCAGAGCCGGATCGTTTTCAGGATCAAAGTTTTCCTTGATCTGTTTGGTTGCGGCCAGGTATACGCTGCGCTCAAGGCTCGATCTATTTTTATTGAGTTGATCTAAGTACTCGGCCAAGCTAATAGCACGATCAGGATCATCAGTCGTCAATAGTTCAACGCCGAGCTGTGCCTGACCCAGGCGGCCCGCGGCGTTAAGACGCGGACCAATAGCAAAACCGATATCTTCACTGCCGAGTGTCTGTTTCTTGTCCGATCCTGCCACACGCATCAGTGCTTTCAGCCCTTCCGGCGGACGCTGTTTAAGACTGATTAAACCATGCGTTACGATCACCCGGTTTTCATCCAGTAACGGCACGACATCTGCCACGGTACCAATCGCTGCAATTCCAACAGCGGTCAGTAAAAACTCACGTAACCGCGGGCTTACCTTATCTGCATCGCTGGCAAGCTTGCAAATCGACCATGCGACTTTAAAAGCCACCGCTGATCCACAAAGCCCTGCAAACGGGTAGTCGCTATCCGGTAACGATGGATGAACAAGCATGTCTGCACCTGGAAGCGTCTCACCATATTGGTGGTGATCGGTCACAACCAATTGCAAGCCAAGCTGTTTTGCGTGTGCAACTTCGTCCACACTTGCGATTCCACAATCCACTGTGATTAGGAATTCAGCGCCCTGTGATGCCAATCGATCGATAGCTTCAGTGTTCAGACCGTATCCCTCTTCCATTCGGTTGGGCACGTAGTAACCTACATCAGCTCCGATGAGCTTTAGGCACCGATAGAAGATGCTTGTACCGGTCATTCCATCAGCATCGTAATCACCATAGATGATGATTCGCTTGCCATCTTTCGCAGCAGTGTAAATCAACTGGGCAGCTTCAAGTGCGCCAGGTAGCTCTTCCGGATCACGCAACCCAGTCAGCTTTACATCTAAGAAACTTCTTACATCTTCCAACGAAGTGATGCCGCGCTGCACGAGTAACTTTGCTACGACAGGCGGAATCGATGCAGCAGCTTCCAACTCCGAGACCTGATGCTCATCATGCTGTCGAAAGACCCAGTTTTTTTCCATCATCCTGATGCTCTTGCTTAGACGCCCAGCCGGCGATTGAATCAATCCGTTTGTTTTAGAGTGCTCTTGGTCGCAAATCCGAAGTTTCGATTATTGCATAAAAGAACGGCGAACCCTAACTAATTAGGACCGTTCGCCGTCAGTGTATTGAGGATGTCAGCGAGCAATGCAGCCGCTGCCGACCATGTCTTATTTCTTTTTCTCGACGTGCACCGTGTGACGGCGAAGACGTGGGCTGTACTTCTTTAATTCCAACCGCTCACCGCCGGATTTACGACGAATGGTGTAGTTGTAATCCCCTGTTTCTTCGCATACGAGAAATACGGTATCAGCTTTCTTTTTGCTTTTCGCCATGTTGGAATTCCTATCTATCTCTACTTATGGAATGCACATGCATATGCCGCGATCTAGTCTTTGCGATCTAGCCTCGTCGTTCCCACGAGTAACGGCCTTACTGGCTTTAACTTTGCCTGTGCCTATTCTACCTCAAAAAAATTAGCCCGATAGGCATGTCAGAGCAATTGTGCCATTTACGGCCCTGCCTACTTCGACTCGAATCTATAAAGGTGTTTCACGCCACGTACAATCAGAGCGTTATCATGAATGGCTGGAGACGCCTGAAATCCATCCTCAAGTTTTGACTGGCTTATAAGTTCAAATTCATCCGAGGCCGCAAACACAACCACTTCGCCTTCAACGCCAAAGCTATAAATCAGGCCACCTGCCATAACGGGTGAAGATCTGACTTCACCACCGCTGCCCGCACGTTTCTGCCATACAATTTCACCGCTCACCGCATCGAGACAACTGGCAACACCTTGATCATTGATCATGAACAATCGGTCACCGATCAGGATTTGTGATGGTCGGCGTGGAACACTCTTTGACGACCCCCACTCCACGTGTGAATCTGAAACATCGCCGTTTCCATCAGGACGTACTGCGATCAATGACCGCTCCCCACTTCCTGCTGCGATATAGATCAAGCCATTTCCAAAGAGAGGTCGTGCGGCAGCATTCATGCCACCATGCCGCACACGCCATAACTCTTTACCGCTGGCCGGATCATATGAAATTGTCTCGATAGCACTTGGAAGTACAACCTGGCGTCGGCCCTCAAATTCAACAATCTGCCCGGTTCCATATGCCTTCTTACGATCACCGTTGTCTGTTCCATAGTCAATATTGCGATCGTGCTTCCATGTGGTCTTTCCGGTGTCCTTGTTAAAAGCGACGACGAATTGAACGTCAAAACCATCGTAAGAGACTATGAGGTTATCGTCATCGACAATCGGAGACGAACCGGGCCCGCGCCAGTGATTACATTCCAGATCACGACGTTCCCATATCTTCTCGCCGGTTTTAGTATTGAGGCACGCCGTGCCGTAACTACCAAAGTGAACATAAATCCGGCCATCTTCGATTACCGGAGTGGGTGAAGCAAAACTGTTGGTCGGATGGCAGAACCGCGTGACATCATTCTCAAAAACCTTGATGCTCTTCAGTTGTTTTCCAGTGGTTGCGTCATATGAAAGGGCAAACATCTCGTCGCCTTCTGGCGTGGCGGTCGTTAGCCAAATTTCATTGCCCCAGGTAACAGGTGATGACCATCCTTTTCCCGGCACTTCGACTTTCCAGGCAAGGTTTTTATCTTCCCCGATCTCACGAGGTAGCTTGGCATCTGTTGCGGTGCCGTCCGTGTTTGAACCACGAAACTGAGTCCAGTTTTCTGCCATGGATGAATTGGCTACCAGAAGAACAGCGAACATTGCCGTAAAGAGCGTACGTGAGATTTGCGACATTGAATTGAGGCTCATATTGATTTTCACAGATAGGTTGTCCCTTGAAACTGATTTCTATTTTAGCAGCCTTTGAATTCGTATTTGAAGCGGTAAGAGGATTTGATTGATTATGAAATAAAAAACCGTTGACTTTCAAGTATCTACTGATCGATCGATTTCATGCGATGAACTGCCTTCAATAATAGATGGCGCTTTTTAAACTCAGCTTTTTGACCTCAGCTTTCTGATCTCTGGAAGCCATCACCATGACACGTCCCATAGAACTGCTCGAATCTCTCATCACTTCTCTTCCGTTGCTCTACAGTACGTCTACCAACTTCTCATATTGGCATAGGTTCTCAATTTCAGTATCTTTCTGTCTCGCAATTACTAACCAATCAGCACCGCGTCAGAATTCCACGAATACCATGCACATCATCAGGCTTTCAATCTGTTTATTCGCGATCGCCTTATTTTCTGGTTGTGCCAATAGCCGCTATATCATGAAAGATGCCGAATACGGTGTCGTTGCTATCCCCAGCAACTCCACATGGCCGCTAAACCACCGGGAAAAAGCTCACGAACTTATGCAACAACACTTCCCGAGTGGGTACAGCATCGAACGAGAAGAAGAAGTCGTGGTCGGTAGCTCAACCTCCTCGCATGGAAATCTCAATGGCCATGTACATGGCGAAAATTCACCCGTGACTTCATACCACGGATCCAGCAGCGAATTCAGCTCAACCCGTGATGAAACAGAATGGCGCATCACATACCGCCGTGATCCAAGCGGTATCAGAGCCCCCGTTCAGCAATAAGTCACAGCCAGATAAGTCCATCACTTAGAATAGCGATGCGATTGGCTGACCATGGTAAATCTGGTGCGGACGATCAAACTTGTCGTACCAAGCCGTTGTCGCGGGTATGCCTAATCCGTGATACATCGTGGCCGCCAAATCTTCCGGCGTGTACGGATCAGAAATCGGGTACCCACCGATACGGTCCGATGAGCCGATCACATCCCCACCGCGTACGCCGCCACCGGCAATGAACACCGATTGAACTGCTCCCCAGTGGTCGCGTCCAGGCTTGCCACTTTTGGCACCTTTGAATGTGAACACCTTTGGTGTACGGCCAAATTCACCAGCCATGACTACCATCGTGTCGTCCAGCATTCCCCGATCTGCCAGATCATCCAGCAAGGCGGCGACTGCTTTATCTGTCGGTGGTAACAGATAGTTTTTCATATTTGGAAACGCATTTTCATGTGTATCCCATGACTCATCGTTTCCAAGGTTCACCTGTACCATTCGCACACCGGCTTCGACAAGCTGACGAGCCATTAGCAGCGACCAACCAAATGAGTTCTTTCCATAACGCTCCTGCAAATCGGCAGGAATTGAGTGCACATCCAGTGCTTTGTGTACACCTTCGCCCGCTAGCAGATTGGATGCTTCCTGACGAAAGCGATCGAATTTGCGCACTGACTGCGCTTCGTCCAACTCACGACGCTGCTGGTCAAGCTGCTCCAATAAACTCAAGCGTGTGCGCAACTGGTCCTTCTTAAGGCCGAATTGCAGCGAAAGCCGTGGTGCTTCGAATTTATAATTTTCAGGATTCGATGGCCCTTCCCAGCGGTGAAATCCATATTCCGGAAAAGCGCCGTGAATGTATGAACTTGACCGAAACTGACTCGCTTCGATAAACCATGGATCGTGTTCAGAACCCATCTGACCGGCAAACTGTCCAGGGATCGTCCGGCCGGAAACGTGTACCAACTTCTCCGGTAACACGGCAGCTGCTGGTAACTTGTTTTTTCGAGGCAGGACACCGTTAACGACCGACGCAATACACGGATAGTCTGTTTCCGAAGGTCGTGAGCCACTGAATCCACGCGGGAGTTCGCTACGTCCGGTCAACATAATGTGATGACCTTGTGAATGCTCATTCCACTGATGCGTCATAGAACGGACCACGGACCATTTATCGCTACGAGCCGCCAACAACGGCCAGTGTTCACAAATCTGATAGCCGGGTGTTTTGGTGGCAGTTACGCCAAACTCGCCACGAACATCTTCCGGTGCTTCCGGCTTGGGATCAAAGCTCTCATGCTGAGCTAAACCACCAGATAGGAAAATATAGATTACCGACTTGGTAGAACCGGTAGACTCGGCCGCATGTGAAACCTGCGACAAGTGATTCAATCCAAACAGCCCAATAGCACCAGCTTGTAGGGTTGTCCGTCTCGTGAGTTTCGGGTGATTCTTCGGTACGCCCATGTAACGATCTCCTAATCAGTCCATTACTAATTAGTATATCGACTGTTAAGGTGCTCTGCCTACGGAAATAAAGCGTTCAGACGGTCGTGCTTTATCTCGATTCAAGCTGCTCCAGACGCTTTTCAAGCTGTTTAATTCGCTTTTCCATTTTTTCGAGCATCTCGATCTGCTTTCCAAAGCCTGCGTGTGGAATAAAGTTCGGACCTGGAATGACAGGAGCCGCCTGCCACTCGCCTTTGATTCCGTTCTTACCCAAATGTTTCATCTGCTCCTGAAGGTGCTTTTGAATCTTAGCAAATTCATCAGCCGGGATACCATATGCTTCCAAATGCCCATGAGGAATGGCTTCAAATCCAGGGAATCCTGCAATCGGTGCATCCTGAATCTCGCCTTCGGGTCGTTTTACCGGTGTCACCTCCACCGTTTTCTTTTCACCCTTGCGAATCAGGGACAACGCAATCGCTTGTTCCTTTTCACCGTTGGCGTTTACGACTTCGATTAACTCAGGCAAGTTATGAATCACCCGGTCACCAGCGGACACAATAACATCAAACATCTCAATGCCTGCTTTGGCAGCCGGCGAATCGTCACCTACGTAAGAAACAACAACTCCGGTACCATCATCAAGGCTGAGTTGCGAACGCAGTGCCGGACTGGCGTCGTTAATGCCAACACCAATCATGTATTTCCCAAATTGAATCGGTGTCGCATAAATACCCGATTCAATAGCACCGGAAAACCCTGGGCCGCCAATAATCGTACCTGCACCCTCACCAACGATTGCATCGGGACCAAGTTCGATTTCTCGCACATTACCATCGGAATCAACGATGATCGCTTTCCCTGTTACCTGCACATCAATATCTACATCCGCCTTCTGAGGTGTGTCGCCACCTTCGACTTCAATATCTAACTCGATGTCACGAGCCTTTAGGTCCGGTAAGTCCACTCCATCAACTGACGGTAGATCGATCTCTTGCTCAGTTCCATCCGGAAGGCGAATTATCAGTTTTCCTTTTTCAAGGCGAACATCAACGCCGTCACCATCGATTTGGATTCTGGATTCAATTCTCTTCTGGATCTTTGGCTCAGCATCACCTTCATCACTGGGATCCCCTTCATCACCGGCATCGCCCTCTTCACGGCCATCATTATCGTCACCAACGATGATCGTTTCGACGCGAAAGGTTTGACCATCCTTACCTTGAATGACCTTTACTTCTTTGCGCACCGTCTCTTGCAATTCTGCTATGCGATTTTGGTCTTTTGCACCATCCTCATCAGCCATTCCGATGCCACTGACAACGAGGATGGCTGTCATGACTGCCAAGACTGCTAAGGCAGAAAAAATGGAAAGTAGCTTACCCATGACTAATTCTCCAGAAATAAGTGAGAGGTGTTAGCTGGTTTGCACCGACTCTCATTCGGATACGAAATAGTACGCTTATTAGTTCATCATTCAAACCCGACTTTAGCTGCGGGAATCAGAATCGGCAAGCGAGCTACTTCGTCAGGTGTTCAAGTGCTTCTTGTTCAGCAGCCAATACTTCCCTGCAGCGCTGAACCTCTGCTTTCGCCAGAGTCATCGAATGCTCACTCTCACGATCCACCCGTGACTTTTCAGATGTCACATTTATTAGTCGGGAGCGTGCATCAGTGAGTTGTTGCTGATAAGTAAAATCATCATGTATGTATATGTCGCGGTTTACTGCATTTAGGGAGGTCTGATGCTCGAGCAATTCAATTTCGAATTTCGTTAGCTGGTTTGATGTGATGTAACCCTTCTTCAACACACGCTTTCCCCAATTACGCTGTTGCTGTGCAAACGTTAGTTTGGCATTCAGGTCATTTTTTGATTCCAGAAGCTTCTCTCGATCGACCGACTGATTTCCTGCTTCAAGCTCCTTGAGCATCAACTTCGCCATTTCAATCTCACGGACACTATCCTGTTCCTTTAGTTGATTGGAGTTTGCTGACAATCTCAGCGTGTCCGTTGCCAATTGCAGAGAAGATTCAGCCCGCTTCACGTTTAAGGCCTGCTGACGTCGTTGAATCTCGGGCAATTCTGACTTTTCAGCTATCTCAGCTTGTGCAAACTCTTGTTTCAGTTTCTCAATTGAGGCTGTCAGGAGATTTAGCTCTTCCTGCTGAAGCTGAATCTGGTTGTTGAAGTTCGCTCGAGTAATCTGTCGGAGATTCTGGTGATCAACGAGCATTTTCTTGGCCGCTGAAACTGCCATCTCAAGCATTAGAACTGTACGCGGAAACGTAATATCTTTGAGAGCACGCAGTTTGTCTTTAGCAGTCTTTAGTTCATCCTGCAGTCGCGCCATGGACTCCATATCCGCTTGCAATGATTCCTGGCTTACAAGACCCTTATTCGCAAGTTTCTCAGACCATTCAAGGTGAATTCCTCCCTGCTCGTGTTTCTTCTGAACAAGGTCCAATTCATCACTCAGCCGTTGTTGCTCTGCTGGGTATATACCTTTTTGGTATTTTCGCAATTCGAATTCACGATTACCGACAGCCTTCTTCGCAATTTCCCCATCACGCTGCCACTGAATAACAGCCAGCGCTGACTCAATTTGCTTGTTCACCAACTTGCGCTGAACATCGGCTCGTTGAATTTGGAGATTTCGAATCTGCTGCCAAAGTGGAAGCTCGTTTGCGGCTTCCTGAGCGTGAGCTTGCACACTACCCAACAGAATTATCAGGCAGGCACTAAATAGCAGGCATGGTTGTGATCGCCATCTCAGCAATCGCAAGGTACCGTGGCAACTCGAGGGGTAAATCATGTAGTGGGAAGGTTGTTGCTGCAATGCGTCAACTGCTGATCCATTAGCAGAACACGCTGCATTTGTCGGTGGGAGGTTTCCGTACTCAGGACGCTGTTTCCTGCTTCGTACAGTCATGATCCAGCGTCAATACGGAAGCCCTTGAGCACTAAATCCTACGGATTGCACTGCCGTTTGTAAATGTTGGCAACTGGATAGGGGCAAGCTGAGGTAGGCCCTGCGGGTTCGGCTGTGCCGAGCCCCGCGATTGCGCATGGTAGCGTGGTTTGGAGTTGCGTAGCAACGTAGGGCCTCGAAAGGGGACAGAGCCCTCCGGTGGCGCATCTACTTACCGCCAGTTGCCGTTCTCGTCGATCTCCATCAATCCCATGTCTCGAAAGAGAGCCATGCGGGCTGTTTCATAATCTACCCATGACTCGATCAGCTCATTTTGCGTGTAGACAATATTGTCCAGCGCACGCGATATATTGACACCGCGTCCCCCCTGGTCGGCTGTCAGCATCTGGTCGATCGCCAAACTCAATCGCCTGATCTAATTCTCTTGCGGCAACCCGAAGGGCTCGACGATTCACTTCAAACAACCGCCGTTCAATCTCCAGGTGCCTAAGATAACGACGCACGTCCAGCTTTACCTGATCCTCGGCTGCCATGAAATTTCGCCTTGCTCGTTGGTATCCAACTTGTGCAGCCCGATAATTATTTCTCTGCCTAACTCGATCTAAGGGTGTAACAATTGACACGCCCGCTCGAAAACTACTCTCGGATCGTCGCAAATCCAGCGGATTGCTGTTAATCGACGGATCCTGCGTGGAAATTTCGCCTTCAGCAACCAGGTTCACATCCGATAGCAACTGTTCTGCTGCCACTTCAAGCCGGCGACGTACATCGGTCACGATCCCACGGCGATTCATCAAATCAAGGCGGTTCTCCATCGCAATCTCAACGACATTTTCCTGGCCTAGGTCGACCGGTATCAATGTCACCTGCTCAAGCCGAATTACAACTCCCAGTCCAGTCAACTCTCTCATGGTCTGCAGCATCAGTCGGCGCTGGTCACGCACCTTTGCCAGTAAATCTCCAACAGCTTGTTCATCCTCTGCATCGACATCGACTGCAGACGTACGAAGCTGATTCAAAACTTCACTCAGTTCTGCCACACGTTGCTTCACGTCACTTAATTGCTCCTCGTCTCTCTCAACAAACCCGACTAACTCTTGTTGCTCGGCTTGTGCCATGCGTTCGAGACGGTGCGGAAGTACTTTCTCAAGATTTGCCAATTCAATTTCAAATGATGCCGTCTTATTGACCAGCTTTTCCTGCAACTCCTGCATGGAATCCAACGCCGATTGAATCACCATCTGATCTGCGGACACTTCGATCGTGGTGGATTGGTATTCCATCTCAAGCAGTTCATTGTCAAGAAACTCAAAAGGCTTAAGCAGTGTATCGTCAATGGTTAAGTCAATATCTGGTGGCAGGCCCAACTGCACCTTGAATCGATCAAGTTCATCGAAGAATATACGGTTACGGTAGGCCAGATACCGCTTAGCTCGCTCGTGGCTACTTTCAAGCTGAGTGATATCCAGCGATGTAGCCCTACCCGCTTCACCGAGTGCTTCAAGATCGCGGATCAGACCCCGCAAACTCTGTACGTTGGATTCCTGATTTCTCAATCGCTGCAATTCATACAACAGATAATAGAATCCCACCGTGGGACTTCGTTCACCGCGAATCAAGAATGCTAGCTCACCTCTACCGGTACTTCCCGGCAACGGATACGCACGACTGCCTGTAACAACTGTCACGTAAAAGTCCTTACGGAATCGCGCAAAGTCGCGCATCGCGTAAAGGACATTTCTCTCTGACTGAGTTAACTTCTCAAGAGTCACCGCTCGCTGGATCGCCAGATAGAGTGGTTGCGTAATCGAGTACGCCAGGCTGGTTGCCGTTGGAGCGCCGCTACCACCTGTTAACATCCACAACGTATTGTTTGCCAGTTCCGCCGCAAACTGGGCTCCCGATGGCATCAACCGGCTTATCCCCAGATGCGTTGCACCAAGTTCCCAGGCACTAAAATCACCAGGCTGATTCTCATAAGTCATCGCGGTACCCGGTTCGCTCAGAACACCACCTAACCTCGTGTCGAATTTGTACCGTTCATACGTGAGAGACAATGCAGCAAGATACATGTTCTCTATTTGTTCCTGGTAATCCCGACTATTCCGCATCCCCAATTCAATCGCATCGTCAAGCGTGAGATTCCCGATTACCGGCAAGGATCCCCTTGAACCGTCAAAGGGCTCTCCACCAAGGGCAACGGTCCAGCTGGGATTCTCGATGTGTTGAAGCCTTTCTAAATCCTTCCAAACTGCCGGGCCCTTCATTCCGTGAACTTCATCCATGTATTGACGAGCCGACGGATCGTCCGGCGGTAGCGGTGGATTGTCAGGATCATGTGGGTCATAAAACCGACTGTCCTGAGAGGGTGTAATATCTACCTTTGGTACAGCCCATCTTGGATCCGTATTTCTCTTTTTTAGGATCTCATAGGTTCGCTGGTCCGCGCGAGTTCTGTAGTGCTCCCGCGTGCACCCCATGAGCGCAGCGAGCAGTGCAGAGCAAATGAGTATTCCGCAAATTGGTTTTGTGATTCTCACCGATGTCTTTCCACAGTCTCTTGAGCTGCCTGCACGTCTTAAATCAAAGACGTACACGTAGCGCATACCCTACCGGTTTCTTCTTCGGAATCAGTAACGCATCGACTCTAACAATTCCGGCGACTTTTACGCTCGGGCAAGATAGGCAAACTGGGTTAGGCTTTAGGCTCGGAGATGCCGTGTCTTGAGACTCAGTTTTGATATGATGACTCGCTAACATGAAACTCATATCATCGTTTTCTATCGCTCGATACCTATGACCAAATCACTTACTTCGCGCATCCTGATTGTTCTGGCATTACTTTCCACGCAAGCACATGCCAAACCTATTGAACTGTTCGATGGCAAATCGACCGATGGATGGGTCAACCCATTTGATTGGGGCGAAGTTACTGTCAAGAACGAAGAACTTGTACTGATTGGAAGCCCAAAATACTTTCTCGTCACAGAACGCACATTTCGTGATTTTGATCTTGAAGTAGAAGTTAACGTTCCTGTGGGAGGAAACAGCGGTATCCAGTTCCGCAGCCACTTTCGAAAAAACCGTCTGTGGGGATATCAGGCCGAAGTCGATACCTCCGATCGAAAATGGGCGGGTGGCTTTTACGATGAAGGTCGGCGAGGCTGGTTGGTGCCACTTGAGAACCAATCTGAGAGGCAGTCCGCGTTCAAAAACGGCGAGTGGAATAAGTATAGAATTCGGGCGGTCGGCGATCACATTCAAATCTGGGTAAACGGGATTCAAACAGTCGATGCTCACGATGCAGTAACCTCAGAAGGCCATATTGCGCTGCAACATCATGGTGAAAAAGGAATGACCTACCGATTCCGAAACATACGGATCAATGAAATTAGCCAACCTGTTGCCCTAACCCACATCGCGTTTGGTTCATGTGCCAAACAGGATCAACCACAACCGATTTGGTCCTCCGTCGTAAACCAACAACCGGAATTGTTCGTTATGTTAGGTGACAACATCTACGGTGATACAGAAGATATGTCTGTTCTTGCAGCAAAGTATGGACAGCAAAATGCCCAACCTGGCTTTATGGCTCTGCGAAAGAGCACTCCCATCTACGGAGTCTGGGACGATCACGATTACGGTGTGAACGATGGTGGCAAGGAATATCCGATGCGAGATGAATCTCAACAGGTATTCAATGAATTCTTTCGGATACCCGATGGAGCGAATACACGTCGTCGACCAGGTACCTACGACAGCTTTGTATTCGGGCCCACAGGAAAGCGCATCCAGCTAATCCTTCTGGACACCCGTTACTTTAGGGATGCGCTCGTACCGATACCGGATGATCAAACGGACAATCTACCGGGCCGCTATATTCCAACAGGCGATCCAAACACAACAGTGCTCGGTGATAAACAATGGGCGTGGCTAGACGAGCAACTACAAATGCCGGCTGAACTGAGAATCATCGCGTCATCCATTCAATTCCTTCCATCCGAACATGGATGGGAAATGTGGGCCAATTTTCCACACGAGAGAGAACGCATGCTCGACCTGCTTTCCAAGCATAACCACTGTCCGTCAATCTTCATTAGTGGCGACCGGCATCTGGCTGAGATATCCAGGCAGACGATTCATGCACGCGACGGAGACTACTCTGTTTACGACATCACGGCTTCGAGCTTCAATCGTCCTGGAAGTAAAGAGAATAAGACTGAGCCGAATAAGTACCGGATTGCCGGAGAGAATTATATCCGGGAAAACTACGGCTCCATACAAATCAAATGGCGCGGAGGCACTCCACGAGTAACGATGTTGGTGCACGGAATCGATGGAGGCGTTGTCAGAAGACATGTAGCGTCATTCAGGTAATCGCGAAATCTATCAATCAAGATGTTGATAAAACGCCTGAGCCAACTGGGCGAGATCGCTTAGAACAACTCCTGAATCGGCGGCGTGGATTCAAGCATTTGCATCAACTCTCGAGGGAATTGAGACTCCAGCCTCAGTTCTCCCATATCAAACAGGCTGTGCATTATCGTGGCCATCAAGTGAGAGGCATTGTATGGAGTTGTTGCCGGCTCACCGCCGTCTCGTGATGACTTGCCGATTATCTGACCGGGTTTGATTCCACCGCCTGCAAAAGCCAGCGTGCATAAGCGCGCCCAATGGTCGCGTCCACCTTTCTTATTCACTCTCGGTGTGCGTCCAAAATCACCCGTAATAACCAGAAGAATCTTATCCGATAGTCCCCGCTGCTTAACATCGTCAAGGAATGTCGATACGGCTTTGTCCATGGTGCGACCGAGCATCTCCATGCCCACCTGCATCCCGGGATTATTACCATCAGCATGCATATCCCAACCGGCACTATGCACCGTTACAAATCCACAGCCTGCTTCGCACAATCTGCGCGCCATCAGCATTTGCTTTCCTAGTGTCGATGCACGGAATTTCTTAAAGCCAATCTGGGTGTCGCTGGTGTCATAGCGGGCGATGAGCTTCGGATCTTCTGACGACAAGTCCATCGCTTTGGCTGCGCCACCGGCCAGCAAATTGATTGCCTGCTCATTGAACTTATTCGTTCCCGATACGTTTGTGACTCGCTCGACACGTCGCTGCCACATATCAAGTGAAGACAAGAGAGCCTGTCGATCTCCAAATCGATCAGATGGCAATTGCAGTGTCATATTCTCGACAGCATGACCACCGGCACCCGGTTCAAAGGGAGAATACGGTATACCGAGTGCGCCGGGACGAGATCCTTTGCGTACACGTCCCAGTTCCTTTCTATACTGGCCGTCAATTTCCGGTTCCGTCAAAAGGGTAAACGATGGCATTCCTGTATCAGGATGATTGGCACCGCGCAGTCGCGACGCCAATGAACCCATACTAAAACCTGTCTTCCCATCACCTCTGGGATCCGTACCACCGGTCAGCACATGCACATGAGCCTGTTCGTGCCCGCCAATAGGATGTTTGAAACTCCGCACGATAGATAGTTCATGTGCGTGTTTGGCTAATTGCGGAAATGTCCCACCGTAATTCACACCTGGAAGTGCTGTTTGAACGCTACCTGTAACGCTGCGGATTTCTGCCGGTGCATCCATCTTCGGATCAAAAGTCTCGATATGGCTTCCACCGCCTGACAGATAGAGCAATACAACACTGCGATCCCGCACGTACGGATGGTCGCTCCCAAGAGCACTACGTGTTGCTAACAGTTGTGGTAACGTCAGTGAGCCAAGTGCTAACGAACCGGCACTAAGAAAATCGCGGCGACTTACTCCGTCGCAGTTCGTCGACTTATTGCCGCTAAATACCGTTAACATGCGGATTCCCGGTGATCAGGCTTTCGATCATTCCTTAATCTCAATACAGATATACTTCGGCTATGCCCATTCTATCTATATCAATTCTATCGGCCGGAAACAGAGTAACTCGATAGCCGCTTGATAATAGCGTCTCTGCTTCGATCCATACAATGGCACGTACCATCGGACGCAATTTTCAGCTCGCGTTAATTACTTGCGGCTAATCCTTGCGCGACCAGCGGCTAGGTCGCCACGAATGCCTCGAACCATCGCACCGCAACCTCGCAAATCCAGTGAATCGAAGTCAAAACTGGTATTCGATACTCCATTGGTCAGCAAATAAACAGAAACCGAAGCGATAGAGCCGTCGGCATATTTTCCGATTTCGCGATTGATATTTGCTAACTCCTGCTGCTGAGCCTGATTGAATTCATCGCGAGCGAATTCCGCAAGTGCATTGATCATCGATCTAACCATGATCGCGCGACGGCCGAATCCAAATGCTTCAGAAAACCCTGCGTTGCCTTTCAGCACAAGTCGACCAAGTGGCTCATTGACCATTGAGAAATAGTGCATGCGAACACCATCTAAGAGGAGTTCTTTAAAGGCCTCTTTTTCATCGTTGCCAAGTGTCTCCAGATGATAGTGGTTTTCAATATCTGTAAACCCTGCCACCATGGCACCGTACTCGACGCGGGCTAACGCCATCATCCATGCAAGCCCGTGTTTGGCGTATCTCTCTTCCTGATTCAGTGCCGTTTCAGCAATCGTACTTGTCGGAGGAGTGATTCCACGTGAGAGATTAGTAAACACGGTGAGGGACGGATGATCTTTAATCATCTCGTCCATCTCTTGAAGTTCCTGATCATTCGAAATGCTGACCAGCTTGGTAAACATGTTTAAGGCCGTAGCATATTCACTGAATCCAACGAGACGATATGCATTTTCATTGCGTTGTCGTGTGACAAAAACTGATGGGACACGCACGGTGCCCTCTACCCAGTTGCGACCTCAGTAAAAGTAATCGCTCTTAACAATAATCGGGACTCGATTATCTGCCAGTTGCGTTTCATTCTCCCAGGCCCAAACAACCGCATGTCTTCTTTGTACGTAAGGTGTTTGATATTTTCCTTCGAGTTGAAGAAACGGATCACTCGCAATCGGTGTTGTGTGTGGCATATACAATGGGAATCTTGCAGCAGGATTTTTGCTGGCGGCAAAATTCTTAATCATTCCATTGAAGCTGGTACCCATTCCATAACGACCGCGAGTCCACCAGTGTAGTATTCCACCGAATAACAACTGGCCTTTCTCGATAACATGAGTATGCATCGCCAGAGATTTCTCCATTAACTCCGACAGTTCTTCGCGGCTTTCCAAAACCAAAACAGGATTGTCCAGCTCTTTCGTGTCGACCGCTTCGAAAACTTTATTGAGTACCGTTGAGTCTTCCTTGATCGCATTTGCTGCTTCCAATCGTTGTGGAAACTTTGCCTGCTCATCGGAAAGCACTTCAACGGCGGTCACGACTCGACGCGATCGGATGTCATAATTGCGCTGTTGTAATTCATGAAACTGTGTCAGCAGACCGTCAACGATCGGCTCAAAAGGATTCTCCTGATTTGGTGAACGGCTCTTATTGAACATCTTGTGTGCGTAGTCTGCAGCATTTTGCATTCCGATCAGACGGTTGGAGTAAACGTGTAAATCCCATAGCACTTTCTCCAACTCAGAAATCTCAATTGGCAACTCTGCTTCTCGCCGGAGATTCTCCGGAACGTTGTTTGGATCAATTACGTCTTTGAGTTCCTCTGCCCAAACTGGCAGCAGCAGCTTGATCTCGCCGGAATTTGCCGCCGGGACTCCCGTTGTTACTCCCTGTATGGCAAGCTCCAGCCGGGCTTCACCAATCATGTAAGCGAGTGACGGCAATTGCTCCTGCTCAAGTCGTTCGTTAACTGCTTTAATCTGCTCGTCGTTGAGTTTCTTAAGCAGTGGTGAACCGACTGTCACCAGTGTATGGGCATTGTTAGTCCGATATGACGGAACAATAAACCGCCCGAGAGTAGTAAGTGTCTCCTGCGACACTTCTGCTGCATGGCTTACCGAAGCGCTTGCGGCCATTATGTGAATGAGAAGTAATGCTAGAATTTTTCGACCTAGATTCATGCTCTGTATCCCCAGTAGTTCCCAATTTTTTTCTGGTGGGCCCTGATAAATAAGCTCTGCACGGCAACATTGTAGTTGAATAAGCGTGTGCGTCGCTTCAATTATAGAATCGATCAACCAACTGTAAAAGTGAATTTTTAATGAGTGCGGACTCACCACGATTCGGACATTTACCGAAATTGGTCGATTCCGTCGAAACTGTTGCCAAAAAACTCTGTTAAATAAAATGTCGCTTATATAACAACGAGGATCCCGATCCCATGCACGCTCGTTTTTTCTTATCGCTCTTTAGCTTGGCCATTTGTACACTTCTAACGCAATCTGCCAGTGCAGGCGATTGGATACGGTTCAGAGGAAATGATGGTACTGCAGCCAGTAGTGATAAACTCGCTTCGATTGAGTGGGGAGAAGGCGATGATAATATTGCCTGGAAAGCTGAACTTCCCGGTTCGGGGTCATCCAGTCCAATCGTCTCAGGCGATCGCATCTACATAACCTGTTACTCCGGTTATGGAGTGTCACCCGAACAACCTGGCTCAGAAAGCAAACTGGCTAGACATCTTGTATGTATAAATCGGGCAGATGGAAAAGTGCTGTGGAAATCGAGTATCCAAAACGAGGCAAGCGAAGATCGTTACCAGGGTTTCTTAATGGAACATGGTTTTGCTACCAGCACACCTACCACTGATGGAGAGAATATCTACTGTTTCTTCGGCAAGTCAGGTGTAGTCGCGTTTGATCGTGACGGTGAGAAACTCTGGCAGAAAAGTGTGGGCAGTGGATCCGGATCAAGACGATGGGGATCAGCGCCGAGTCCGTTGCTATATAAAGACACCCTCATCATAAATGCGTCCGACGAAAGTCAGACTATTTACGCACTTAATAAGTCAAACGGCGAAACGGTATGGAAAGCGGAAGCCGGTGGTTTGGAAAACTCTTTCAACACACCCATCCTTGTAAAAACCGGGGACACCACCGAATTGGTAGTTGCCGTGCCATTTGAAATCTGGGCACTCGATGCGGACACAGGCAAGCTCACGTGGTACACCGAGGCACCGCTGGACAATAACGTATCACCAAGTGTGATTGAACAGGACGGAGTCATCTATGCGATCGGCGGTCGGAGCGGTGGCAGCATTGCCGTGAAAGCCGGTGGTAAAGGAGACGTAACAAAGTCACACGTATTGTGGACTCAGTCTCATAGTTCGTATGTACCATCGCCCGTGTTTCATGATGGCCATCTGTTCTGGGTCAGTGACCGAGGTATTGCTCATTGTGTAGATGCGAAAACCGGTAACCTCGTTTATCAGGAAAGAGTTACCGGAATCACCGGCAGCGGCGGCCGGGCCTTTTATGCTTCCATTGTTAAAGCCGGTGACAACCTGCTAGCCCTGAACAGATCCGGTGCAACGATTGTGATCACACCCGGATCTGAATACAAACAAGCTCGGGTAAATCAAATCGTTGGTGATGACAGTATGTTTAATGCAACGCCTGCACTAAGCGACGGACAGATCGTTATTCGATCCGATCGATTCCTTTACTGCATCGGAAAACGAACCGAATAATCTACATACCCTTTGAACAATAGCAAACTGGTACTCATACTAAGTATTCATTGAACCAGAAACCAAAACACGACTGCATTTACCACACATTCACCACACTTAAATGCTAGGACGGATGTCATGAGACTCTTTTCAACCTTTATCGCAATTGTCGCTGCGTTGGTGTTCACCAACGAGAGCACGTTTGAACTTCTCGCGCAACAGCGCCCAGGTGGTCAACCAGGATTCGGGCAACCCGGACAGCCTGGTCAACCAGGACGAGGTGGAGCAGGAGGTGCTGGAGGTGCAGGCGGCCGACCTGGACAGCCTGGTCAACCCGGGCAACCTGGTCGTGGTGGTGCTGGCGGCGCTGGTGGAGCCGGTCAAATGCGAATGCCACCCATTCCGGTACTGATGGTGCTCGACGCAGACGGTAACGGGGAAATCTCCAGCAAGGAAATCGAATCTGCTGCACAAGCCCTCCGAAAGCTCGATCGCAATCGTGATGGAAAGCTGACAACAGAAGAACTAATGCCGCAATTCGGTCGCGGTGGTGCTGGCGGTGGCGCTGGCGGTGGATTTGGCCGACCTGGTCAGGGTCAGGGCGGACAAGGTGGTCTGGGTGGTCGACCGGGACAGCCAGGGCAACCGGGACAGCCAGGGCCACAAGGACAGCCAGGAGTCAGACGACCAGGAGGTCAACCGGGACAGCCAGGTCAGCCAGCTCAGGGTGGACAGCCAGGATTCGGACGACCAGGACAACCTGGGCAAGGTGGCCAACCTGGATTTGGACGACCTCAAGGTGCTGGTAATCAGGGACCCGGTCAACGACCTGGGCAACCTCAAGGCGATCGCACACAACAAGGTCGCCCCGGTCCTGAGCAGTTCATCGCACGCATCATGCAACGTGACACAAACAATGATGGCAAACTGACACGCGATGAGTTACCAGACCAAATGGTTCGCATGCTCGAACGTGGTGATGCAAACAATGACGGTGCTCTCACCAAGGATGAAATCGTCAAGATGTTTGAACGCATCAACCAACAGCGTCAGCAAGGTGGACAACGTCCTGGGGGTGAACGACCTGATGGTGATCGTCCACAGCGACCACAACGCCCGGAATAACATCTCACTAACGGATTAATCCGGTATGATACACTTGATGGTGGGAGTGGCATGTAAAACCACTCCCACCATTTTTTACGTTTAGGGGATGCTTACCATCTATTAAGAAGCCAACACCCTTTTTGCCAACCACTACCTGTCTGGGCACCTGATTTGTCATCCCGATTCCATCCAATCGATTTAGCCAAGTCGCTTTTGATCGCTTTCCTCGTGATCACTCTGACATCTGGTCTGAAAGCATTCTATGCTGACGGGGAATCAGATGAATCTGTGGTCGCTTATGAAGCACTCACAAAGAAATTCGAAGCGAATCGGCAACAACGGAAGTTTGTATCTCAATTCATCGAAATAGCGGACAACTACCCAGGTCAAGCAGGAGCTCTCAGCTCTCTAGAGTGGGTTTTGCGATACTTCCGAGCCGGGAAGGAATGTGATCTGGCGCTCACACGCCTAACAAAACAACATGCTACAAGTGCCGACTTACCGTCCGTCTTTTCTCGTATTGGTCACAACCCATCACTCGAAGTTGGCCGATTTTATGACGCCGTTATCAAAACAAATTCGCATCCGCATGTTCTGGGTGAAGCACGATACCGACTTGCACTTTACCTAACGCGGCAAAACCAGATTGCCCGAGAGATTCGAGGGCAACCGGACAAACGTGATCGCTATGATTTATTTTACGGAAAAGAACTGACCGATCATCTGGTAACCAACGACCTTGCACAGTCACGTTTACGAGCGATCAAGATGCTCAACGAAATCAAGGATCGTTACGGCGAAATTAAGGTGTTCAAAGGAACGTTAAGTGACCTGGCCACCAAAGAACTGTTTCACATTGAACACTTGTCGGTAGGCGGCACCGTACCCGAGATCATTGGTGAAGATATTAATGGGGAGCAGTTCAAGCTCTCCGATTTCCGCGGCAAAATCGTAATGATTGATTTTTGGGCTGATTGGTGCGTTGCCTGCCGATCCATGTACTCATTTAATCGCCAACTGGTGCAGGACATGCAAGGACGCCCCTTCGTTCTGGTTGGAATCAACAGCGACCGAAACCGGCAGCAAACCAAAAAGGTTGTGGCTACACAGCGGCTGACTTGGCGCAGTTGGTGGAATGGCGGATCAACCCGTGGACCAATTTCCACTCGATGGGGTGTGGAAACATGGCCGGTAATCTACGTAGTCGACGAAAACGGCCTGATTCACCATAAGAACATCAAAGGCGATTCCCTGCGACAGGCCATCGAAACGCTCGTTAGCGATCTGGAAGCCTCCAAGTCCACAGAAGCAGACTGATCCGACTTCCTTACTAGGCAAGAATGTCGTGGATCACTTGACCATGCACATCTGTCAATCTGAATCGGCGTCCCTGATAACGGTAAGTCAGTTGTTCGTGATCAATGCCGAGCAAACGCAGAATCGTCGCGTGAAAATCATGGACATGGACACCCTTATCCGCGACGTTGTAGCCAAATTCATCGGTTTCCCCATAAGTGACACCGGGCTTAATTCCACCACCAGCCATCCACAAGCTGAAACAGCGCGGGTGATGATCACGACCAAAGTTATCGCCGTTTAGCTTTCCCTGACAGTAATTGGTGCGGCCGAATTCACCGCCCCAAATCACGAGTGTGTCTTCCAGCAGTCCACGCTGTTTGAGATCCTGCACCAAGGCAGCAGATGCCTGATCCGTCTCTTTACACTGGTTGGATAGGCCGCCTTTCAAGCCGCCGTGTTGATCCCAACCGGGATGATAAAGTTGAATAAATCGCACACCGCGTTCTGCAAGTCGGCGGGCTAACAGACAATTCGCCGGATAGGATCCCGGGTTCTTAGCACCTTCTCCATACAATTTAAATGTGTGCTCCGGCTCATCAGACAAATCAGTTGCCTCGGGAATAGAAGATTGCATTTTGAATGCCATCTCGTATTGGGCAATCCTGTTCTCTATTACTGGGTCGGCGCTCTTTTCAAGCTGTAGTTCATGTAATTGCTTCAGACGATTGAGCATCATGCGTCGACTATCAATATCAACACCTGACGGATTACTGAGATAGAGCACCGGATCCGCACCACTGCGAAATCGCACACCCTGGTATTTCGAAGGAAGGAATCCACTTCCCCATAACCGGGTCAACAGTGGTTGCCCTCCTTTTCCTTTTGTCACCAGAACGACGAACGCCGGCAGATTTTCATTTTCAGTACCAAGGCCGTAGTCCAACCACGCACCCATACTCGGACGCCCAGGGAATTGTGAGCCTGTTTGAAGATGTGTAACCGCCGGCCCATGATTGATCGCTTCGGTGTACATGCTGCGCACAATGCACAGATCATCCGCAATCTTGGAAGTGTGCGACAATACGCTACTCATCACATTCCCACTATCCCCATGTGGCATAAACTCAAACGGGCTTCCGGCCAAAGGCAGACTAGCCTGATTTCCGCTCATGGCTGTCAGTCGCTGTCCCTTACGAACTTCTTCCGGAAGTTCCTCACCATGTCGCTGATTCAGCACGGGTTTATGGTCAAACAAGTCCAGTTGTGACGGGCCACCGCTTTGGAACATGTAGATAATGCGTTTTGCCTTGACCGGATGATGAAGGTTTTTTAATTCTCCACCACGGGCGGCTTGCGATTCGTTGCCGGCCATGGAAGCAAGCGCCAGGCCACCAAGCCCCATCCCAAACCGCTGCAGCGTCTCACGTCTGCTGAGTCCAATCGTGTTTTCAAATTCTCCACAATCGTGGTTTTTCATTTTGAATCTTCGTCCCTTAACGTTTCATTACAGATTCATCAAAGCTAAGTATGGTGCTGATCACAATCGTCAGTGCAGCACGTTCCTTAGACGTCGCATCAACTGCAGGTTTATCACCTGTCTTCATTAACTGCTGTACACGATCCGGATACGTTGCGAAGTACTTCACCTGCTCGTTATAGCCGAGCCTGATTACCTCCAATTCAGCATCAGATGGTGACCGACTTGTCAGCATTCGAAACACAAGTGCCAACACGTCGTTCGTCACCTCAGGGTGTTTTTCAAACACGCGATCAGCAAATACACGCGATGCTTCCACCATCTGTGGATCATTGAGCATAACGATTGCTTGCAACGGAGATGCCGTGCGTTCCCGTTTTACAACACAGACTTCCCGTTTAGAAGCGTCAAGCGTCATCATTACTGGTGCCGGAGCTGTACGCTTCCAATATGTATACACGCTTCTTCGGTAAAGGCCCTCCCCATTATCCTTCCCGACTGGCTTAAACGATGCTGTTAGCTCATACGGCTTGGCGGGTGGACCACCCCGCTTATCTACTAGCAATCCACTCGTGAATAAAACACTATCCCGCAGCATCTCTGCCGGTAACTGATTCAATGGCCCGCGGGCAAGCAGCTTATTTTCCGGATCACGTTGCTGCTTCTCATCGGTCGTTGATGAGTCCTGTTGGTACGTGGCCGATAGGGCAATCTTTTTAATTAACCGTTTAACATCCCAGCCGTTATCAATGAAGTCTCTGGTTAGCCAGTCCAGCAATTGCGGGTGAGTCGGGCTAAGTCCCTGACTGCCAAAATCTTCCGGCGTATGCACAAATCCCGCACCGAACATCATTTGCCAAATCCTGTTGACGACGACACGACCGGCAAGTGGATTTGAATTATCTGTCAGCCATTTGGCCAGCCCAAGTCTGTCCGGAGAAAACTCTTTGCCGGGAATTGCAAGAGCAGAGGGTACACCTGGTTCAACTGGCTCCTGAGGCGCGTCATATGCACCCCGTTCCAGACGATAGGTCTGGCGCCTGTTTTCCATATCTTGCATCACCATGATTTCCGTGACACCATCCACTAACTGGCTACGTTGATCGCGTGACGCGCGAAGCGCGGAGAGCTTCGCCTTCACCGCCTCGTTGTGATTGGCCAAGTAGTAATCAAACAGTAATTGACGTGCTGGACCCTTCACTTCATCTGCGGATAATGCCAAGAGATCAGCGAGGGACTTCCCGTCATAAACCTGCTTAACTTCTAATGCTTCGATCTCTCGCTGAAACACAAATAACTCATCAACGCTTCCGCCGGCAAATCCTTTATCCCGAAACCGCTGCCCGAGCGCAATATTGTCACCGCCGCTACCGGTGATGTTCTTGTAAAGGTTATCCCGCACAACATGTGATGCCGCCACCTCGCCGTTCACATAAATCGTAATGCCATCGGCTCGGCTTGAACCGTCATACGTGACTGCCAGGTGAAACCACTGATCGACAGGTAAAACGGCATCTGTCATGACACGTAGAGCATTGCCCGGCCAAAAGTGTATCAGCGAAAAACTCAGCTTGCCCTCTTCAAACAAGAGTTGGTAGCCACGACTTGCCGAATCCGTCCATGCCCTTGAGCGATGCAACACAACAGCACGGTCCATGACTTGCGGAGTACTAATCCAAAGAGAAAACGAGAAAGGTTGATTGCGACTAAAATTGCCAACACTAGTGCCAATCGCATCATCGCCGGATAACTGTACTCCCGTATTCTTTACACCTTCGATTGCCTTGTTCGCACCCGTTTTATAGTCGTCGAAACTCATGTGCAAAACCTGATCGGCAACGACCGCATCCTTTGGCCTTTGTGCTAACCACTGTGCGAACGCTGATGCCTGTTCAGAACGAGTTTCAACTAATTCTGATTCCAGATTTGTGATGCTTTCTGCATTCTCCGTTTGCTGCTGTTTTTGCTGGTCGTTATTCAATAGCAAGGTAGGCGTTGGCGTACTATTGGTGAAATACGAATAAAGCCCTGCTTCGTCAATGTTGTTGAAGTATGCAAACAGTTGATAGTATTCCGACTGAGTAATCGGGTCGTATTTATGGTCGTGGCAACGCGAACACTCCATCGTCAATCCAAGAAATGCCGTGGCAAAAGTGTGTGTACGATCTGCTACGTATTCAACACGGAATTCCTCCGGTGTGCTGCCACCTTCGACTTTCTGAGAGTGCAGCCGATTAAAGGTCGTTGCAAGTATCTGCTCGTCAGTGGCATCAGGTAACATGTCTCCAGCAAGTTGCCATGTGACGAATTGGTCATATGGCATGTTCTCATTAAATGCCTTGATTACCCAGTCACGCCATGGCCAAACCCGCCGTTCTCGATCCACCTGAAACCCAAAGGTGTCAGAATATCTGGCGACATCCAACCAATCGGATGCCATGCGCTCTCCATAATGTTCTGATGCCAAGAGACGGTCGATTGCATTTTCCCATGCGTCTTTACTCTTGTCGTCTAAGAATGCCACAAGTTCTTCGATCGTCGGTGGTAATCCAGTTAGATCAAAAGACAACCGTCGCAATAATCGAGTTCTTGCCGAACGTGCTGCTGGCTCGAACCCTTCCCGCTCCAGTCTCTCAAGAATGAACTGGTCAATCTCATTTTGGCTCCACTGTTTATTTGCTGGTGACGGCAATTCTTCTGCAACTGGTGCTGTAAACGACCAATGCGGCGTCCACTCTGCGCCCTGCTGCACCCAATTGGTTAGCAGCTCGATTTCTGATTCGGTTAATGACAGGTTCGAATCGGCAGGTGGCATGACTTCACCTTCGTCATGACTGGTAATTCGCCGCACCAATTCACTTCGACGAATCTTTCCAGGACGAATGACGCGTAAGCCGCTTGATGCGGTATGCGAGAACACCGCGTCCCGATCATCCAGTCGCAAGTCGGCCTGGCGATTCTCTGAATCCGGTCCATGACACTTAAAACAACGATCCGAAAGTAACTGTTTAACTTGCGTAGCGAAATCCACGCTTTGTTTGGTCGCTGAGTCTGCTTCGCTAACCGAAACGTTCAAAACAACGATCGCTAGCAGTATTTGATTTAGTATCTTCATGGTTTCGTTAATGAAACTCACCGTTTAAATATCATCTTTGGCAAAAGTCGTGCTGTCATTTTAGCCGGTCAAGAATAAATCCCGCCATGTCCCCGAGCACCTCTTCTGAGAATGTCTCTTCAATTTGAGAGTACTCAGTTACCGAACCGGTCTTGCAATGTTGCATTAGATGATTCAATTCCGGATAGGACTTTACGAGAAAGTCTTTGCACTTGCCGCACGTCAGTGCATTTCGCATCGATTCCATACTTTGGGATGGCGGTACTTGCAGATCAAGATCACCGAAAAATGCAAACGTCGGGCACTTCACTTTTCGCAGCGTCTTTTGGGGATCAAATTCCAAAAAGTATCGCATCCACGGATGATTCAACGTCGGAATGATGTTCTTTCGCACCGATTCCCTTAATAACTGTCCGGCTTCGTCGGTTACGCTTTCCGGTGCTAATTCCAGATGCTCGTCGAACAGTGCAAGTGATCGCTCCTCCAACGTCTTATCATTTGGTGTTGAGAGGATCAAACCAATTTGGGCGTCGTAGAAATCACCAAACCAATCGCAAACTTGTTGGGTCTCACCAGTCGCTCGCATGATAAGTCGATTCTGTAACACCAATAATTCACGTCCACGGACCCCGGGACCTGCTACTAAGACGATTCCTGCTAGTTTACGATCACGTGACGCCACGATCGGAGCGATGAGACCACCCTCGCTATGCCCGACTAAGAAGACCTGATCATCATTAATCTTCGGGTGGCTTCTTAGAAATTGCACACCGGATTGAACGTCGACTACAAAGTCCTGGGTTGTTGACGTCCTCATCGAGCCGCCACTCTCACCGACTCCCGGATCATCCACACGCAGAACTGCAATGCCCCGGCGAGTGAAGTAATCAGCGATGACCGCAAAGGGCTTGTGGCCCATTATTGTTTCATCGCGATCCTGAGCGCCGGATCCAGTAATTAACAGGGCCACAGGAAATAAACCGGAGGATTTCGGCGTTGTCAGCGTACCGGCAATTACATCTCCAGTTTCAATATTCTCATATGTGACATCTTCGACCGCATAGCGGAATGGAGGCTTAGGCGTTTGTGGCCTGTTTGGCTGAGGGAAGTCGTCAACACGATTCAAGTTTAGAGGTAGTGGCAGCCCTTGAATGAAGACTCCCTTGATCAACTGGCCATTGTCAGAGAGTGCTCCCGAGAATGATGCCTTGAGCGCCGGAAATGCAAACTTCAGAGTCGTTCCATCGAATGTTGCATTCTCCGCTGGTATCGGTCTTGGAAGTTGATCAAAGCTGATCATGTGTACGCGATAGTCATCACCATCTTTTTCCACAACGACGCCAATGCGAAGTTCGACACCTGCCTTTAAAGTGCCAAACCACTTACCTTCAATAGATCGCTCGTCTTCACCAAACACCGGTGCACTTAAGAGGAGCACGACGATAGCGAAATTTACGAGTAGTTTCGTCAATTGATTATGCACGTTGTGTATCTCCCAATTTGAGGTTTACCAGAGTGTGTAGCCGCCATCGATCACGAGTGATGCACCCGTCATATATCGAGAAGCGCCGCTTGCCAAGTAAACTGCTAGTGGCCCTAGATCTTCCGGTTCACCATGCTTGCCCATCGGTACCTGTTGTTTAAAAGTTTCCACAACTTCAGGATGTTCACGCGCCCAGCGTTGATTCGGCTCTGTCATGAATCCACCCGGCAAAATCGCATTGACCGTGATTTGATGTTCTGCCCAATCCACGGCTACAGCTCGAGTGAATTGCACCATTGCACCCTTGGCCGTTTCATAATGACGGCCGGAGATCTTTCTGCCAGCAACCAGTGCATTAATCGAGGCGATATTAATCACCCGCCCTCCGTTGCCGGCCTTGATCATCTGGCCACCAACAATACTTGTACAAAGAAATGCACTGGTGAGATTCAAATCCATTAGCTCTCTCCATTTTTCGAGAGCCATTTCTTCTGTTGGGATGTTCTCTCGTCGCCCACCGACGTTATTGATGAGGATATTGATGTCCGAATGCTCTTCAACCAGACGATTACATACATCTCTGCAAATCTGTGGGTCATTCATGTCCGCTTGAATCGTCCAGGCCTTACGGCCTAGTGTCTCTAATTCCTGCTTGATTTCAGACAGACTATCTTCGCGTCGACCGGAAACAACGACATCAGCACCGGCACTTGCAATGGCTAGTGCCATTTCTCTTCCAAGCCCGCGACTGCCACCAGTAATAAAGAGCTTTCTACCGTCAAGTTTGAATCTATCTAACACATTCATTTTCAAACATTCCAATTCCGTCAAGCTGGTATGACTGGCGTTCACGCACTCAATGAACCCATCAATGATTACATCAATAGCCCCATCAAGGCAGACACGACACCCTTATTGTGCCATAAAAAAAAGGAGTCCACTTGGATGTGGACTCCTTCTCTATTTTTGCTTTTGATAACAGCCTTGCTAATACATGGCCGGAATCATTGGCTAATGGCGAATAGTTTCCTATTCGGTACCTTCAGTTGCTTCTTCAGTTGCTTCTTCAGTTGCTTCTTCAGTTGCTTCTTCAGTTGCTTCTTCAGTTGCTTCTTCAGTTGCTTCTTCAGTTGCTTCTTCGCCACCTTCGCCTGGGTCAGAAACGTCACCGGTTTCGGCCATTGTGCCACCATCTTCAGCCAGTCCTTCACCCATGGCCTTCATCTTCTCAGCATCTTCCGGCGAAACGCTGATAGTTTCGTCGCCACCGCAACCGATGGACATTGTGAATGCTACCATGACAACTGCAGCCCAGTTCATCATATTCTTCATTGTAGTTTTCCTCAAAAAGAACTAATTCAATTTTGTCTTAATTGACAACCCAAACCCAACGTGGCTGCGTCGTCACTTTTTATGATCCAGCTGCAATGGAAGATATTCCAAAAAAATAAGCAGCAGTAGGAATAATATAGCTAAAGGCAACTTCATTTGTGAAGTTTTTTATGCGTTCAACCCAATCAACCGCACATAAATACCTCGATTAGGCGTTATTCCTTCGCTAAATTTGCCAGAATCTCATCTTTATTCTCAATGGCTGTGTCTCGGCACCCTTCACAACAAATAAATACCGGTGTGCCGTCCAGATCTAATTTAATTGGCATTCCCATGCTTCCAAGTGCATCACCACCGACTACACAGTCAGCTTGTTTTTCAGCCAAAGCGCGGTCTTCGGTTGATAACTTCGCCAGTGCTGCCTCGATTTTAGGATTTTCGCTACTTGCTGAATCCTGCACTTCGGTTGGGGCAACGCTATCTGTAGCAGCATCATCGCCGCCACACCCTACCAATGTAGAAATTCCCAGACATGTAATTGCAAAAATATTTAGTACCGTCTTCATGGCTAACTGCCCTTTCACTCCGAATTGGAGAGTTGTGAATTAAAGTAGTCGTTTTGTACTTGGTAACCGTGTTGCTTATCATGCACAAATGACAACAGGTCATCTACCTAGTATGGCAGATGACCTGTCGCATGTACTGAAATCAATTAGCTAATCGTTACTTAACTGTGCCAGCAAGTGTTTTTGAATCCAATGTGATCGTGATGGTTTGAGCGGGACCCGCAGCCTCTTCCGTTCCACCGATCGTAATGGTCTTCAGAGGATTATTACTATCAGCAATACCAAATTGAGCAGGAATAAGTGATTCAGGATCACCGTAACCACCATCACCTTCTCCATCTTCAGTGATGTCCTCAAACCGGTTTTCATACATGGTGGTTGCGCCATCCATGGACGACATGTCGCCCATACTCATTTCGGTTTCTTCATTAACGGTTTCTGTTTTTGAAACCATCACTCGGTAGATTCCACCGACCATGCCAGAAGCTGTACCCAAGTCCTGATTGAATGTCGTTGAAAGAGTAAAGTTACCGGATGCATCTGAAACACCACTAGCGGTACGGCCGGACGAGCCTTCCGAAGGCATCAATGTTACGTTTGCACTGTCAAGTGCATCTCCATCAAGCGTGACGGTACCAGTAACAGGTGTAAGCGGCGGCAGGCTCTCGCCACAACCAACTAATGCGGTCATCATGACGATTGACAAAAGACAAGCAAACTTTTTCATTTTGGTTTTCTCGGCTAACAGAACTATAAATTATGGATTTGGATTACCCGTGCATTACTGATGCATTAAATTCCGCTATTGAATTTACTCGGGTCTGATCTCGACGCTTCTAATCTTTACGATCCCTAAACCACAAAGGTTTATTCCCGGAATGTGAGAAAACACACACCTTTGGAATCACACGATTTCAAAAACATCGATACATTTGAATATAACACCGCTATATGTGCAGTAAAAGGAAGGAAACGCCTGACATGACTCCTGCACACCACGAGATTTATAAATTAGGCGATAAATTCGGTTAAATCACCTTATTTTGACTCTTCCTTATCTTTCTTAGCACCAAACTGCTCAGCCCATTTTTTTAGATAATATTGGGCTCGCTTTGTGCCGTAGCTCTCAAGACGACCAGCATCAATAATTCGCTGACAAATACCGGCAACATGAGTAGCTGCAACTTTATTCTTTGCGAAAACGGCTTCGGCACGCTTGGCCGCCTCATTCACCATCTCTTCAGTCGCCATTTTATTAATCACAGGCCCAAGCAGTGCCCGCACGTTGACGCCGCCGGTGTCCGGGGCAGGTCTGGCCTGTACCATGCCTAACTGAGCCAATGTCGGTGGCCGCTGGCCAATCGATTTGGCAATAGGATTAACGACCTTCAAGACATCTGTTTGGGCTGTTGTTGCAACAAAAGCATGATTTCCTATCACCTTGCCATCTTTTGCAACTAAAACGGTCAATGTCATTTTTCGATTTAGGCCATAGCTTCCAGGACCTTCGATCCCGTCCGGTGAAATCGTGGTCATTGTTTTCGGCGGGAGCGCTCGGCGGGCACGTGCGAGCGTGGCTTCCATCTCTGGAACATCGTCAGTTAAGAACACGATAGATCCGTGAACCTTCTCAGCGTTCTTCTCTGCGTAAGTAGACAGACCACGAAGAACCTGAACCGACGGACGGGTGAATTGGTGGACGAAAATGATGATGGCAACTTTCCCTTCACCCTGCTTGATCAGATCCTGTGGTTTTCCAGCCAAGTCATCAAATACACCCGACGCTACCAGCGCCGGTAGCGACTCACCAACCTGTGGTCCGGAAAACTCTTTTTCAGGTACGGTGTCCGTATCCTGAGCAAACAATGTTGAAGCAAATCCAAGAATTAAAATGAACGAAAAGCGGGCCATCTCTCGTATCCAATTACAGTTAAAAACAGAATTCCTATCCTTATTCTACGATTATTCTACCGATGATCTATAAAAGACTCTGTCTCAATTCAGAATATGAACGAAATGACTGTGCCACTTCTCCATAAGACCCCGAAACTATCTGCCTTGGCTAGTATTGCACTGCTCATGATAGCTATCGGTGGATGTGGTGACCGCGAGTACATGTGGGATCCACTGCGTATCGATGCAGATGCTCCCACTGAATTCAGTACTACCAAGTCTGGTTTGAAATACAAAGTACTTCGTAGAGGATCCGGTAACTTCCCGCTCGACGGTGATAAGGTCTGGACACACTTTAAACTGTCGCTGACTGATGGCACGGTAATCGATAATAGCTATCGAATGGGATTTGCCAGCGAATTTGAAGTTGGCGACAAGAATCATCCTGTAGGCTTCTACGAAGGCATGAAGCTAATTGCAGAAGGTGGAATGATCGAATTGGTCATATCTCCGGAACTCGGTTACGGAGATACATCAATGGGTGCAATTCCCGGAGGTTCGACCATCATTTACCAGATAGAGCTGATAAACATACGCTAGGTGACGCGATCTGATCAGGATCGGCCAGAGCCTACTATTCTTTCTCCGCACGCTGCTTGATTTCTTCTTCTGTCATGTGCCGGACGATAACGAGAACCTCACACAATAAGTCTCCGCCAAGTACCATTTGTCCGGGCTTTCGATTCGTCTTGGCATTCCCACGTTTTGCTGATGCCGGAGGCGGAGCAGGTATGTCATCACCAGCTGATAGCAAAGCTGTCGAACCGCCAAGATTAGATCCAGCTAACGCGACCAACTCAAGTAGAACTCTGCCAGCTTTACCCTTCATTTGTTTAAGCTGCTCACGACGTCTGGCTATGTCGTCGATCTCCGGATCTGCGTTTTCTTCTGCACCCTTAACCCACTGCGTCCCGGCTGCATCATGTAAATGATCAAACAATTGCGATTCCGGTTTCATGAACGCTAGATTGAATCGATAAGCAGCGATCTCATCATGCCGACCATGAAACTCTCTTGCCGACTCGTCGACCTGTAAGCCACTACAGACCATATAAATCAATTCCACTTGCTGCAGCGCGTCATCCTTCTCGCTGGGTTTTCTCGCAATGCCTTGCAGGAACCGACTCTCCAGTAAATCCTCTTCAACCTCGCGATCCACAGCAACACCTTTGTCGAACATGATGCCGTGGGTCATCAGTATTTCCTTGACTGTGTCGTTCTTGGAGCCGGTGGGACTCAGCCCTATCTCCATCACAAATAAGAACCGCTGATTCTTCAGCAGATTCATGTTTACAAGATCTTGTGTACTTGGCACCGCGTTATCCACACCATCGCTGGGCGTCGGGTCATTCGGTGATGGCTGCGGATTATCCGTGGAATTAACCGCAACATTGTCTTGTTGATTCTCCTGGTCAACTGATTGTTGTGATATTCCAGGATGATTGTCAGCAACGGTGACGCCCGCATTATTCAGCAAATCAGAGGAGTCGCCCACTCCATCACTTGTAGAATCTGCGAGTTGTGGAGACACCAACGTTGCGTCGTCCGTTTGGTTCACCTGAAAAACAATCCACGCCAGCAGTAATGTTGCGGCGACAGCAGCGACACTGGCAGCAACTTTATAAAATCTGGCATTTGCTACCTGAGTAGATAATTCAATGCTGACTCCGGACTTAGCGACGACTTCTGCAGCAAACGAACGCCCCGGGCTTGTAGTTGGTGCTGTACGGATGGCTCTGGAAATTAATTGATATCGTTCCAACTCCGCGCGCAATGCATCGTCTTGCGCCAGCAGGCTTTCTACCTGCTGGCGTTCAGACTCAGCTAAACGACCGTCAATATAGTCGTTCAACAATTCGTCGCGTTCATGATCAGCCAAGACCATATTGCTAGCGCGCTCTCATCCTATGCTTAGTAATAATTCAATCAATTTTCAGTGCGATCTCTTATATAAAGAATCGACTATATATAAAGAATCGACAAATTCCGGGATCGCTATATTCCCTCATTAGGCGAAAACCATATGAGTTTTGATTTACGTTGTCTGCATACAAAGGCAAAACACCTGTGCGCCAATGGAATTATTCACCGTGGCGTGCTTTTATCTTCTTGAAGATCAAAAAATGTGTCAATTAAATTGCGCTGCGATCTCCATTCCACCCATGAGCGGGGATGCTGTTAAAATAGGGAATACAAAGAAAAACCAACATGAAAAGCGGCTGCTTATCGCTTTTGATACCTACTTTTAATTGTGTACAGACACGCCGAACTATCAGGACTATAGAAGCGACTGAACTTCGCCGACGGGTGTGATCAAATCACCCGGCAAATGCCCAACACTATTGAACATGTCCAGCTTAACACGCCGGTGTTCAATCGTTAGTTTTGTTACGCCGGTATTAAACAGCTTTCCCCATGCGTCCGTTCGAATCTCTGGTTTCTGCAACCAAAAAGCCAGTAGAAAGCGTTTCAAGTCAGCATGCATCACATAGGCAACCTTCTTTTCTGACGCAAGAAACTGCTCACAAGTAAATTCGACAATCCGTTCAGCACGCTCAAGCAACTGATCCTCAGTCTCAAGTGGTTTATTTTTCCACCATCCAAGGTCATCTAAGTCATCTGGAATCCCATAATCCGGAAACTCATTTTCGATTTCACCTCGTGTTATTCCGGTGCAACCTTTAAAAGATCCGCGATCCACACCTGAGATACAACCGCCTTTTTCGTGTAAGTCGATGTAGATCTTCGGTGTCAGCTCAATGTGGTCGATAATTGCCTGCGTTGTCTGAAGTGTGCGACGAAAAGGACTCGTGTATATGTCATTCAGACCAAGTGTTGCCATCCACTTGCCTAGACAATTAACCTGCTTTTGACCGGTCTCAGATAACAGCGCATCTTCAACGCGTTCGCGAGTGGGACGCCAGTTATTCTCTGACTCTCCATGTCGAATGAGAAAAAGTTCCATGGGTGTACGTCCGTGGGAGAAATGATTTCAAGTTCATCGTGCTGAAAGTCGACAAAGATCTTTCGGGTGTGATCTACACCGTATTATGTCGATGTGCGGTTGATGTTGATATAATACCGAGCGGGTTAAGACACTTAACCACCACATCGTATACGACGTTGATCGCTTTTTAGAGTTCATATTTAAAACCGAATCGACGTCAATCATATAAATCGAGAGAGATAGATACCTTGAAGCCATTTGATTATGCATCACCCTCTACGATTCAAGAGGCAACGGCACTGCTAGGGCAGCATGGGGACAACGCCAAGGTCCTGGCCGGCGGCACAGACATTATCGTACAACTGCGAGAGGGATTGCGAGACGCAGAAATTGTCATTGACGTAAAGAAGATCCCAGAGTTAACCGCTCTTGATCTTTGTAGTGAAAATGGTCTAACGCTGGGAGCGAGCACTCCGTGCTGCGACGTTTACGAAACGCCCGACGTTGCTGCCGCATATCCGGCACTCGCTGACTCCGCCCACATTGTTGGCGGTTGGCAGATTCAATCACGTGCCAGTGTCGGTGGGAATTTATGCAACTCATCCCCAGCAGCGGACACCATCCCTTCATTAATCGCACATAATGCGACGTGCCTTATTGAAGGACCGTCCGGCAGTCGTGAAGTTGCTGCTCAGGATTTCTGTACGGCGCCAGGTCGAAATGTTCTGGAGGCCGGCGAGTTGCTCGTGACACTTAAGTTGCCAGCGGTTTCCGATTCAGAAAGCTCTGCTTATGAACGGTTCATTCCTCGCAACGAGATGGATATCGCCGTTGCCGGTGCCGCATCATGGATTAAGCTCGGGGACGAAGGCAACATTGCAGCCGCGCGAATTGCCCTGTCGGCCGTTGCTGCTACACCGCAATTCGCACAGGAAGCAAGCGAGTTTCTCGTTGGCAAAGCGCCGACAGAGGAAAACTTCGCTCAAGCTGGTGAACTAGCAAAGAGTGTCGCCAGTCCAATTGATGACATGCGAGGCACCGTGGAGTACCGAGTCAATCTAGTCGGAGTACTTGTTAAGCGAACGCTTGCAACTGCTCTCGCTCGAATCCAGAAAGACGGCTAAACCGTCAACGCAGCCAAATACAACAAGTACACAAAATACAACACTGCGGTCTCCTTAAGTGAGACCAACCTTAAATAAGGAAAAATCACGTGGCGAATAAAAGGCACGTTTCAACAACGATAAACGGTGAGCCAAAGGAATTCCTCTGTGCTCCACACGAGAGTCTTCTGGAAGTCCTTCGGGACAATCTGGGATTAACTGGTTCCAAGGAAGGTTGTAATAACGGTAACTGCGGTGCATGTACCGTAATCCTCAACGGCCGACCGGTAGATAGTTGTCTCGTTTTGGGTGTGGAAGTCGAAGGGGCAGAAGTAGAAACTGTCGAGGGAATCGCCGATCGCAATGAATTGCATCCCGTTCAGGAGTGTTTTCTGGAAGGTGCCGCTTTGCAATGTGGCATTTGCACTCCAGGCTTTCTGGTTGCCTCCAAGGCGTTGCTTGAGAAAAACCCCGACGCCTGTGAACACACCATTCGATACAACCTTGCAGGAAACCTCTGCAGATGTACCGGCTATGACAAGATCGTCCGTGCCGTCCAGGATGCCGGTGCACGCATGGCGGAATCAAACTAAGGCAATAAACAACAACATGCTCTCAAAAAATGAGAGTCTGAGTCATAACGAGGAGATCCAAACGTGATCAAGAATAACGGTAATGGAGAGTACCGAGTTCTCGGAACTAGGCCGGTAAGACACGACGGTGCTGACAAAGTAACCGGCAAAGCCGTCTACACAGCAGATGTGCAATTACCAGGCATGCTCCGCGGTTTCATTTTGCGCAGCCCGATTGCCCACGGCCGCATCAAGTCCATCGATACCAGTGCTGCTAAGACAACTCCCGGTGTACACGCGGTTATCACCAGCGCTGACATGCCGGATGTCGGCGACAAGGTTGCTGACCTTGGCGAAGGCGCTGTAAATCTCAAGTACCTCAGCGGAAATGTACTGGCTCAGGATAAAGTTCTCTATAAAGGACACGCCGTTGCTGCGGTGGCTGCTGTCGACATACACGTTGCTGAAGAGGCTGCTAAGAAAATTGTCGTCGAGTATGAAGAATTGCCTTCTGTCACATGGGTCCTCGACGCGATGCAAGACGATGCACCACTGCTGCATGAAGACTTGCATACCGACAGCATGGGCGCTAAGTCAGAAAACCCGAGCAATATCTGCACTCACATGCACTTCGAAAAAGGCAACATCGAAGATGGCTTTGCACAATGTGACATTGTTGTAGAACGCGAATTTAAAACGGCTTCGGTACATCAGGGCTATATCGAACCACATGCATCCGTTGGTGACTGGAATGAAGATGGCCGACTGCGTATCTGGACTGCAACGCAGGGTTCATTTTCTGCTCGCCAGCAAACAGCCGAAGTTCTGCAGATTCCAATCAGTGATGTAGTCGTCACGCCATGTGAAATTGGTGGCGGCTTCGGTGGCAAGATCGCCGTCTATCTCGAACCAATCGTAGGTATGCTCAGTAAACTCTCCGGACGCCCGGTTAAAATTAGCATGACCCGTGCGGATGTTTTCGAAGCAACCGGACCGACCCCCGGTTCGTACATGAAAGTCAAACTTGGCGCCACCAGCGAAGGGAAACTGGTCGCCGGTGAAGCATGGCTGGCATATGACGCCGGCGGATATCCCGGCGGTATGATCGGCCCGGGATGCATGTGCGTCTTTAGCTGCTATGACATCGAGCACGCTGTGGTGGATGGCTACGACGTGTGTGTCAATAAACCAAACACTCAGGCATATCGAGCACCAGGAGCAACGCAAGTCGCCTTTGCCACGGAGCAACTCGTCGATGAAATTGCAAAACAAATTGGTATGTGCCCACTCAGCATCCGACAGTTGAATGCTGCCAAAGAAGGAACCGTGCGTGTTGACGGTCCAAAATATCCACCAGTGGGTCTTGTGGAATGCCTGGACGCTTTGGAAGACAGTGATCACTGGAAGTCCACACTTGAAGGTCCGCTTCGTGGTCGTGGTATCGCAGCAGGTTTCTGGTTCGGGTGCGGTCTTAAATCATGTGCAACGGTCACCGTCAATCATGATGGTACAGTCAACCTGCTGGAAGGTTCGACGGATATTGGTGGCAGCCGCACATCTCTGGCGATGCAATTGGCTGAAGTACTCGGAATTACATCTGATGATGTCAATCCAATGGTTGGTGATACCGACAGCGTTGGATACACCGACGTAACCGGTGGTAGCCGAGTGACATTCGCCACCGGACTCGCTGCCTATAATGCCGGACGTGATCTACAGACTCAAATGATTTCACGAGCTGCTGAAGAAGTGTGGGACTGTAGTCCCGATGAAGTCACTCTGGAAAGTGATGGTCGCTTTACTCATAACGATGAGTCCAAGACATTTAAGGAACTTGCAGCACAGTTGTTTAAGCACGGCGAACCACTCGTCGCTCGGGCTGCTGTATCTCCTGAGAATCCAACCAATGGATTCGGAGTTCATGTTGCGGATGTCGAGGTCGATCCGGAAACTGGTAAAGTGACCGTGTTGCGGTACACAACCATTCAGGATGCCGGCAAAGCTGTGCACCCAAGTTACGTTGAAGGTCAACTGCAAGGTGGTACGGTTCAGGGGATTGGTTGGGCACTCAATGAAGAGTACTTCTACCATGACAACGATACCGTTGCTAATGCCAGCTTCCTGGACTATCGTATGCCTACGATGCTGGACTTGCCGATGATCGATACCATCATTGTCGAAGCAGCAAATCCGGATCACCCATATGGTGTTCGTGGTGTTGGTGAAACGCCAATCGTCCCACCTCCTGCTGCGTTGGCAAATGCTATCTACAATGCCACTGGCACTCGCATGGAACAACTTCCCATGTCGCCACCTGTATTGTGGAAACAGTTACAAACCGAATCCGCTGAGGCTTAACCACTTAAATGGTTACTGTTTTCATACCGGCACAGTTGAAGGAAATGACTGGTGGCGTTACCTCAGTCGAGGTGGACGCCAGCAACATTCGGCAAGTCGTCGAACAACTGGAACAACAGTTTCCAGGTATCCAACAACGACTTTGTGATGGTGATAATCTGAGATCGGGACTTCAGGTTTCAATAGACAGTGTCATGACATCCCGCGGACTCATTGCAAAAGTACAACCGGGAAATGAAGTTCATTTTGTCCCGGCATTTGGAGGAGGCTAATCGCTATGGCAATCGACTTGAGTGTGCCAACAGAACCGTCGGCAGATATTTCAAAAGAAGATCTTGATACACCTGTACTGTGCCTCGATCTCGATGCAATGGAAGCTAATATCAAGGTCGTTGCTGCCAATCTTGCAGAATACAACATCCAATGGAGACCTCACAGTAAAGCATATAAGTCTCCGATCATCGCCCGAAAACTAATTGATGCAGGTGCAATCGGAGTAACCTGTGCCAAACTCGGTGAAGCCGAAGTCATGGCACGCGAAGGCGTCACCGATATTCTGATTGCAAACCTGATTGTCGGGGAAAAGAAACTCCGCCGATTAGCAACGCTCACAAAGATCGCCGATCCAATTGTCTGCATTGATCATATCGATCAACTCACCACCATGAGTGAGATCATGCAACAGGAAGGTACCGAATGTCGGGCTATCATCGAAATAAACATCGGACTTGATCGAGTGGGAATTGAACCGGGCGAGCCGACCTTGGCACTTGCAAGTGCAATTCATGCAGCACCAGGGGTGCAATTTGCCGGCATTATGGGATATGAAGGCCATCTGCTTTGCATTGCAGACGAAACGGAAAAAGAACAACAAATTAATGCCGCGTTAGACATCCTTGGCAACAGCGCTGAAGCTATAAAAACCTCGGGAATCCCGTGTGAAATCGTCTCCTGTGGCGGAACCGGTTCTTACCTGATCAGCCGCAAGCATCCTGCTGTGACAGAATTACAATGCGGCGGTGTGATTATGATGGATCAATTCTATGAAACAGAATGCAAAATTGAAGGAATGCAAAAGGCGCTGACTGTACTGGCAACCGTTGTCAGCAGGCCAACTGCAGAACGAGCTGTGATTGATGCAGGACGAAAAACTTACGATATGAGTTCCACCGATCCCATTGTGCTCCACACCGCCGGAGTTACCGTCTCCAGACAGTCCGCCGAACATGGGGAAGTTCTGCTAGACGAGTCCGCACAGAGCATTAGTATCGGTGATCGACTTGAAATCGTACCGGGATACAGCGAT
>JBJLEE010000068.1:0-119897 GCA_045566075.1 Pirellulaceae bacterium | reverse complement strand
TCCCGTGCCCTCATATTTTCACCGCAAAAGCGGTGAACCCGACCGTGATCATCGGGCGTTGGCCGTTGTCTGCTTATGTCTTTCGGGTGTTGCCTGTCCGTTGCCTCACAACTCTCCAAAAGCCCACATAACAACTGAGCCGTACTTGTATGCTGTTGCCTCTCCCGGTCACTCGATTAAACGGTGACACCGTCATTGGCAAGAATCTGCAATTAGCTCATATTCGCTAACCACATTCAACCCGCCTACGTCCCTAATCAGGCGACCTGTCCCCCGCAAACATTCGTTTGCGGACTTGCCAATAAGCTTCAGCTTACTCGCTTACTCTCTTACTCTGCATTCCTTCCATGATGCCGACGAGTCCGAACCTGGCATTTTCGGTTTTGATTTGCCCAGGCTCAATGTCAACTCGCCAATTCGGTGACCGTCCTTATTTGGTCCCTACTTAGGCAGATGCGTTTTGAGCATTATCTTGTCGGTGATTAATCAAAGAAAGACGATAAAGGACTCGATTTCTTTGAGACGATCACCAAAATACCTTCCGCTATTGATTCGTAATTGAATCGTCTAGCCGATGCGAGGGCTTTTAGCCGTCCGCCAACTTGGCGTTCAAGCCGGCCAATCACCCTCAGGTCTGTTTAATTTTAGCTACGCCGAAAACAGGGTCTAGTATCAAAATAAAACAAACGCTAATAATCACAATCTCGCACCCGGGCGGCACACGATTTGAGCACATTCTACGACCGGTCGATCTGGCCTAAATCCGGATCCTCGGTGCGATGACACCGGTGACATTGCTGACGTCATCAGACACGACACTTTGCACGACCACTCGTTGGCGCAATAATAGCTAGCGTTACTCAACTCATAACAACAAACCAACACACCTGATCGAACCACCCACTGGTTCTTAACCTAAGACAAGAGAAGACTCACATGCAGAAAGTAGATCTAAGCGACAAAGTAGCTGTTGTAACCGGAGCTAGCCTTGGAATCGGTAGAAGTACAGCATTAGCGATGGGCCGCAGCGGTGCCAAGGTCGTTGTAAACTATCGTTCAAGTGAATCTGCCGCCGATGAAGTCGTTCGCGAGATTGAACAAGCCGGTTCCGAGGCAATCAAGGTGCAGTGTGATGTTTCTGATCAGTCGAGTGTTGAGGGTTTGATCGCAGCTGCGGTTGAACGCTTCGGAAAACTTGATATCGCTGTAAGTAACGCTGCATACAGTGACCGGGAGCGGTACTTTGAAGCAGACATGGAGGGTTTTCGACGGACTGTCGACGTTACCATGTGGGGTGCTTTTTATCTCATGCGTGCAGCAACACAACAAATGATCGAACAAGGAGATGGTGGCATCATCACCCTTGTAAGTTCACCACATGCTTTCATTCCGGCACCCAGGGCTATGGCATACAACATGTCAAAAGCAGCCCTGGAACACATGGCAAGAACTGCTGCTATCGAAGCTGCCGAATACAAAGTGAGAATCAATATGATCCAACCCGGATGGATTGATACACCGGGTGAAAGAAAATTTGCCAGCGAGGAAACGCTTCGGCAAGCCGGAGCAAAAATCCCAATGGGGCGACTGGGGAATCCCGACGAAATCGCTGACGCCATCCTTTTTCTAAGCGATCCGGAGCATGAATACATGACCGGCGCCACTCTGCTGGTTGATGGTGGTATCAGCCTTCCCTGGTGGGCTAACCGTGGCAGTGCAGCACCGGCATAGTTCGCCTTTTACACCACCAAACAACTAAACTACATTCCACGTAGAAACCATATAAACTACTAAGCAACCCGCTTCTTGAACTAAACACTTCCGAGAATTAGATGTCTGAGTACCTGCTCCAATGCGATTGCGGTTCTGAACTAATCATCACGACACGTGATGCCGGCCAGAACCTAACCTGCGATGACTGTGGAGAGACGGTTGTCGCACCAACATTTCGCGAAATCAAAAATCTGCAGCCCCACAAAGATTCCAACCCAACAGACGCTGGCACATCGTCCCAACGAAATGCTGAATGGTCAGCCAAGACAGGATACTTGTTTGGCATCCTGACCATCATCGCTCTGGCCGCATTCGTCACCGGTGGCATGCAATCCTACCACGCCTACCAGCACAGCCTGATTGAAGATGAATCCCAACTCGGGCTTGAAACAGGTGACAACTTAATCGCCGCCATGGGACCGTTACAGCTTTATGAAGCCTGGAATACTGTGAAGGAACTCAAGCTCCTTGCGCCGCAAACTTCTGATTATCAGCGAGCTCAAATTACCTTAAAACAGTCCATGAATGCCGCCATCGTCTGTTACATCATCGGTGCCCTCTGCATCATCGGATTAGCGGTCATCATGATGCTGCGAAAACCAAAACCGCAAGTCGAATGACCAATCCACTTTGTTCTATAGACGTAGACGACTTCAAAATCTCCTATGTAGACACTGGTGGAGAAAAGCCCGTCTTGCTGCTAGTGCATGGTTTTCCACTGGACCATTCCATGTGGCAATATCAACTAAGCGGATTGGCCAGTGACTACCGTATCATTGCTCCCGATTTGCGGGGCTTTGGTGCCACCGCTAAGGGCAGCAAGCCTCTTTCCATTCGAACACATGCTGACGATCTTGCAGCACTCCTGGATGCACTGGCAATAAGGTCGCCGATTACGTTTTGCGGATTGTCGATGGGTGGATACGTCGGCTGGCAATTCCTCGCTCATCACTATTCACGCGTACACAACATCATCATGTGTGATACTCGCGCTGCGGATGATGACGAGGTTACGGCACGGGCACGTCAATTGATGGCGGGCAAAGTACTTACAGAAGGCAGCCAGCTCGCAGCCGATGGTATGATTCCCAAGCTCTTTGCCGATGCTACATACTCCGATAAACCCGACCTCGTTGAGTCTACGAGAAAGGTCATCCTCAACACATCACCTGTCGTCATTAGTGAAACACAAATTGAGCTCTCTCAACGAATCGATGCACGCAGCCTGCTCACTGACTTTGATTTGCCGGCGCTGCTCATTTGTGGTGAACAGGATCAGATTTCCAGAGCCAGCGAAATGAAGGAAATTGCCGTAACTCTCCCTAAAGGTGAATTTCAGGAAGTGCCCGGAGCTGGCCATATGGCACCACTTGAAGATCCGGATACCGTAAATGGGATGATTCGGGACTTTATTCAGTCCAGCTGAAACAACGATTGGCTCTTTACAATCGCATGGTCATCCGGAAACGTGTGAAACGCCTGAACTAACAGGCTGGATTGCCGAGTCTCTACATTGACATAGCTCACCGAATCCATGCCGCATCTTCCAGGGCTATCAAAGTGCTGTAGCATTCCACGGGTTTCACCATCGAGGCTAAGTTCCTGCTGAAAACTCCAGAAAACTTCTGCCGGCACTCGTTCAAGCTCAAATGTCGTACTGTAATTCACATGGTGAGATGAATGCGAATCGGATCGCTCCGGACCAAGCTGATGAGCTAACAATCGACGGCGACGTGGTAGCGGTTGTTGTTCACTACATGCAACCTCTGTGAGCGTCAGACCATTGTGGTTAAAGGTCACCAGATGCCCTGCAGTTGTGATATCGATTCGAGCAAGATACTCACCCCGCTGGATCGAACGGGTGTCGACAATTTCAAATAGTTCGGGATGCAATGCGCGGCTAAACAACTGAAATCCCAACTCTGCAACTTTAGGCCGAACTATTAGCACCGCAATGATTCCCGTACTTGTCCTGTACACATCGAAGAAAAGAAGCTTCATTCAACCCGTCAGGACCAGCATGATTCCCGTCGCATCGAAGTCGCCCATTATAGGAGTTTTATCGGGATGTTTCAAAGAGCGTTTTTTTGAGCTGTCAGTTACTGCGCGTTCAAGAACAACAAACGGATCAATTCGCCTCTTTTTCCTTGAGTGCCGTCTCAAACATTTTCAACTGACGGCGCATTTGCTCAGAATCCGGATCTAACTCCACCGCTTGTTTTTGATACTTGATTGCATTTTCAAGATCATCAGCAGCGTAATAACATCTGCCGAGTGTATCTAAATAGCCTGGTGCATCCTTGCGCAGTTCCAAAGAACGATGACTCAACTTCACCGCCAAATTGAAATCCCCAAACGTATTACCCACCAGCCACGCATATTGATTACAGACTCTTGCCAATGCATAACCCACTGTGTCCTTACGACTGACTCCCTCAACCGTTCGATGCTCCTGTTCTAGTTGCTGAATCTCATCAAACTGAGCCGTTACTGTCTTCGTAATTGCATCACGTGCCCTCGCCTTCCACGCGTCATCTGCTTTCTTGTAACGGAACATTCCAATCAGCAAATCACCATCGGTCGGGTCAGCTTCAAACCCCTTATTGAGATGTTCCTTTTGTTTTTCATAATCCTCTTTGGCTTCACAATCGCATGCATGAAAGTACTCTGCCCGGGAAACCAAAGACTGCGCAGTACGTTTGAACGTGTCCTTCAAATACCCGTTGATCGTGCGAAATGAAGGATCTTGATCATCATTTGCAGCCAGTGCCAACGGCATCAACGTCTCAGCTGCATCACCATGCTTGAGCAAGTCATGCTGAAGTTCGGAGAGATTAAACACGGCCCACAGATGATAGCCACTCGTCATGCCGGTACTGGTAATTACATGCTGGAATTCGCGAATAGACCATTCATACAACATGCGTTGCTTCAGCCAGATCGCAGTTTCCATGTGCATCTGCACATCATCCAGCTGCAACTCTAGTGCCTGGTCAGCGGTTTGATTTGCTTCATCCATCATGTCCCGTCGCACAAACGACTCGGCAAGACGGTAAATAAGATCCGGGTACTTTTGGAATTCGCCCGGGAAGCGAATTGCTAGCTGCTCGATCCCCTCCCAAAGTTCACGGTCGCTCATCCACTCAACCATATCCAGCAGCGTCTGACGCGTGCCGTCGAGCAGATTGATCATTCGCACCAGAACCACATTGGCATCATCCGCCTGACCATGTTCGGTAATCAACTCGTGTTGCCAGCGGAGCATCCGTTGAAGGATCTCACGGCTGGAGTCTCTTGGAAATGTTGCGAGGGTTTGCTCTTCCTTTTCACTGAGTCCGTCCCACATTTCAAGTGAATTCACCGGGTCGGTCAGCGTTTGTGCAAACGCCTCCATCCAACGTGAACCTACTCTGGCACTTGGGCCACAAATGCTAATTAGTGTTTCAGCCAGCTGTTTGCGATCTCCTGCATCCTCTGGTTCGTTGTACTGAATGATTCCCAGTGCCGCGATCTTGGAGAGTTTTGTGTCCGATTCATAACGAACCATCCGCGTCAATGGAATGATGCCTTCATCATTCTTGAGCTTCGTCAATTGTTCAATTCGAATCCGTCGCTCGGAAACGTGCTGCTCGCCGTAGTCCTTAAGAATCTTTGCCACGCTTGTTGGATCCTTGGACTCAATCCAACGGACTTTCATGCTTCGCACAAGATAGGTTGCTCGCTTGGCAATCTCGATGTCATCGTTGTAACGTGCGGCATGTAACGCATCGAACGCAACCAGTCCCAATTCCTTGAGTTTCTGCTGGGCGAGTTCGCGCCGGTCAAAATCATCATCCCCAAGTTGAGCGATCAACTTGAGCAGTTCCTGCTGAGCAACTTCTGATATTTCTGGTGTTGCCTGTTGCGCAAAGGCCGTATTTACACCGAGTGCAAATAAAATCGCTATGAAACAATGCCTGACGCTTCGCATATTCAAAGCCAATTTAGACCTGAAAAGTGTGGGTGGTTGTGAACACCCGAATTATAGCGACTTGTTGTCAGATGTCATAAGTCAGCAGCCAGATGCCGTCGGTCATGACACCACCTGCTCTAAGGTGTGATCACGACACTCAGCGTGCCGCGATTGTCATGCAATTCAGCCGGATGATCATTCACACGCAGGTAAAGTACACCGGCCTCTTCCGTATGAACTTCATTACTGCCACCAACGCTGGCCGCATTTACCAAACCCGTGAGCCCGTTCCCCGTTGGGTTGTCCACCGCGGCGAGGAGTTCACCGAGCGGGCGTTTGTTATGGTATCGCAACGTTACACCATCTGCCGTACAAGGCCACTCAAGCTCTTCGCCATCACGAAGTTCCTTAGCAATAACGAAAGTACCTGTGGCGGTAATCCTTATCTTTTGACCTGCTGCCAGTTGCAGACCGGTAGATTGCCATCCACGTTCAACTGACAGGTCAACGGTCACAGAGTCGCCACCCGGATCAAGTGAACTGGTTGGCTTGGACACAATGGACTCTCTTTTTAAATCGAACCCATAATCCATATTGAGCACAAACCACTGCCATTGCTGCCTCGCCAGATGCCAGTCATCACCAAGAGCCTGAATCAATCCGAGCGAGAAAACTTCGTTCGATTCACTTACATGTGAAATACGTTTACGAAATGCCTCGCTAAAGCGGGGATCATTTTCAAGCATTGCTGTGGCAGCCCAACACCAGCCATACGGTCGCACGTCCAGATGTGCGTTGCTGCCATAACGCATCACATCTTCCAGCATACGGCCCTGATTCTGAGCTACATCATCCTTTACTATTTTCACCCGGCCCCAATAAGGAACATCATCGCGGGATCCGGGAATGATATTGAGCGTAAGTTTTTCATCGACCCACCGGTGAGTTCCAAGCAATTCCGCCAATCCTTCCATGTACCACGGCGGTCCGCCACCATCGAGGAATGTAAGCATGAAATTGTGCGTGCCTTCGTGAAGCAGTAAATGCCGCCGGTAGTATTCGCTTGCCTGTTCAAATAGAAACACCGTGTTCCCGTAACTGTATCCATGCCTGAACTCCGGCAGCAGTCCCGGGATTAATCCAGCCTTGTCGAATCTGGCACGATCTTTAATGACACACGCTCGAATCTTCCAATCCTTCGCAGATTCAGCCTCCACTTCGAAGTATTCGCACCACTGTGGAATGGCTTGATCAAACACCTTTGGTAATTCGCTTAGATCCACAGACGGCGGCAGATCAGTAAATAGCTGCAAATGATGGAAATCCAGAACTCGAATTCCATTCGCTTTTACGCGTTCGAGATCCACCGGATTCTCTTCCGCCTGTTGTCTAGGGCCCGCGACTCGAACAGGCAATGCACCCGACCCATCGTCCATCGGCTGCGGTTCCTGATCAGGATTGAACTGAGGTTCCGGCGGGTCAGAGGGCTCAATCTGCGGATCGTTTCCCGGCTCTGTGCTTGAAGCATCACGCGATTCATTGGGATTTGATGATGCGGACTCGTCATTGCCAATGACGTTTAATAGCTGTTCAGCCGCAGCTTCCGCGTCTGCTTTAGAGACACCGCCGTTTGGCTCGCTCGTTGTTTCACCGCCACAGCCGATCGACAGCAATAAAAGTGAAAAGAGGATTACAAATCGGATCATCAGAAAACGAAGCTCCGTGGCTAGATTCCACGATGATACTTTTTCTTGGGTCGTTTCATCAGTGATTCTGGTGGTGCAGGAGGCGGAGCCTGATCTTCGGTCGGCTCATAGCCTTCTATTTTATCCCGCGTCAATTCTCTGTTGATACGATGTTCAATCGCCGAAAGAAAGTTACGCTCCTCGCGGCTAACAAAAGTATACGCAACACCTTCGGCGCCCATGCGACCGGTACGACCAATTCGGTGTACATAGTCATCACAGTCCCGTGGCGTGTCGTAATTAATTATGTGCGAGATACTGGACACATCAATTCCACGACCAATCACGTCGGTTGCCACAAGGAAACGAAGGCGTTCGCCGCGGAATTCCTGCATTACCTTATTTCGGGCTGCCTGAGTCATATCACCGTGAATAGCACCCGCATCCTCAAATACGCGGCTGAGTTTCCGGTTTACCTGATCGGTACGTCGCTTCGTCCGACAAAACACAATTGCCTGCGTCGGATCTTCACGTTCAATCAACTTGAGCAAGAGATCAAACTTGTGCTCTTCCGCAATTGTGAAGTGGCATTGGTCAATCGTATCGCCTGAAACATGTTGGGAAGAAAAGTTAAGCAGGGTTGGCTCGTACATATACTGCTCAGCCAATGCCTGAATCGGCGGTGGCATCGTTGCACTTAATAGGAGCGTCTGGCGATCACTTCGTTCACAACGCCGCAGGATTTTTTCGATGTCCGGGCGAAATCCGATGTCAAGCATTCGGTCAGCTTCATCCAATATCGTGCACCAAATCTGGCGAAGGTCGAGTGTGCCACGCTGGATGTGATCGATAACACGACCGGGAGTCCCAATGACAACTTGTACACCGCGCTTGAGCTTATCGATCTGATCCTTGATCGACACCCCTCCGTAGATCGCCTCGATTGTTATTCCCTGACCATGTGCCAGTTTTCGAAACTCGTCACGAACCTGTAGTGACAACTCGCGTGTTGGCACGAGCACGATGGCTTGCGGCTCGTGGATCTCTTCAGGATCAGCAAGTTGCTCGAGAACCGGAATGGCAAATGCCGCCGTCTTTCCCGTACCAGTACGTGCCTGTCCAATAACATCCAAACCATCTAGTGCTTTCGGAATAACACCGGACTGTACAGGGGATGGTTCTTCATACCCAGCTCGTTCAAGAGCCTTCATCATCACGTCGGAGAGCTTCATTAACCCAAATTGTTCAATGAAACTCTCGCTGGCCGTCGGATCACTACTCATATGTGTCGATTCAAACTGCTAAATGGTCTTTAATCTTTGCTTCTTTCTATAGATTGCAATGTACACCAAACACTAAAAGTCAAATAGGCGGATAGTCAGTAGTCTGATGTCATAAGACCTGAGTCATGTAGGCTTGCACATTTCGCAATTGCTTTCCACAATGCACCCAACAAGAGGCATTTGGCCCAGTCGGTGCAAAGTCAAAAACCGCAGGAATTATTTGAAATGAGCCAATTAAAGGCACAGGATCCCGAGTTATACGCGTCAATTGCTGCAGAGCAGGAGCGTCAGCGTGACGGGCTGGAATTAATCGCCAGTGAAAACTACACCAGTCGCGCGGTAATGGAAGCTCAGGGAAGTGTCCTTACGAACAAATACGCCGAGGGTTATCCGGGGCGACGATATTACGGTGGTTGTGTCCATGTCGACACAGCAGAATCTCTGGCAATTCAGCGAGCTAAAGACCTGTTTGGCGCAGAATGCGCGAACGTCCAACCGCATTCTGGATCACAGGCAAACATGTCCGTTTACCTGAGCGTCTTGAAGCCCGGCGACAAAGTCCTGGGCATGGACCTGGCTCACGGTGGCCACTTAACGCATGGAATGCACTTGAATATCTCGGGCATACTCTATGACTTCGTCGGATACGGCGTTGATGAGCAGACGCATCGAATTGACTTTGATCGTCTCGCCGGGCTGGCACGCGAGCATAAACCCAAACTGATTGTGGCTGGAGCAAGCGCCTATCCGCGAGAAATCGATCATCCTCGCTTTAAGGAAATTGCCGATGATGTGGGAGCGATGTTGTTTGTAGATATGGCTCACTATGCCGGCCTTGTAGCCGGTGGCGTCCACAATAACCCGGTAGGCGTGGCCGATTTTGTTACAACCACCACACATAAGACTCTGCGTGGACCGCGTGGTGGAATGGTCCTCTGTGGTTCAGATCACGAAAAAATCGTTAACCGCAGCGTCTTCCCCGGACTGCAGGGCGGCCCACTGATGCACGTCATTGCCGGTAAGGCAGTTTGCTTTGGTGAGGCACTCAAAGATGACTTCAAGCAATATGCAAAAGACGTCGTCGACAATGCACGGGTGCTGGCTGAAACACTGACAGCCGGTGGCATGTCACTTGTAAGTGGTGGAACCGATAATCACCTGATGTTGGTCGACGTAACGTCCGTCGGTACCGGTGGCGCCACAGCTGAAGATGTACTCGATGCATGTGGCATCACCGTAAACAAAAACATGATTCCTTACGACCAACGAAAACCGGTAGATCCGTCGGGTATTCGCATCGGAACCCCGGCTCTCACATCCAGGGGAATGGGAACCGAAGAAATGAAGCTTGTTGGAAACTGGATTGTCGAATCACTTAAGGCTGTTGAAGATAGCGAATTACACAACAAGATTCGTCTGGATGTTAGTGAGCTGTGCGAGCAATTCCCAGTTCCGGCAGATTTGGTGTAATATGAGAAAGTCACAGTGAAGTGATTTCTCTTTGTGAAAAACATTGATGATTAACTGGTTTATATATGTCTGACACAAATCGCGTACTTATCGCCGATGATAACGCTGCAAACTGCGAGTTGTTGGAAGCGTATCTGGCACAGTTGGATTGCGAAATTGAGTTTGCAACGGATGGTCAGGATACCCTGGACAAGGTGGAAAGCTTTGGGCCGGATCTGATTCTGCTTGATGTGATGATGCCACGCCTGAGTGGATTTGAAGTTTGTAAGATTCTTAAGGATGATCCGGAAAAGCGACGCATCATGGTTCTCATGGTGACGGCACTTAACGAGATCGGTGACATCGAACGTGCTGTTAAGGCCGGAACAGATGATTTCTTATCAAAACCGGTCAACCAGGTAGAACTACTTAAGCGAGTAGAGAATATGCTTAAGTTGAAGGATGTTACTGACGAAGTGGAACGTCTGCGACAATATATAGAGCAGATGGAAAGCCAGTAAGTCTGGAATTTGCCGTTAAACTCCAACAGCCGTTAAACCGTAACAGCTATGCCAAACCCTGATATTCAGGCCATTCTCGGATTCCTCGCTCAGCCCGGAAGCACTCCCTGGCCAGTCGCTGCAGAAACGTGGCTCACACTTTGTGATGAAAGTGAAATAGAGGAGTTGATGGACTCCCTATGTGCAATCTCGCCACCATTAGCACCCGAACACCATCAATATTGGGATTGGCTGGTAGATCAGATTCTCTCACGCCTTGCCTCTCAGCCAGCATGGGAATGCACGTTTCGAACGGATTTGTTTACAAGTCTCTATGCCCACTTAGGTGCGACGAGCAAATCTCGCAATCAGTTAATTCAATTTCTCACAAAGCGGGCTTTTCAGGAGGATCTACAGGCCGTTGTCGAAGTGATAACAACCGACCCGCCGGTAGACGAATTGCAGGTAGGCACAGCACTTGCACCGCTCATCCAAAATGCAGACCTTGAATGGGAATTGATCTTCCCCGCGCTTCTTGACGGCATCAGCAATCCAACCACCGCTGCCAGTATTCTGGATCTGGCAAGTTTTGCTACACGCAACGAGCATCTGCCAACTCATCCTGCCAGTGACATGGTACAGCAGCTGAACATGATGCTCTCTACCATTGTGAAACAGCTCGACGTCCTGTCAGAGACTCAGGCGAATCCGGATGACATGCATGATGTCGCACAACAAGTCGAGCAAGCCGTTGCTTTGGCTGTTTCGTTATGCGATTCCATATCGCTGATTAGCGATGAGTCCAGCACGCCGGCACTCTATCAGGCAATGGGCCTTACTCACCGCCGAGTACAAACAGAAGCTGCTGCCGCACTGGCCCGACTCGGTGAAGCTGATGGTGAAGCTCATCTGATTGAAATGGCCTCACAACCGATCTCCAGACTGCGTGTCATTCAATATGCGCAGGAGTTAGGAATTGAATCCAGACTAGACCCGTCTTTGGTCACAGAGACGGCCATCGCCGAGAGCCAACTTGTCCTGTTTTTATCGGAGCCTACTCAACTTGGCTTTCCCCCGCAGCTTCTTGAGACGCTTGAATCTCGCACATGCTTCTGGCCCGGCTTTGACGATCCCATTACAAATCATCTGATTCGATTCCGATACGAAATGGGTGAAATGGTTTATGAAAACATTGGAATTGCCGGAGCCATGACATTCGCCATTAGCGAGGATTTATGTGACCTTAGTAATGACGAAGCCTATGCCTATTTCGCCGGCATGCATGCAGAGCACGATGACATTTACGAACTAGCCATAGATCAACTAACAGAACCACAAAGAATTGATGCGGACCGATGCGAGCGAAAGATCCATGACGCCGGATTTGAGTCTGTGGAGCCCGTACTGCTAGGGCGTCTTTTTGAGCGAACCGCATTGGTTGCTGCTGCAAAACAAGATGGCAACACCGGCTTTGTCATCGCAAGCACTGAGGAGATTCAGTGGATCAATCAATCGCCATCCCGGCGGCCGATCACGGCATATCAGGCATACGATATCTACAAGGGCACCGTGTTACTACACACCTTTAATCCATAGTCTCGCTGAGAGAGTTCCATGCAATCCATTCGCTTTCTTCGCAGGCTGCTGGCTGCCGGGTTGCTGTCCATGCTCATCTCCGGCTGTTCGCAACCACCGGGGTCTGAGTTCATTGGCCAGACCTTCACGCTTAATGGCAAAACCGTTGATGCACAATCTGTTAATTGGGAAGACTACGCCGGGCAAGTTGTGCTTATCGACTTTTGGGCAACCTGGTGCGGTCCATGCAGAGCCGAACAGCCGAAACTTAAAAAGCTATACGAAGATCTGCAACACGATGGGTTTCTCGTGGTCGGCGTATGCATGGATCAGAAACTAGATCCGGTTAAACCTTTTGAGGATGCTCACGAACTACCGTGGAAGAGCGTTGTTGGCCCCGAAGCATGGCAGAAAGCGCTGGACTACGACGTACAGTTCATTCCACGAATGATGCTCGTAGATCGTGATTCGCGGATCATTGCATCTGATCGAGGCGTGGAAGAGATCTCTGCTGAAGTATATGACGCCGTACGCAGTCACTAGCTATCGCCAATGCATTACTTGCTCAACGTTGCCGTAATTGGTTCTGCATAATTTTTCCACGCGGCTTCTGAACGATCCTTGTTCGGCTCGCCGTTATGAATGAGTAGCCGGTACTTTGATAAGTGCGCTTTACCGGATTCAATGGAAAAAGCTTCTGTAGCCATCGGTGCAAAACAGAAATACGGTTTACTCGGATGCAGTCGGACCGGTTGCGGATGTCGAAAGTTATCCGGATCACTCATAATTGCAATTCCGCCGTGACCGCCGGGAACTGCACCGTGGATTTCAACCCAATTTGGTCGACTGTGATTTCCGTTTGCCCGAGTCTTGCCCTCACTCGTTAGAAAGTCGCTGTCTCCACTTTCAAACCAGCTGCGACGGCCGCGAATCGCAAAGCCGCCATAGTGAACTTTCGCTATCTGTATGGGCTTCTCAGTTCGATTGATATATCCAATTCGGAAATCCACCAGAAAATATTTGTCGAGCTTGTAGGCTCGCATGTGCCATCGTTCATTTGCAATTCGTTTTACCTGGCCGTCTTCGAGTTTAATATCGTGGCCTAATACAGCACCGATCTCACCAAACACCGGTCCGCTTACCGCACCGGTCGAATCAGCATGTCGGATTTGAGCACGATTCTCCGGAGTTTGCTCCCAAAAGTTATATTCCTGGCCGTCAAACATCGTTCGCTTCCATGCCATGAACAGACCGTGCTGGTGTAGATGATCTGGCGGAAAACCATCGGTCAAGACGTTGCCCGCTGGATCACGAATCGGATGAATGAATCCACTGCGTGCATATGTGGCTGCGTTTTATCCGGACACTCAATGACCGCCGTGTTATATCTCAGCACCTCATTGTCACCGACCTTTAACACAACTCCTTGATCGTCTGTAACCGCCTTTACCGCGGGTGCCTGATCAACCACACCATCCACGAGTCGAAGAGTGTACTCTCGCGAATTATTTTATACAGCGGTTCGTCCAGCATAAAGTACAGTTTTGGTTTGTCGGAACTTACATCAATCTGGACAGGAATTTCCTGATTCGATTCTTTGGATGTAAGAACCATCGGATGCTTCGCCAATTTATGCGATGGCAATTCGACCGCTACCGGACCATCCAGACGATCGTATTTTCCAGCTTCGACTTTCACCGTCCATGCGGCAAAAGACTCGCTTTGAATAAAACACGAAACGGCACAAACGAGTAAAAACGTGAGCGTACGGCGATGTGCCATGATTAATCCCTGACTATTCCTAATTGCCCTTTGATCATTTTGATCTTGAGAACTTGGCATGCGTCACGTTAGGCCAGAATCTCGCGAACGACTCGTGCCGGATTCACCGACGTCAGTCGTTCCTTTAGCCCGTTACGTTCGAAGAAAAGCTCTTCATGGTGCATGCCGAGTAAATGAAGAATCGTTGCGTGCCAATCCGTACGCCTACGCGATCTTCCAGCAGCAGCAAATCCAAGTTCATCGGTTGCACCGTATGAAATACCACCTTTGATTCCGCCACCGGCCATAAACGAAACCATCGCATTCTTGTTATGGTCGCGACCGGCATTCTTTTCGTTTTTGTCAGCAGGTAATTGTGCAATCGGCAGGCGACCGAATTCACCACCCCATACGACGAGCGTATCATCCAGTAATCCACGTTGCTTCAGATCGCGAATTAATGCGGAAACCGGTTGATCGGTACGGTCGCAACAATTCTTTAAGCCCGCAGCGATCCCGGTGTGATTGTCCCAAATCTGGAAATTGATAAATAGCTGCACAAATCTCACACCACGTTCGACCAGACGGCGTGCATACAGACAACGGCGACCATATGAATCAGCAGTACCTTCGCCAATACCGTACATGTCCAGCGTCTCTTGTGATTCCTGGCTCAGATCCAGTGCATCGGATGTGGCAAGTTGCATACGAGCTGCCAACTCTAACTGGCAATCCGAGCGTCAAGCTCCAGTTGGCCTTTGCGTTTACTACGATGAACTTTGTCCAATCGGGAAATCAGCTGTCGTTCCAATTCCGTGATGTTATCTGGTTCATCGTATTCGCGTTGAAGATTCAGTACCGGTGCGCCCGTACTGCGAAAGCGAGTACCTTGATACACGCGCGGCAGGAATCCGGACTGCCAGCTCTGAGTTTGATTTACCGGCAGCCCGGCGGATCATCCAACACGATGTATGCAGGTAGATTTTGGTTTTCGCTGCCAAGACCGTATGTCACCCATGCACCTAGCGAAGGCAATCCTGGCCGTTCCTGACCACTATGGATCTTAAATAAGGCCGGTTCATGTGTCAGATTGGTAGTAAACATACCTTTGATGAACGCAATTTCATCCACGACCGTCGCCAGATGAGGCATTAACTCACTGACATGTGCTCCGGACTCTCCATGTTGTGAAAATCCATACGGCGCTCTAAGCAAAGAACCAGCTGCGGTTGGATTTTCAACTTCGCCGGCAATCTTTTCAAAGTAAGACTTACCATGCAGTCGTTCCAGCTCTGACTTCGGCTCGAATAAGTCCATCTGGCTTGGGCCGCCGTTCATGAACAAATGAATAACCGATTTAGCTTTCGGCTCAAAGTGAGTATCCCGAGGCTTAAAATCAAACACGCGACGAGGCTCGCCATAGACGTCTTCCTTAAGCAGCGAAGCAAGTGCTGCGGCTTTTAGTCCAGTGGCTGTTCTATCAAACCAGTTTCGTCGAGTAATCGAGCGATTTGCGTCTGAATTGTGTGGCTGTTTCGTCATGGTATTGGACCTGTAGGCCTGAGTGGTCAGTCTACGTATACAAAGCTAGCAGAGTTAAATAACGCATGGCACAGATTTGTGTATATCTTTGCTGTTAACTCTTCGTCACTCATATCCGGCGCGGCTGTTTTCCATGCAACGCGCAACTTTTCTATGGTTTGCTGTGCAATCTCTAGTTCCATTGCAACCGGTTTATAGGATGTTGCCAAAACGCAGGCATAGCTAATTCGTTCCGTGTCCGTACTCCCACCTTCGCTAATAACACGGGCCGCAAACGACTCTGCCCACGACTTTACCTGTGCATTGTTTAACAACTGCAAGGCTTGTGGTGCAACGGTTGATGTGACACGGTCGATACAGTTCGGACTCATACGGGGTCGGTCGAAATTAGCGAGGATCGTTGGAATCTCCGACCGTCGCTTCATCACGAAGATACTTCTGCGCCAGCCACCGTTTTGCTCATTCGACGTTACCAAACCATCTGCACGACGAGTAACCGAGTCTGGTTTTCCGAATGGTTCATGCTTCAATAAACCGGACACGGCCAGCAGGCTGTCGCGTAGCGATTCCGCATCCAGTCGGCGAATCGACATCCTTGCCAGATAAAGATTCTCCGGGTCTTTATCAAGGTGCTCGTCATTGACCAGCGATTGTTGGCGAAATGTAGCAGACAAGAGCATCAAGCGATGCATGTGTTTAATGCTCCAGCCATGCTCCATAAACTCGACCGCCAGCCAGTCAAGCAATTCTTGATGCGTTGGTCTCGCGCCAGCTATTCCGAAGTCATCAAGCGTTCTAACGATGCCCTGTCCAAAGTGGTATCGCCAAATACGATTTACCATCACGCGAGCGGTAAGCGGATGATCCTCCTGCACCATCCAATTCGCAAGTGCCAGTCTACGGCCCGTTCCCGGGGATCCTTCGAAGCCCGGTTGCACCTGCAATGGCCGGTTATCCGGTACCAATACCGATGGCACGCCTGGACCAACAGGACGTCCAGGAGTCAGATAGTTTCCTCGTTTGAGGATATAGGTCGGTGACGGTTCACCCCTGTCCCAGAGAGCGCGGACGAGTAATTCTTCCGGGCGGCTACCGTTAAGTGATTTGATCTGGCTTGTGGTGGACTCTTGTACCTTTTTAAAACCGTCGTCGACTTCGGCGAGTCTTGCTGGATCGACATTAATCGTTTCCGCAAATTTCTCAGCTAGGAATTTTTGGATTTCAGATCGCTCTTCGTCAACAGTCTCTAATGCTACCGCTACATCACCTCGGATAACTTCGGGTAACTTCTCGAGTCGCTCTTTCTCAAGTCGCTCGATCGTTGTTTGTCTTAGCGACTCCAATTCACCTTCCAGCTTTGAGATTTCATTGTCGATCCTGTCGTGCTCGGATTGCCATGCTCTACGCTCTTCCGCTGGAGCCAGAGTCATAAACCGGTCCCGCTGACCGGGTTCAGCTCCTTCGCGTATTGGAATTAGCCAGTCGTTCTCATCGAGTGCGCCTTTGAATATCGCAGCCAGACGATAGTAATCTCTTTGTGGGATCGGATCGAATTTATGTGTGTGGCACTTAGCACACTTCATAGTCAATCCGAGCATGCTTGATGTATACACCTGCAGCAGATCACCAATGACAACCAGGCGATCAGGTACGAATCCGGTGATGCCAGCGAACGTCCCGTCAATGGTCATGCGCATAAAACCCGTGGCGATAACATTCTCGTACACCTGTTGGCTCACATTTTCCGGATCGGTGTAATCAGCTAGTTCATCCCCAGCCAGCTGTTCCATTACGAATCGGGCATATGATTTGTCGCGGTTAAAGCTGCTGATGACATAGTCTCTGTAACGATACGCAGAGGGTCTGAAGCGGTCACTTTCCTGTAACCCTTCGCTATCTGCATAGCCTGCCAAATCGAGCCAATATCCACCCCATCGCGCTCCGTACTCCGGAGATGCAAGCAGCTTCTCTACTAATCGCTCATACGCATCCGGTCGGGTATCCGATTCAAATGCCGCGATCTCTGCTGGAGTTGGTGGTAAGCCAAGCAAATCTAAAAACAGCCGCCGAATTAGCGTGCGGCGACTAGCTTCTGGCGATAATTCCAAACCAAGTTCATCGAGCTTCGCCATCACAAAGTAATCGACGGCATTTTGCGCTTTCACTCGATCCTCAATAGAGGGAATATTCGCCTTAACCGGAGGCACGAAGGACCAGAACTTTCTATCTTCATTACTGATCAGCGGATCTGGCTTACCATTGGCAATATCCTCTTCGATACCAACCGTCTTTGCTCCAGCTGCAATCCAATCCTCGATGAGTTTAATCTCTGAATCAGAAACTGGCTTGACGCTAACGCGTACAAGCTGTTGTTTGGGGGGCATTTCTCCGGCATGGACGCGTTTTAGAATGAGGCTCTCATCGGTGTTCCCAGCAATAATTGCCGGGCCGGACTTTCCACCCACGAGTATTGATTCAACGCTTCGCAGATCGAGTTCGCCTTCCTTGGCACGTGTACCGTGACACACGGTACACCGCAGTTGCAGGATCGGCAGAATATCGAGTTGTGTCAGTTGTTGCTGTCGATTCGACTCTGCACCGGTTTTTGCACCTGACTTAATCCAATGGTGAATTCGCTCCTTTTCCGCCGGAGTCAGTTGCGGTGATTTCTCTGGCGGCATTTCACCCGAATCGATGTATTCCCATAAGAGGCTCGCCTCGGGATCATCAGTAGATATGACTGCTCCGGATTCTCCGCCGTCGAGTATCGCGTTGGCGTCTATCAGGTTGAGTTCGCCCTTTTGAGAATCAGCATTGTGACATTTACCACATTTTGCTTTTAAGACTGGCAATACATCTGTTTTAAACAGCTCGCTGGAATCTTCCTGTCCGAGGCTTTGTTGGCTGACAAACAGACTGCCGGAAACGAAGGTCAGTACGAGCATGGCTCGTGCTGGACCACTACGCATCAAATTGCCAAATGTCAGTTTCATCGTGTTGTACCGTATCGCCTCAAGGAAGGTATACAAACTCCATCATGTTGTAGATGACCATTGCATAGTATGTGTAAGCCGTCGCATCGGTCTCCGGTAGCCAATCCGGCTTCGGGATAGGTGTGTACAAAGGCTCATCATCATTCGCATCGCGTGTCCTTAGATCATCGCGCATTTTGATAACGAATTCGATACTCACTTGCATTTCCTCATCGGTTGGATCCCGGCCAACAGCCATATTGAAACACCTAACAATGAACTGCTCATCACTTAACTGTTGTCGTAGGACATTTCCAGCAAACCTCCTCGCGCTATTCATGACGAGTTCAGAATTTATAAGTATCAATGCTTGTGGCGGTGTGGTGGATGTTTGCCGGGCCGGGCAGGAGATATTGGCATCCGGACGATCAAATGCCTCAAAGAACGGGTAACGAAGATTTCTGCGTGCAAAGACATAAACACTGCGGCGCACGTGCTGTGACCGATCCGGGTCCACTTCCCATTGTCCCTTAAGCAGCGTTATTGCGACTTGCTTCTGAAGTGGGGGTCTTACACCCGGGCCACCTATTTGCAGATTCAGTTCTCCGGAGCACATGAGCATGCAGTCACGAATCGCCTCACCTTCAAGGCGTCGTGCTGGAAATCTCGCCAGATAATTATTCTCCGGATCAACCTCGATGGTGTGCTCATATACCTCTTTTGCAAACTCTACGTCATGGCAGTCTTCCGGCTTGTTAGCCTGTTGAAAGGTAGCACTCGTCAGGATTTTGAAATACAGATCTTTGATGCTCCATCCTGACTCGATCAGCTCATGAGCCAGATAGTCGAGCAATTCAGGATGCGTTGGCGTATCACCCATCGTGCCAAAATCACTCGGCGTCGATACGAGCGCGTTCCCAAAACAATGCTGCCAGATTCGATTGGCCATCACTCTGGCAGCCAACGAGCTGTTTTCATCTGTAATCCAATTTGCAAGTGCTGTACGTCGGCCGGCAGTGTGATCGTCTATTTGTCGGTCGATGATCGGCGTCCAGTTTTTTGATAACACGCGCGGAGCCGCCGCATCTAGTGGTTCTCCCTGTCGGCGAAAGTCGCCTCGTATCATCAGATAACTTTTTTCATCCGAGCGCTTCTCGCGCAAGTAGCTAACGCTTTTGTTTTTCGTCACATGAACCGCTGGCTGAAAGACCGCGCGCAGGCGATAGAAATCATGCTGACTGATGGGGTCGTATTTGTGTTCATGGCATTCAGCACATCCCACCTGCAAACCAAGCAATACGGCACCAACCGTTCCTGTCATTTCATTTAATAGCTGATGGCGGCGCTCTACCTGTGAATTAATATCCGGCATGTCCGGACCGGACAAACAAAACATCGTCGCATGTTTCGCAGTGTCACTATCCGGTTCAATTTCGTCGCCAGCGAGTTGATATGCGATAAATTGGTCATACGGCATATCCTGATTAAACGCATTAATAACCCAATCGCGATACTTCCATGCATTCTGTCGAATCAAGTCGTGTTCAAATCCATCCGTCTCCGCAAAACGAGCCAAATCCAGCCAGTAAAGCGCCTCTCGTTCACCGAATCTTGGCGAGGCAAGATAGCGGCTTACCAAGCGTTGATATGCATCAGGAGACTCGGCAAATAAGAACGCTGCGATTTCATCTATGTCAGGATTTATGCCGTGGAGAATCAGACTCAACCGGCGAATTAGCTTCGTGCGATGAATCGGCGGAAGCGAAGTCAACTCAAACCGTTGTTGCTTCGCAGCGACAAACAAGTCAATTGGATTTTCAATCCTAACGTCGCCGGTTTTCACCGGAATCGTAAACGCCAATGGTTTGAAGGCCCAGTGTTCGCGATCCGTTTGGGTGACTGGCTGCTCCACTCCATTTTCATGCTCCTGTTCACTGGCTTCTGAGTCAGCATTGTCCTGAGCAATGATGGAATTAACACACGTCGTTGCAACAACAAGTAACAAGATTACAGCCACACGCTTTAGTGTGATGGTGGTGAATGTGGTGGTGAAAGTCATCCGCTAATCACCTCCTCAACAATTTCTGCATCACTCGGTCCGGTTAATCGCTTTTCCAAGCCATTGTGATAGTAAGTCAATTGCGTGTGGTTGATTCCCATCAGGTGCAAAATAGTTGCATGGAAGTTTTTGACCGGGACTTTGTCTACTGCGGCCCGCAAGCCAATATCATCTGTTGCTCCAATGGCACGACCACCATGGACACCTGCACCAGCCAACCAACTACAGAATCCCCAGGGGTTGTGATCCCGGCCATTGCCTTGTTCGCTCATTGGCATGCGGCCAAATTCACCGGCCCAGATGACGAGGGTGTCTTCAAGTAATCCTCGTTGTTTTAAATCGCGAATCAGGCCGGCAACCGGAAGATCCGTTTCACGACAATTTTGGCCATGGTTATTAATTACATGCCGGTGAGCATCCCAGCCACCGGTATCACCGCTATATACCTGAACGAATCTGACGCCGCGCTCAATCATGCGTCGCGCCAGCAGACAACGACGTCCAAAGTCGCTCGTATGTGGTTGATGTAAGCCATACATTTTGTGCGTGGCATCAGTCTCTTCACTAATGTCGACCAATTCAGGTGCTTCTGTCTGCATCCGAAAGGCCAATTCATAACTCGCGATTCTGGCTTCCAGCTCATCATCGTGAGGCTGCTGGCGGGCGTAAATATGATTGAAGTCTTGTATGAGCTTGAGCGTTTCAAGTTGTTCACCGGCTTTGACACCTGGTTGCGGTTTCAGATCTAAAATCGGGTGTTCGCCGGGACGAATGGTAATGCCTTGATACGCGGCAGGCAAAAATCCACTACCCCAGGCTGGTGGTCCACCTTTGATGCCACCGCGTGGATCCGGCAGTACGACAAATGCCGGCATATTCTGGTTCTCTGTACCCAATCCGTAGGCTAGCCAGCTACCAAAGCTCGGGCGTCCGGTGAGGATGCTTCCGGTATTCATTTGATATACCGATTGTGGATGATTCACACTGTCACCATGCATGCTTCGAATCACGCATAGGTCATCCGCACAGCTGCCTATTTCCGGCAACATGGTTGAAACAGGCAGTCCTGAATCACCGAATCTCTTATAGGGCTTCACTGCTGGCATCAGTGGATTTCTGGCAACGTCTCTGCGTGTCATTACCGCACCGAAGGACTCGGGAACGGGTTGGCCAGCGTATTCATCAAGTGCTTTTTTCGGATCAAACAAATCGACATGGCTGGGGCCACCATGCATAAACAGCCAGATGACTCGCTTTGCACGAGGCTTAAAGTGCGTATTTTGTGGAGCATGGAATGGGCGAGCAGCACTGCTTTCTCCGGCCATCAACGCTGCCAGTGCCAAGGATCCGGCACCGCCACCAGCCTGCTGTAGCAACTGACGACGACTAATAATAGAATCGGGCGTGGCGTTGGCAACGGGCAAGCTCCTAGCATCACTTGTAGGGTGCCCGCAATGTTTTATTGGTACGCGTGAATCCATACGATTCATTGTACCTCAAAAATGAATCACTCAAATCAAACGAAATAGACATCAGCAAGCGGAGGTCGAACACCGCTTAAAGGCTAGAAATGGGATTCCAAGACCGCCATTATGCTCAGGATGAAGACTCCTTTAGCTACAGCGGCTATCAAAGCCGCCCCGAGCAACCCATTTCCACCAAGATCGTGATTGCTACTGTCGTCATCTACCTGATTGCCTGGGTTATCGATCAGGACGGTACAGATCATTCGTATCGTTGGCTGGCACTTTCAAGCGATTTCTGGGACAAGCCATGGGAAATCTGGCGATTCCTCACTTACGGCTTCCATCACAGCCCGTTTTGGATAGGCGAAGGCACGCTATATCACATTGCCGGGAATATGTTCGGACTCTATATGTTTGGTCGATTCGTTGAGCAGCGTATTGGTAAACGGGAGTTTCTATGTTTTTACCTGATAACTATTTTTCTTTGCGGGCTCGGCTGGCTGCTGGTAAGAACTGCCAGCGGAAGCGATGAAATTGCGAGTGTGGTCGGGGCTTCCGGTGGCGTCGTCGGCGTTGTCATTCTGTACTGTTTCATGTATCCGAATGAAAAGGTGCTGCTATTTTTTGTCATCCCGATGAAGTCCTGGGTATTTGGACTGTTACTTGTAGGGCTTGATCTGTTCGGTGCTATGGGTCATTCGGTTATTGGATCTACGTCGAGGATTGCATTTGAGGCACATCTAATAGGCGCCGCCTTTGCCGCTCTGTATTTCAAGCTTGGCTGGCGAACGGAATGGATTGCCACAATGTTTACAGACAGGCGCAAAAGGCGTATCAAAATTCATAAACCTAAAGACGACAAGCTTGCTGTTCAGGCTGATACGATCCTTGAAAAAATCCAGACTCAAGGCCGCGACTCATTGTCGACTAAGGAAGAGAGGCTGTTGATTAAATACAGCAGCCAGCTACGCAAGCAGGATGACAACGATCAGATCTAGAGGACGCCAGATACTGTGGCTCCATCACTAGACTATCACTCAGAAGTACTCAGAAGCGTTTTTATTCGCTACCCGCTTCAACAGCCTCAGCCGCTTCGGCTGCCTCACCCGTTCGGGCGTCGATTTCATCAGCCATTTGCTTCTGACGCTGTGTGATCAGCGTGGCAAGTTCCTGATTTCGCTCGTAGAGACGAGCCAGTTCAGCAGTCAGGAACGCATTAACATCCATCAATTCTGCCTTGTAATCTGCTACCTCGACTTGATCACGACTATGAAATTCAAGGTCGGTTTCCAGTGCTCGTTTTTCTATCTTGTTGTTTTCAATCTGTCTTTCAACACGAGCTTTCGTATCAAGCAAGTCTTCAATATTTCGCAATGCTGATTCACGTCTTTGGGACATGCGGCCTACAAAGTCGTCAATTTCAAGGAAGAATATTTGATAGTCCCGCATGCTGCGAACAAAGTGATGTGTCAATTCCACCGCGGCTGGTTCTTCACCGTCGGGTGCAAGAAACTCAGCGGTCGCTTCGTCCACGCGAAACACTCCGATGGCATCTTCTTTAAACGTCACCTGATCACCAGCGATATCAATATTCGGGCCTGCAGCGGATGCCAGCTTTAAGGTTTCCGATATGGCGCGACCCTGATTGTCATAGAATTCCAGAAAATCCGGATTCAGTGGTACATCCGCATTCAGTTGTCGGCGATAGGTGGTTTGTTTTGTAAACCGGATCTTCTTGTAGCGATTTGCGACGGGCAGCGTATCGTCCAGAATAATGCTGCCGTCCTGATAAAAGTCTCTGGCAAGTGCGTCGGCCAATGCCTGAACATTCGGGTCATTCATTGGGGCGCCGAAGCTAAAGGCGGTCGTATTCAGAAATATCTCATAGACCTTTTCTCGTTTTCTGGTTGCCCCTTCTTCAAGTGAGGCATCCTGCGTGAAGTCGTCAAACAACCAGCCGCCTTCGGTGATCGGCGATGCGCGGTGGTCGGATACGGCAAAAGGAAGGTGTCCGTCTGTCGGCATCTTTTCGTATATCGCTACCTTCGTTCTACCATCCGCATCTGGTGGTAGTTGCCTTGCAAACGTCTTATTCACCAGATCTGGTCCGGCGGACGTGACCGTAAGCGTATCTTCTGTAGCATTGTCAACGTTGTACTGGCCGAGATAGATCACCGGTACGCCGGGGCTATAGACCTTAGCGGCATCGTCATTATTTTTGCTTCGTTCGAGTACCTTTTGAACTTCACCATCCACCGCTTGATCAGCATTTATCAACTCCATAAACAGAAATAGCTGCCGGCTCTGTGGAATCCCGTGAGGTTTTAATTCTTCAGAAAAAGTTAGCGTGAATTGAGCTCCGCCGGCTGGTGCATTTTGACCTACGGCAATATCTACGCCTCGCCATACACGACCGCGTCCTTGAACGATGCGTCGTAAACTTCCATGTAGCGATCTTACTGTCTTGGTGATGTCCGCAAGCTCGTCGGTGAGTTTATGCGATTCCTCACGAGCGACAACTAGGTTTTCACTGTGTTGATCGCGATAGTCCTTGACCACTGCGAAGACGATCACAACAAAAATACCTGCACATGCTGTGATGAACACACAGAATACGTGGAACCAGGGCCAATTCTTGATGCTGAGCATCAGGAAGATCACGAGGATAAGCAATGCAACGGATGCTACTATTAATCCTGTTTCCATGCTCGGTTAGTTCCTGTGCAAATGCACTGCCCTGCAGCGTGTACTCTTTTGAAAGCCTTGATTCTCTATACAGCTATATAAATGAACTGGTATAGGAATTAGGACTTTCGACAATTATTCCGTCAAACCATACGTTTTACGGCCCAAGGATACGAATCCCCTTCTCATTAAGTATCGAGTGTTCAGTCCAATTCTTTTAAACGGGATTCGCATGTGATGCCTATTTTTCGATGATTTTTATTCTATACGTTTACCGGATCGCCTTCCTAACACTTTTCTTCATGATATTAGATCCGCCGTTTTGAGCGGATTTCATAGGGCAAACGGTGCATAACCACGCATCTGGTCTAAAAAAATCGGTAAACCGACGAAATTCACTTGCGCATCGGTCTAAAGGGGACGATTGCTGCTGATGCATGACCGAATTATCTGCGCAACCTAAATTGGTTATCCAGATTACCTATTTGCAACCGAGGCCAATAAGACATTTGGCCAGGATCAACCTAAGCCCATAACAAGACTGGGCAAATAGAAGGCAATCCCACATGACACGTTCATCTTCTCAACGATCCATAGTCAACAGCAAGAGTGCTACCGCCGTATTAACGGCGATTCTGGCTACTATCGTACTATCCGGTTGTAACAGGGCATTCTTCCGTGAACAGGCGGATCAAGATGTCGCGGCACTAATCGCCGAAAAGGCCGAAGATCTGGAGGTTCAGGTAAAGAACATCGATGTTGAAAAATTCAATATCACTCCGCATTCTGAGTCTCGCATGTTCGATGTACATGATCCGGATTATCCACCGATGCCACCGGATGATCCTACATCCCACCGATTGATGCACCGTGTTTACAACATGGAGGGCTACTCCGGCTGGGGTGGAAATGGCCATGTCGATAAAGTTGATGATGGCGCATGGCGCAAGCACCTTCCATTGGATGAAGACGGTGTCATTCAGTTGGACTTTAAGACAGCCTTGGATCTCGCCTTCAAACACTCACCCGGTTACCAGTCGCAGATGGAAACCTTGTACCTGGCTGCTTTAGACCTTCATACAGAGCGGTTTAATTTTGACACCCAGTTCTATGGTGGCTACAGCACTCACTTCGCAGCCAATGGCGGCGGGGAATTTGGTTCACCAACATCGGTGTTTGATCTAACAACTCGCAACATGACCATGCGAAAGCAGTTGGCCTCGGGCGGTAACCTCGCGGTGAATTTCTTCAATTCACTGGTGTGGCAATTCAGCGGCGATAACACATACGGTGCAAACACCTTACTCAGTGCAAGCCTGCTACAACCGTTGATGCGTCGTGCGGGCCGTGACCGCGTACTGGAGCTAATAACGATTGCAGAAAGAAACATGCTCGCCAATATGCGGCAAATGGAGTTGTATCAAACTGGTTTCGTTATGGACCTGCTTACCGGTGACGGTCAACAATCTGGATTTGTGCGTCGTGGTGGTTTCTTCGGTGCTTCCGGACTTGGTGGCTTTACTGGCGTCGGCGGTGGTGGTTTCGGTGCTGTCGGCCGAAGTAACTTCGGTAGTGGCGGAGGTGGTGTGGGTACCACACCAGGTACCGTCGGTGGCTACCTTGGTATTCTGCAAGCTCAGAAGAACCTACAGACTCGCCGCAACACTGTTCAATCAACCCGAAACTCGCTTATTCAGTTCAACGCATTTTTCGATGCGAACCGCATTGACTTCTTCCAGGTTGAACAGATGCGATCAAGCCTTGTGACCCAGATTGCCGGGCTGCTTGGCGAGGAAGCTGGTTACCAACGACGAGTCGACGGTTATAAATTCGAATTGGGCCTGCCACAGGATGTTGAACTGAACATCGTCGGTGACCAATTGGAGCGATTCAATCTAATCGATCCACAGGTTCAGGCACATCAGGATCTGTTAACCAATATCCAGGAGCGTCTCGGTATCCTCATCAATTCCATCGTGCCAACAGCCGATGCAACTGAGCTTGCATGGTCACCAGAGCTAGCTGATGCCCTGGGTGAACTGCAACAACTGGTTGACGAGACATTAATTGTTCAACGGGAAGTTCGTACCGGCGACACAGAAATGGCCCGCGTGAGTATCTCAGAACTCGTGGACGCCATTCCGCATCGCAAAGATGGAACCAAGCTTCTAAAGAGAGTGTTGACCGACAAGCCTATCACTCAGGAATTCTCGCTAAGCGGTGATGACTTTGATGACTCGTATCTCGACGGAGTCCCGGCCGTGCTTAACAACACACTTGACGGTGTAGAAACGCAGCTTGACGCTCGAGGTGAGGGAATCCGACGTGTCTCCGGTGTTCTGGCTGAGTTTCTAAAGACTGCCGAAGCACTGGATGATGAAACCAGGTTAGAGCAGGTTCGGTCGCTGGTCTTTATTCCAATCGCATCTGAACTGACAGAATTGTCAGCAAATACCATGGACCTCTCACTGGTTCAGGCAGAGGCACGTAGCGAATCCGTTGTCCTTACCCCAGTTACAATCAAAGCGCAGGAAGCATTCCAGATCGCATTAAACCTGCGTCCGGACTTCAAAAACCGACGTGCCGGCCTGGTTGATAGCTGGCGACTGGTTCAATACAACGCGGATGATTTAGAAAGCACCCTAGACGTTCGCTTCGACGGTGATATACGCAATGTAGATGACAACCCTGTGAAACTCGATGATGTGACAGGTTCATTACGTGTCGGACTTGAATGGGATGCGCCGATTACGAAACTACGCGAGCGAAATAAATATCGCCAGGCTTTGATCGAGTACCAACAGGCACGTCGACAATATTACGGTTTTGAAGATGGGTTGTTAAACATGATGCGTCACCGGGAACGTGAAGTACTCGTTTCCATGGTTAGCTTTGAGCTGATTCGCAAGAACTACAAGAGCTCCATCCGACGTGTGCAATCGGCCAGTTTCGAACTACAAAAGCCACCGGAACCTATGGGTGCCAGTACGCTCGGTCCAACTACCGCTCAGAACCTTATTAGCTCGTATAACAGTCTCCAGGATATGCAAAACAGCTTACTGTCTCAGTGGGTCAACTACGAAATCCAACGAAGTATGACGGATTTACTTCTTGGCTCGATGAAGCTCGATGATGATTACAACTGGATCGATCCGGGCCCAATTGGTCGTGAATTCGACTATCCGTCTGGAGAATATAGTGGAGAAAGCTCCGACGAAGCAGATGAGGGGCAATCTCAGGCCCAAAGTAATACGGAAGAAGAGGAAAAAAGCGATTCCACAAGCGAAAAAGTGGGTTAATAATATAATAGAGCGACCACTCCTTCCTATAACCTGCATCTACCTAAAGGCTGACAGTTAGGGAAATACCCTAAAAACCGATTGCTTTCGTCAAATGTTCTATGCTTAAGTTACTTAGAATGACGGGATCCAAGATCTAGATGCTGTGTCAATACGAGACACTTAAACCAAGGATTAATAAATGAATACCTCGCATCGTCCTTCCTTGTACAAAAAGGTCGGAAACGCAGCTGTCGCACTGGCCATTCTTTTAATTGTCATCGGTGGTGGTGGTTACTTCCTATACAACTCCTTTGCTAGTGGCGAATCGGATGAGGCCATTCGATGGAAGTTCACAAAGCCACGAGTCGGTGAATTTGAACATGTAATCATCGAAAAAGGTGATGTAGAGAGTGCTGAAAATATCGAGGTTCGTTGTGAGGTACGAGCTAAAGGTAGCGCCGGCACCAGAATCATTTCAGTTATTGAGGAAGGTGTTCGTGTTAAGAAAGGTGAATTGCTGGTTGAGCTGGATGCGTCCGCTCTGGAAGACGAAAGAGATCGTCAGAAGATCGCTGTAAACCAGGCGAAATCACGTGTGATTTCAGCTGAGTCACTGCTGCAGCAACAAGAGATTGCCAAGGAAGAGTACCTCAAGGGAACTTACTTCACAAATAAGCAAGTCGCAGAGGGTAACATCCTCATTGCGGAAGAGACTATCAATCAGGCTCGTGAAAAGTACAACTTCTCCATTCGCCTGGCTGCTCAGGGCTTCCTCACCGATACACAACTCAAGACAGACGAATTTGCCGTTAAACGATCTCAGCTGGAACTCGATCTACGCCTGACAGAATTGTCAACACTTGAAGATATCACCAAGAAGAAAATGCTAGTTGGTTTTGACAGCGATATTAAATCAGCGCAGGTCTCCGTTGAAACTGAGCGAGAAAACCTGATCGAGGAAGAAGAAACGTTTCAAGAAATCGAAGCGCAGATTGAAAAGTGCGTTATTAATGCGCCGGCAGATGGTCTAGTTATTCATGCAAATGAAAGGGGCTCCCGCGGTGGAAGTGAATTCCGTGTCGAAGCTGGTGCTACTGTGCGTGAACGTCAGGCCATCATCTTCCTGCCAAACGTCGACAAAATGCGTGTTCGCGTAAAAGTCAACGAAGGTAATGTCTCGTTTGTTTCCGACGGCGGTGGTGAAATTGAACAGGCTCAAACCGCTGAAATCCGACTAAGCGGTATCGAAGAGCCGTTACGTGGAAAGGTAACAAAGGTAAACCGCTATCCTGACCCAAGTAACTGGTTTGAAGGAAACGTGAAACGGTTCTCGACCTTCATTACATTGCTTGACGCTCCTCCGAGTGTGCGAAGTGGTTTGACCGCTGAAGTATCTATCTTCGCTGATCGTGAACTCGGTGCAACTCAGCTACCAGTAACAGTGCTGCACGATGATTCCGGTGACCGGTTTTGCCTGGTCAAAGTGACAGCAGACCGCGACGATCCACTGCACACACTCGCTGGTATCTTCAAAGAAGGTGAAGATTATAAAAGCGTTGAGCTAAGACGAGTGCATTTCAGCAAGAGTAACGAACAGTTTGTCGTCATTGAAGAAATGCCTTCGGAAATCACCGCGAATGCTCCATTGCCTGAAGAAGAACTTCTCACCGCCGACGATTTTGTAGTGCAGAATCCTCGCAGTTATGAACAAGATGTTGATGCTGATGAATCCAAGTTGTATCTGCTAGTGTTGGATTACCGCGTCCGCGATATCATGCGACGTGTAGGTGGTGATGCCGAGAAACCAATTACCATCGCAAACATTGACATGAACATCTATGCCGAGTTCATTAGTTATAACGCTGATAATGATCTCGTATTGGATAAAGAAGAAGTCAAAACATTTGTATCAGAAACGGGTAATTACCTGCCGCCTCAAAAGGTAGTGACATTTACCGAAGAAGAAACTGCGGCAATTAAAGAGTCTACTAAAACCTCAGAAAAAGAGGATGAGCTGACCCCATTCCGTGAGCAAGCGAAGCAGTTCATTGGTTTCATTATGCAAAGGGTTGATACCAACTCTGATGGTGTCATTGATAGTGATGAAATCGCTGCCTCGGATGATCCAGCTCGCATGAAAGAAGCTGATGCTAACAAAGACGGTGAGATCACCAAGGACGAAATGATCGAATCAATGGCTAAAGCTATCCAAGCGCGTCAAGCTGGTGAAAATGCTGATTCAGCCGATGACGCTGACGAAACTGAAAGTGAGAGCGAATAATGTCGAACATTGCGGTTCGCGCCGAGAATCTTGGGAAAGACTACGTTCTGAAAAGCGAAACCGTGCATGCTCTTCGTGGTGTCACGTTTGATGTACCCGAAGGTGATTACGTTGCAATCATGGGGCCGTCCGGTTCCGGTAAAAGTACGCTTTTGAATCTACTTGGTTGTCTTGATCGACCCAGCTTTGGGGAACTCTACCTCGGCTCAGAAAATGTGGCTACGCTCAACGATAACGGCTTATCCGACATCCGCAGCAAGCGGATTGGATTTGTATTCCAATCGTACAACCTGATTCAGCAACTCAATGTTGTTGAAAACATCCAGGTGCCGCTTTACTACCAAGGCAAGGTAAACCGCACGACACGTAAGTGGGCAATCGAGCTCGCAGGTAAAGTTGGCCTTGGCGATCGCCTGGATCACCGACCCCAACAACTGTCCGGTGGTCAGATGCAGCGTGTAGCCATTGCCCGCGCTATGGTCAACGATCCCTATTACATCCTGGCTGACGAAGCGACCGGCAACCTTGACTCTAAGACAACCAATGAAATCCTTTGCCTTTTTAAAGAACTCAATGATGAAGGTAAAACCATCATCATGGTGACTCACGAAGACGAAGTGGCCGCCCGATGCCACCGCGTTATCCGCCTGCGTGACGGACATATCGAAACAGATCTACCCATTGAACAGGATCGGAAAAAATACCGCTTCTCCATGCCAGCACCCGAACTACAGGAAGAAGAGGTTGCCGTTGCACAAGCTCAAACGGTCGCCAGTGACGGATTCTCGGTGGGTGATAATGAAATTGTGATGGACGGTTCAGTAGATGGGCATGACGAACCGGAGATCGAAGTGGAGATCGACGAATAAGTCTAAGCCATCAAAAAGCAAGTGTGGCAAGGCGCGTCGTTCAGAAAGATAAACCATGAATATCTTAATGTCGCTATTTCGAACCTGGCAGCTCGGTATCAAGAGCCTGTTTCTGCACCCCATGCGATCGGCACTGACAGTGCTCGGTATTTTCATCGGGGTGGCGGCCGTGATCTGGCTGCTGGCGATTGGCGAGGGAATTAGTCAAAAGGCTCAGGAGCAAATCGCTTCCCTTGGTGCACGAAACATCATCGTTCGTAGTATCAAGCCACCGCTGGAAAAGCTTGGTGACAGCAATGTTGCAGAATTCGGCCTGTTGCGCAAAGACTTTAACCTGTTGGTTAACACGATACCGCAAATCGAAGTTGCCATTCCCATTCGGGAAATGAAGATTAGTTTTAGCTTCGGCAATAACGACATGGATGGTCGGATAGTAGGATCCACTCCGGAGTACTTCACCGCAACGAAGCTGAAGTTAGCAAAAGGACGGTTTCTATCTCCTGCTGATGTGGATAAGCATAAAGACTTCTGTGTATTGTCGATGGGCATTGCTGAAGCGTTGTTCCCTCATGACGACCCGATTGGTAAGCGTGTTTATTGCCCAACCAACCAAACCTATTACGAAGTCGTAGGTATCCTGCGAAAGCGTACGGCCTCGGCCGGAATCGGTGGCTCCCTCGCCGCCCAGGATTACTCACGCGATGTCTATATTCCAATCACGACACTGAACCAACGAGTTGGTGACGTGACGCGTCGATTCCAGAGTGGTTCCTTCTACGCTGAGAAAGTGGAATTGCATCAGGCAACGATTCAGGTCAAAACCATGGACGATGTCCTGACGGTAGCCGAACTGATCAAAGATGCGTTACGAACTCAGTTGGAATCCGGCAAAGGTGATATTGATGTCATTGTTCCACTGGAATTACTTGAGCAGGCGGAAACAACCCGGATGATGTTCATGATCTTCATGGGTTTGATCGCCGCCGTTTCACTGCTGGTCGGTGGTATCGGAATTATGAATATCATGCTTGCTACCGTAACCGAGCGAACCAGAGAAATCGGTATTCGCCGTGCTCTTGGCGCTCGCCAGGGCGCGATTCAGCGGCAATTTCTTGTTGAGACAATCACCTTGTCCATCGTTGGAGGATTGGTGGGTGTCGCCGTCGGACTACTTTGCCCGGTAACACTCGAATGGTTACGAGATACGCTTATCGCCAACTTCCCGGAAGAAATGGCCAGCCTGCCAGCAGAAGTAAGAGAAACGGTACCGATCATCGTGCCAATTTCAATTCCCGTCTCGTTTGGAATCGCTGTACTCATTGGCGTTATCTTTGGGATGTACCCAGCATACCGTGCATCGCGCATGGATCCGATCGAAGCTCTGCGACACGAGTAGTATGGTTCCCAACCGCGGGGCTTGGCACAGCCAAACAACATACACAACCGCGGGGCTCGGCGCAGCCGAACCCGCAGGGCCTACCGCCAGCACGCACCCAAAGCGTCGGCGAGTGTATCAATCTGAGCGTAAGTGTGGCTTGCCGTTAAACTAATGCGTAACATGGCTTCTCCCTTGGGCACGGTCGGAGGTCGAATGGCTGCAACTAAAAAGCCTGTCTCAAACAACTGTTGCGATAGTCCAAGTGTTTTGTCATTCGCACCAACGCGAATCGGTACTATGTGAGACGGATGGTTCTTATCAACCAACCCGTCTGCCGCCAGTCGTGACACAAGGTGGTCTCGTAATGCGAGTAAGTGAATTCTTCGGTTGGAGTCAGCTTGGGTTAATTCCAATCCTGCCAACGACATCTCACACACACCATGCGGTATCGAGGTTGAATACACGTAACTGCGGGCCTTATTTCGCAACCAGTTAATCAACTGATTGGATCCCGTAACGACACCGCCAATACTTCCGAGCGCTTTGCTAAAAGTGCTAACAGTGATATGCACTCCCGCTTCGATATTGGATTCCTCTACCAGCCCTCTGGCATATTCACCATACACGCCTGTTGCATGAGCTTCGTCAACCATCAACATCGCGCCGGCGTCATCTGCCAATTGCGCGAGACTGCTAAGATCCGCTATGTCACCATCCATACTGAATAATGTGTCAGTAGCAATGAGCTTCCTTCGCGCCTTCACGCCCGTTATCAGTTCAGCAAGGCGGTCGATATCATTGTGTCGGTAAATGAAGACGTCTGCTTTAGAGAGCCGGCAACCATCAATGATACTTGCATGATTACGTGCATCACTGAAAACTGCATCACCCTCGCCGACGATGGCTGGAATCGTACCCATGTTTGCTGCAAACCCACTGGAAAACAACATGGCGGATTCTGAATTCTTGAACTCGGAAAACCGCTGTTCAAGGATTTGATGCGTTGAGGTGTAACCCGTAATTAGTGGGCTTGCGCCACTCCCCCAGTGTTGATCTCCATCGTTTCTTGTCAATTCGGCAGCGATGCCCAGATAGTCATTACTGGAGAAGTTGATGGCTTCCTGACCCGCAAGAGAAATATATCCAGGACGGTAGCCAACATCGCGCGTTCTGATAGCGCGAAGCGCATCTGTCGCATTTAACCCGTCTAGTTCGTCATCGATCCAATCAAGAGGTTGCATGGGCGTATTTGAATATGCTGAACGCATCAGGGCAAGACTACACGATACGCAACCGCGGGGCTTGGCACAGCCAAACCCGCAGGGCCCACACTCTTGTTCCCCTACAGAGAATGGCTACAGGCGTTTGCACATCACTTACTTTTTTCCGACAATACGAGTTGTAATACAGCCAGTTACCAAGCTCCCATTATTGACCTAAACAGGACGCAATCTGTCATGACCTTCTCCAAGAAGCTTTCATTTCTTATTTGTTTCGCCACGTTAACTGTTATCGCCAGTGGCTGTTCAAGGGAAGCCGGTGATGTTGGTGCAACCAATGGTGGTGGCAACGGTAATTCCGGAACGGGGACGGATTCTGAACTAGTAGAACAAAAGCCCGAAGTAGTTCTTGGTTCAGTAGAAATCACAACGGTCGCTGAAATCGAAGAAGAGCTTAAGAATAACGGCGGTGATATGATTCCGCTTTTCGAAACCGTACCGAACCTGTTAGCAGAGTATGTCGGGCAGGATGCTGAAAAGCTCGCCACACTCAATAAACAGCTGAAGGAGACTCATGTCGCACGGTCAAATCTGGGTCGGGAAAAAACAAAAACGACGGAGCAAACCGTTGAAGATGGCGGCGATGAAAACATACCGTTCAAGCTTGGTGATCTCGTGCCTATGGCGGATGATGAGTTCCCCGAACTCGCTACGATAGATGCCGATGCTAACTGGGTGGACAAGCCGGTTCTTGATGCCATGGACCTAATGCGTCAGCGACAGGAAAGCGAAGAGGCCGAAGCGACAATTGAAGAAGCGATGGCACTGGTGAACGATTCACCGATTAATAACTCCAAGATCCGGTCCGCACTTGGCCGACTTGCGGCCCAGGACGGCTCGAATGCTGATTTCAATGCAAGCTGGAGTCGACACACCGCAGGTGATGTTCGCAGTACAAATCCGTTGATGGCCAGCTCAACAGCTGAGTTTGACGTCTCCGGGCTTATTAACTTCGGCTTGCTTGGTTTTGACTGGACGTTTACACCGTACGGCAGCAAAGACGGGATCGTTTCATGGCAAACGAGCGATGATGGGCTATTCGATAAGGTCGTCCTTCGTGACGATCTGGTCTGGTCTGATGGGACGCCGATCACAGCCCATGACGTGGAATTCTCATACAAAGTCATTATGACTTCAAAAGTTCCGGTACCGGCTGTGCGGGGTGGTACAGATCAATTGCTCGGTGTTAAAGCATACGATGATCGGACCGTTGTATTCTTTCATCCAGACTCACTTGCAACCAACGTCTGGAATATCCTCTTCCCTATCGTTCCGAAACACGTGTTTGAGGACTCCGTGGCGGAAGATCCGACCATGCAGTCAAGTGCTTACCACGTTGAAAAGGACGAAAACCCTGTGACAGGTGGGTCATACGTCATTACCAAGCGCGTGCGTGGGCAAGAGATCACACTTGATCGACGTGAAAGCTATCACACTGTCGACGGAAATCAGGTGCGGGCAATTCCCTATTTCAAGAATATTCGTTTCACGATTATCGAAGATCCGAATACCGCGCTGTTGTCACTCAAGAAAGGTGATATCGACGAGTACCAGTTAACGCCGCCTCAATGGACGGATCAAACCGGTGATGAGGAATTCTATAGCAAGAACACCAAGGCCTACGATATTGAGTGGGTATACTTTTACTTTGGATGGAATAACCGCTCCCACTTTTTCAGAGACGTGCGTGTTCGCAAAGCGATGGGTTTAGCGTACGATCACAACGAACTGCTCACACGGCATCGAAACAATCTGGACGAAGCCGCAAGTGGAGTCTTCCACAGTACTAGTCCATGGGCACCTGAAACACTGCCTACACCATACGAGCAAGATCTTGACCTCGCTGAAGAATTACTCGCCGAGGCGGGATGGGAAGATACGGATGGTGACGGCATTCTGGACGGCATGGTATTCATCGACGACGGTTTTGACGGCCAGATCGACAGTGTCACACGCGTGCCATTCCAGTTCACAATCGTATCGAGCAATCGTCCCGACCGTGTCGCCATGTGCGAGCTGCTTCAGGAAAATCTGGATCAAATCGGCATTAAGTGTACGGTTAGCCCAATCGAGTTCACCACACTGCAACAAAAATCACGGACACATCAATTCCATGCTCAGTTTGGCGGCTGGGGAACGGGAACGGATCCCGACACGAGCGAGAATCTATGGGCAACCAAAGCCATCGACAGTGGCCGCAATTACGTTTGTTATACAAGCCCCGAAATTGACCAGCTCTTTATCGATGGTAAATACGAATTGGATCCGGATAAACGACGTGAGATCTACCAAAAGATCCACTTGAAGCTATATGAAGATCAGCCATACACATGGCTCTACTTCCGAAACGCGTATTTCGCGTTTAGCAAAGAGCTTCGCGGAGTGAATTTCAGTGCTCGTGGACCATACAATTATGGCCCCGGTGAAAGCAGCATTTTCAAATCTCCTGCAATGCAGTAAAACCCATACTTCCAAAAGGAACAATCGTTGTTCCTGAATCCGTTGTAGGGACAATAAATGCTCAACTATCTTGTTCGGCGCATCTTGATTGGCGCAATCACGCTCCTATTAATCACATTTGTGATTTACGGGCTGATTCGTAATATGCCCGGGAATCCGTTGGATACTGATCCGGCGATGATGGATCCGAGCAAGATGATTAGCAAGGCTGATCTCGAACGCCTGCTAGCTGTCTATGGTCTGGATAGACCCTGGTATGAAGCATATTTCACCTGGCTTAAGAATGCGTGCACCTTCGAATTCGGCACTAGCTTCAATGTAAAGAAGCCGGTTCTTAGCTTGATCAAAGATGCCATTGGGCCAACATTACAGCTAAGTATCACGTCACTGATCCTTACATATTTGCTGGCGTTACCTATGGGTCTTTATTCCACCGTACGTAGTGGCAAAACGGAAGAGCGCGCGATGAGTTTCGTTTTGTACATGCTTTATTCGTTTCCGTCTTTCGTTGCTGCGCTATTCCTGCAGCTATTATTTGCTATCAAACTCGGTGACACCTGGTTCGAATTACCGTTGATGGGTGCCCATGATCCGGACTATGAATCCTTTACGGCAACGGAAAGAGCATGGGACTCTTTTAAGCACATGATTCTGCCTGTGACCTGTTTTACTTATGGTAGCCTCGCGTATTACTGTCGATTTATCAAAGCGAACATGGAAGAGGTCATCCGACAGGACTATATTCGCACGGCTAAGGCGAAAGGGCTTGGCCCGATTCGAATTCTCATTCACCACGCTTTCAGAAACACATTGATCCCATTTGTAACGCTGCTTGGATTGACACTGCCAGGACTTCTAAGCGGTGCCATCATTCTCGAACAAATCTTTAACTGGCCGGGAATGGGAACGTTATTCTTCGACTCAATTGGGACTCGCGATTACCCGGTCTTGATGACCATTACCCTGATGTTCTCCGTACTCACTCTGCTTGGTCAACTCATGGCGGACATTCTCTACGCCTTTGCTGATCCGAGGATCCGGTACAACTAGCCTATGTCGGAAAAAGAACCATTAACAATCGAACATTCACCTGGCTTTTGGAGTCAGGCATGGTCGCGGTACAAGAGGCGCAAGCTGGCCATGGCTGCGTTACTGTTCATCGTTTTCCTTTCAGGCGTCGCCGTGTTTTCCCCGATGATCGCCGGCACGAAACCGATCGTCTGCAAGTATAAGGGCAGTATTTACTTCCCATGCCTGGGTTACTACTACGGCGACTGGGAAAACCCAATCTTTCAGAAAGACAAATTCCGCCGGGTTTATCCTCGAAATCTAAAACAAAAAGATCCTGACAGCTGGGCAATTTGGCCATTGATCTATCAAGATCCTTACCGCCCCGTGCGTGCAAATGAATGGGGGCTTGGTGAAGAGGGAAACCCCTATGATGCTAAAGGAGCACCGAGTTCATTAAACCTCTTCGGCACCTATAAAACTGGCTTTGATGTTTTCGCGAGCATGGTACATGGCACAAGAATCGCCTTGCTTGTTGGGTTCGTCTCCACTGGACTCTCTGCTCTCATTGGAGTCTGCATCGGTGCAGTTGCCGGCTACATCGGAGGATGGGTCGACATTATCCTTAGTCGGTTTATCGAAGTGGTGATGTGTGTACCTAGCCTCGTTTTGATACTTGCGCTCCTTGCTGTTGTGGAAAGTCCCAACATTTTTCACGTGATGGCAGTACTCGGGCTAACAGGATGGACAGGCATGGCGCGCCTCACTCGTGCTGAATTTCTAAAACTGCGGGAGTCTGAATTTGTTGCGGCTGCACGTTGTCTCGGTGCTCGTCCGACTCGAATCATGTTCCGGCATATCCTGCCCAACAGTCTGGCGCCGGTGCTCGTGCCCATCGCATTTGGTATCGCTGCCGCCATCCTGGTTGAGGCCGCGTTGAGCTTACTGGGATTTGGCATATCACCACCCAACCCAAGTTGGGGAACCGTCCTCAATTCCGGACGCGAAAAACTTCAGTCCGGATACTGGTGGCAGTTGCTGTTCCCGGGAATTGCCATCTTCCTCACCGTACTGGCATATAACCTGATTGGCGAAGGTCTTCAGGAATCCACTGACCCACGACTCGCTGGCCCGAGAGATTAATCATGTCCGCCGTCATCGACGTACAAAACCTGCAGACTTACTTTCACACCGATCGCGGTGTGGTTAAGGCCGTGGACGACATCTCGTTCCAGATTGAGCCCGGGCATACGCTTGGTGTGGTCGGGGAGTCCGGTTCGGGTAAGTCCGTGACGTCACTGACGATCATGCGGCTGCTTGCGGCATCTGCGGAAGTTGAAAACGGCTCTATTTCGTTCTTAGGGCAAGATCTTGTAAGTCTCCCCGAAACGGATATGCGAAAAATCCGTGGTGGTGAAATCAGTATGATCTTCCAGGAACCAATGTCCTCGCTCAATCCCGTTCATAAGGTCGGGAATCAGGTAATGGAAGCGATCATTCAGCACCAAAAGGTCTCGAAGCAGGAAGCACGCCAAAAGACCATCGATCTGTTCAATGAAGTCGGTATTCCAGAGCCGGAATCTCGCATTGAATATTTCCCGCATCAGATGTCCGGCGGGCAGAAACAGCGGGTCATGATCGCGATGGCTCTTTCATGCAATCCAAGTCTGCTCATCGCTGACGAACCAACAACCGCGCTGGATGTTACGATTCAAAGGCAAATTCTGGACTTAATCCGTGAGCTAAGAGACGAGCGGCAAATGGCCGTTTTGTTTATCACTCATGATCTCGGCGTGATTGCGGAGATTGCCGACGATGTCATCGTTATGTATCGCGGTAAAGTTGTCGAACAGGGTGATGTACTTTCGGTTTATGAAAACCCAACCCATCCGTACACCAAAGGGCTGCTGGCCTGCCGGCCTAGACTCGACACGCCATACAAACGACTGCCAACCGTCTCCGACTTTATGGATTCAACAGAAGGTGATGATGGCGAAGTCGAAATCACTGCCAAAGAGATGACAGCGGACAGGCAAACGCATTTTGAAACCTCTGGCCGCGGAAGACTCCTGCACCCAAAAAGCGTGCTCGAACAGCTCGGATTCACAAGTGATGTATCAGGCTATGGCCGGGAAGCAACGTGCATTGCCGAAGGAACCGAACCACTGATTCGCTTTAACGACCTTAAAGTGCATTTTCCTGTTCGGCGTGGCTTGCTGATGAAAACCGTTGGGCATGTTAAAGCCGTCGATGGAATCACGTTAGATGTGTATCATGGCCAAACGCTTGGTCTGGTGGGTGAATCCGGCTGCGGAAAAACCACCACCGGCCGTGCCCTGCTTCGGTTGGTCAAGTCGACCGGCGGCTCCATGCACTTTGATGGACAATCCTTAGCGGAACTTTCTGGTAAACAGTTGCAATTGCTGCGTAATCGCATGCAAATAATCTTCCAGGATCCATATGGCTCGATGAATCCACGGATGACCATTCAAACATCGCTGATCGAACCCATGATGTTGCACGGTATCGGTGAAAATAAATCTGATCGTATTCAACGGGCTGCTGCATTGCTTGAAGAAGTCGGCATGCTAGCAGAGCATCTTGGCCGCTACCCACACGAATTCTCGGGAGGGCAGCGACAGAGAATCTGCATTGCCCGGGCATTAGCCGTCGAACCGGAATTCATCGTCTGCGATGAATCTGTCTCAGCACTCGATGTATCCGTGCAGGCTCAAGTGCTGAATCTCCTGAATGATCTGCAAGAATCACGCGGCCTGACCTATATCTTCATCAGCCACGACCTGTCCGTTGTGAAATTTATGGCTGATATGATGGCGGTAATGAAGGACGGAAAGATCGTAGAATTCGGGCCTTCGGAAGCGATCTACCGTGATCCAAAAGAAGAATATACACGTCGATTGATCGACGCGACGCCGTGTGATGATCTGGGAAACATCCGCCGCCTCGTCGAACATCGCCGGACACTACGTGGTGGGTAGTTTCGTCGGGATTGTTCTGTTACGCGCGGTCAAGCGGAAATGCAATGACGTCATGGATGGATTCAGCACCGGCAGCAATCATCACCAATCGGTCGACGCCTAGTGCCACGCCACTGCAATCCGGAAGTCCGGAATCCATGGCATCTAGCAATCGACTTTCCTCCGGTAACCGTTCATTCCCATCTAACACTCGCTGATTGTTGATATGACGATTTCGATCACGTAATTCCTGAGCGTCGAGTAATTCGTGATAGCCATTCGCTATTTCCAGTCCATGAATAAACAATTCAAAGCGTTCGGCTGTTTCTCCATTCGACGCTGCCAACGCAGCTTGAGAGGCTGGATAGTTGTACACAATGATTGCATGTGACTGAAGCTGCGGCTGAATCGCGTCAGCCAACAGGAAATCCAGCTTGCTGTCCCGATCGAGTGATTCCCATGCGTCCGGAGTATGTAGTCCAAGCTCACCAGCCCGCTGCGTGATAAACAGTTCTGAGTCGTTAATTGGATCTAGATCTATAAATTGCTTGAAGAGATTCTGATACGTGATTTGCTCTGCTGGTGCTATTCCAAGTATTGATACAGCGAGTTCAGAGAGAAACTCTCTGGCGGCTTCGTAGGACTGGCCAACCTTGTACCACTCAAGAATCGTGAACTCAGAATTATGAAGCTTGCCGTTTTCGCCTGCTCGCACTGCACGTGTGATTTGATAAATGGTGTTCATGCCGGATGCGACGAGCCGCTTCATGGCAAACTCGGGAGACGTTTGCAGCCATAGATCTGCACCATCAATGGCGACACCCACAGGGTGTAAATGACGACCCACAACCGTGTCGTGAGAGATCAGTGGCGTTTCAACCTCTACGAATCCGGCCTCTGCAAAGTGCGAGCGTAATTGAGCGAGTTTCTTGCTTCGCAGCTCAAGGTTTTCGACAGATGCGGTGGGTCGAAACGACATGACTATTTAACGCTGACGCGTTCGATATAGTCACCACTTCGAGTGTCAATTCGAATGACGTTACCCATATCGATAAACGCAGGACAGATGAACTCAGCACCTGTTTCAACTTTTACCGGTTTTGTAACGTTGGTCGCCGTGTCACCTTTAGCACCGGGTTCGCAGTACTCAACCAGCAATTCAACGTGATTCGGCGGAGTCAATGTAATCGGGTTGCCGTTATAAAGCACCATGGAACAGGATATACCGTCCTTAAGATACTTCCAGTTGTCGTCCACTTGTTCGCTGCTTAATTCATACTGCTCGTATGTTTTGTTTTCCATGAACACGAACGTGTCACCCTGGCGGTATAGATACTGCACACCAACTTCTTCCACATCAGCAGCTTCAAGCGAATCTCCACCTTTGTAGGTACGGTCAAGCACGGTACCACGCATCAGGTTTCGCAGTTTACATTTGTAGAAGGCATTTCCTTTTCCTGGTTTCACGAAGTTCATTTCGAACATCAGGTACGGTTCGCCATCAATCTGTACTTTAAGTCCTTTGCGAAACTCGTTGGTCTTGTAAACTGCCACGGTTTTACCTGCTAACTATTGGGTATTAAAGGTATATAAGAATAAGAATACACTGAACAATCGGTTCATGGCTTGCACTAAATACAGCCTTTTCTGCTGCGTTGCTCATCTTCTCAAAATGTACCAACAAGGCATAATCCTAGAAACCCGTGATTCTTCCTAATCAAACAGCAATCTGAACAGACCGGCACTTCATGCACCACTCCGACTCTTCCAACACGCAAAACGCAGAGCTACCATGGCAGCAACACATGCGCCGTGCGATTCGCACCGTTGAAGAACTCGAGCCATATCTCGGGTTGGACGCTGGAGCGTTAGGCTCAAGTGGAAATGCCACCGAGTTGTTTCCACTATTCGTACCTTTGCCATTTGCAGACAGAATTGAAGCGGGCAACCGTGCGGATCCACTGTTGCTGCAAATAATGCCTGTCGAAGCAGAATCATCATCGCCGGATCACTTTCAACGGGATCCGGTTTCCGATCTCAACCACCGGATCACACCCGGCGTAATTCACAAATATCACGGCCGGGCGCTGCTGATTACAACAGGCACATGTGCTGTGCACTGCCGCTACTGTTTCCGTCGTGAATACCCCTATGGTGACGAACCACGGAGTATGGATGCCTGGGAATCCGCTATGGAAGTGATCCGGGATGATAACTCTGTTTCAGAAGTGATCTTAAGTGGTGGTGATCCACTCACGCTAAGCGACTCACGTCTGGCAGCGCTGATTAAGCTGATCGAAGGTATACCTCATGTGGACAGGTTGCGAATTCACACGCGCTTGCCAATCATGATTCCATCGAGAGTAACAAACGAGTTCTGCGAGCTTATTAAGGGCAGTCGACTCTCGTTGGTCGTTGTGATCCACATGAATCATGCACGTGAATGGGATGGCGATGTTGAAGCGGCAATCGGATGCATCAAAGCCACAGGCGCATCAGTGCTTAATCAGGCAGTCTTACTTAGAGGCATCAATGACACAGTCGGCGCACAGGTTGAGCTATGCGAGTCGCTGATAAACCGCGGAGTACTGCCGTACTACCTTAACCAGCTGGATCGAGTTCGCGGTGCTGCCCATTTCGAAGTGCCGGTTGCTGAAGGCAAACAAATCATGGCTGAGTTACGGAAACGACTGCCCGGGTATGCTGTACCGCGATACGTGCAGGACCTCGGTGAAGACAGTAAGACGGTGATTGTCTAACCGGAATATGGGGCGAGACACATACTGGTAGTTACTCGCTTACCGGATACACGCGGACTTCGCTGCGCAGAATCACCGAGTCATTAACACTCTGACCAGGTTCAACCCGACCACGATTGCTTTGGAATATATGCTCGCGGATAGCGGGACTCACAATGAATTGCACGTGGCCATCTTCAAAGAGTACATTTTGACCTCGGCCGCCATGATTATTACTACTTAGATCCGGGCCAACAGGATGCGGCTGATCCGCTGCAATCGCAAAGAACGGGCGTCCGAGATTTCGGATTCGGTGGTATTTGCCATCGATGACATAACCAACATTGAAGCCATAACTCCCTCCCATGCGGATTTGTAGTCGCCTTAGCTCTTCGCCAGTAGCCTCCATGACCTCTTTGCTGTTTGGCACACCACCGCTCCGCCATTCTTCCGGTACGGTTTCGGATGGGCAAAACACTAGTCCAGGGCGATCCAGAAAACCGGATTCCAGCAACACTGGGGGGAAGTAGCCTGCTACACCAAGATTTGCATTATCAGGCACAGCGGGATAATAACCGTTATGAACCATGGAGTAACCCAGAAGACCCTGGCCAATCTCCTGTAGATTGAACTGACATTCTCTCAGCTCGGCCTGATATCGGCTGTTCGCAACACCAGGAACGATCAATAAGGCAACGCCAACAAGCAATGTGGATGTAACAATCAGGTCCCACCGAGACCAACTCTTTTTGCGACGAGCCGGTTGTGACAATACACTTGCTGGTCGTGGTGCTTGGTTATCTACGTAGTCGAACACATAGCTAAGCGTATCAACTGAGAGTTGAGCAGGCGGTTCGCAATGTCGATAGGATTCCAGCGGTCGAAGCTGTTGTGCAAGCCGATCCAGTTTCTCTTTTAATGCCGGATCCGCATCAATCTGTTGCTGTACTGCCTGATGCTCATCTTCGTCTAGTGCGCCAAGCAGAAATCCAATCAGGTCCAGTGTCATTATATTTACTCTGTTATTTGTCGTGCTTTATCGGGACTTACTAGAATTCTATTTCAGCGTGGGAAGCGGTCCATGCTTCGTTGAGCTTCAGAATTGCAGCGTGAAGGCGGCTCTTTACCGTGCCGACAGGGATCTCCAGGATGTCTGCCGCTTCGCGGTACTTCATGCCTTCGTAATAAACCAGATTCACAACGCTGCGCATCTGGTCTGAAAGTTGACTAATAGCGTTTTGTACCCACTGACCACGTTCTAGTTGACTAACGTGATCCAGCGGACCAGTGTCCTTACTGACCATCAGATCGATCAATGCCCCTACATCCACCGAGTCATCGTTTTGATTCGTGCGGTTAAGACTCACCATACGGTGACGTTTGTTCCTGCGTTGTGCATCGATTGCCTGATTTGTTGCAACGGTATACAGCCAGGGCTTAAATCGTCGCGATGTGTCAAACTTGTCGCACTTCAGATGCACTTGTAAAAAAGTCGCCTGAAACACATCTTCTGCCATTTCTGCATTTCCAAGATATCGGCGGAGGTAAGCATACAGCTCACGTTCATATCGCCGCACGAGGCGCGCAAACAGCTCACGGTCACCGGAATCCCGGTAATCGTGGAGAAGTTGCTCGTCCGTCAACTCCTCAGAATATGAGTTAGTCACAGGTTTGTCATGCATGATCTATTTAGTATACGTAGCCGTTTTTTAATCAGTTCATGCTTTTTTGAGCTTTCGAGGCCCAGCAGGGCAAGCTAAACACCATACACAACCGCGGGGCTCGGCGCAGCCAAACCCGCAGGGCTCCTACAAATGCGCCCGCAGGGCCAAACAAACACAAATACCGGCAAACAAGGCGCTATAGCCATCCCTGCAGTCTTACTTCCACTGCTCTTCAACCGCATGCATAATCATCGCCTCGAGTTCGGGCGCCCACAGGCCGGGCATGCCATAGTAAGCATTCGACCCACCGCCCTCATAGCCACCTTCCCGCAGCACGCGACGAGATGGAATATAGGCCATTACATCGTTGCTATAACCTGCAACCCAAACCATTTGAGCACGATCTTCCGGCGTCCCCGCCGCCAGACCTTTGATGGACAAGGCGTAATCCACCACGACCTCGCCGCCTAAAAATACAAAGCGGATATCCTTTCCAATTCGCCAGGAGCCAATCGGATATGGATAGGTGGTATCGAGTTCCTTTTTGTCACCAAGCCGATCAAGAATGTACTCCGCTCTCGCACGCTCATACTTTTGATCAGAATCGAGTCTGCTCTTAAGTTCATCCACACTCGGCAGTTGCTGAAGTGGCAGATCAACTTCCGTATACTCCGTGCGCAGCGTGCTCTCCACGGCATGCATTGTGCCGTTAATGGTTTCACCAACAGCTGCCCCCAAGCGATGACCGTAGCTCTTGGCTAATTCCACTTTGCGTCGTGGTAGCGGGTTTTGATCCGCTCCACAGCCAGCCCAGAACATAGCATTAACCCCGGGAAACTGTTCTTCTACTGCAATCTGCGCGAAACCGGGATAGTCACCTGACCACTGATAAAAACTGAGTACGGTTGCATGGCACGCATAGCCAAAGACGATCGTCTTGAGACTCTTATCAGCACGACGCACAGCCAATACAGGTACATCGTGGTCATACGGCCCATTCAGCTTGCCGGCGATGCGAACTTCCGGCACCTGAGACTCTGAATTATTCCGTCGGTTCACTGCAACGGAACACAAACCCGATCCCCAGGTAAGGGAGGCTGGCTCCACATCCTTTAGTGCCTGCGACGCACCGGAAACGACCTTCTTAATCAGCACCTTCTCGTAGAGGTCCAGTTGCTCACGCTCAGCTTTAGGAATCTGTAGGTAATGAAGCGGCCCCAGATTCTTTCCAACCGCCGGGCCGGTGTGTGTATGGGAACAATTGATGGCAATTTGATTTCTTTCGAGGCCGTGCTGTTCCTTCAAGGCTTCACAAATGGCAGCCGTTGTATCCGCATGGATGCCAACCAAATCCAGTGTGATCAGTACACCGGTGTTACCGTTGGCATCAGTTAAGGCCAACGACTTTGCCCATAGATCTGTGAGCTTGCCTTCTGCTACGTGATCTCTGCCCCCGTAACCGGACATCCAGATTTGCTTTTCCGGTGTTATGTTCACACGCGAGGTGCCAGCATTCCAATCCTGAGCCATTACTACAGGTGAAAAGACAGAAATCGTAAGCAGGCTAATAACGACGTGAATTCGTTTCATGACTAGTCCAGGGTGTTAGCCCGAAGTTCCTTTAGTGAATAAAACGTGCCTCGCCAGTAAATGCCACGTTGCCACAAGGTCAACACGGTTGCACGTGTAGTTGCCCACATCAGCAGTACAATCGTCAACGGATAAAGCACGGTGTAGAACGGATTCACTGCATTATCACTTGCTGCAACCATCATTGCTATGAGAATCACCGCATTAACAGCGGCATAAATCCAGCACGCTGGAGATGCCAACACAAACGGCGCAACGAGTGGCCACAAGAAGAATGCTGCAAGCATTATCATCCCCGGAGGAACAAGCCACACGTGATAATTGACACCTGCTAGTGAGTTTTTCTCGAGCCCGACAATCATATCTCGCAACTTGGTGTACCAGGGAACGCTCACGCAATCCGCGGCATTCACCAGACACTGCCGGTATCCGTGTTTTTTTATCAGCCAGCCAAATCGCACATCATCGTCCGGTCGCATCTTGATCGGCTCATGCATTCCTATGTCACGGTAGACCGCCGTCTTAACCAGGTTAAACGCACCGACTCCGACATGTGCTTTGCTGCGTGGATCACGCGCCTTCCAGGGCCTAAAGAGTATTGAAAAGAACTGGAAGAACATGATCCCCATACACTGAAGCAACGCTGTCGGCATGTCGATGTGCGGCAACGCCGCAATCTGATCCCAGTCTTCCCGTATTGCAAAAGCCATCGCTCGACGTAGTGCATCCGGCTGCATTGAAACATCTGCATCCGTCATCAGCATGTACTCACCGGACACTTGTTGGGATGCTAACTGCAAAACATAGTTTTTCCCCAACCAGCCTTGTGGAAGAGAATTGTTATGGATGACCCGTAATCGATCAGACTCACTTGCCACTCGGTCCATGATTTCGCCGGTGGTATCCGTTGAACGATCATTAACAGCAATGACTTCCAGTCCCGGATAGTCCACTGCCATCAGACTGCGCAGTGCTCGCTCGAGTTCCGCCTCTTCATTTCTTGCACCAAAAACAATCGTCAACGACGGCAATTCCGCGTCTGACAATGGCTCTTCATCGCTGAGTTTTGGGACGCTGGCATAACCGAGATAAATCCAGGTCATCAGCAGCGTAACAAGCACAAGATGTGTAATGGCAAGCGTTAACATATGCTTCCAAGTCAGGCGTCATACGCCAGGCGAACTCATCAACTACCGGCAGGCGAGACACTATACACAACCGCGGGGCTCGCCACAGCCGAACCCGCAGGGCCTACTACCAGCACACTCTCCTTATAGATTCTGGCGCTACCTCTGGTAGCACTAGTTCCATACTACCACTTCAGCCGCTGACGCAGTTTTGTGTGGCGCGTAGAATCTCGCCCACGTCTCAGGAATTGGCATCGCGTCAGGATCCATCATTGAAATCATGCTGCTGATGACCTGTCGATGGTAGGGAGCCTGTCTACATTGAATCCGTCGGTCACCAAGATGACTCCATTCAAATTTCGCATGTAGCGTCTGCCGCGTAAAACAGCGGGCGGCTTCCAATTGGCCACTTTCACGTTCATAGTCGATCTCCGCCTGCCGTTTTTCGAATCGGACACGGTCATGTGCGTAGATCCCGGCATAGCACTCAGAAGGCAAAAACGCGAGAAGATAGTCCGTCGATTGCTCACATTGACGGCGAAGTGAGCGGAGCTTGTGGCTGGGGGCATCTAATTCCACTGAATAACGTGCTCGTTCATTTACAGCCGCGTGATCCTGACAGATCTGCTCGAAAACAACCAGAGCCATGCCATCGGACTTCGTTGCAATTCCCCGAGTCAGTGCTGTCCAAACCCGCGTCACGATCTCCGAAACAATCGCTGATTCAGCAGCATCGCATTTGTCCGCCACGGCATCCGCCCGTGTGCAATTGAGCCAGAACTGGATCCGGCGACGGCTGCTAATATAGTAACGCCGCGATTGTTCCAGCGGGATCGGATGCATGGTGTCTAAGATTTCGTCACCATGCATTGCTAACCAACCGGCTAGATCAAACAAACTACGCGTTTCAAATGTGGCTTGGGTTTTCTGCATGCGTGAAATCAGAATGGTCAGCGGGCGGGTCAAACGTCTATTGGCATTCTTCGCGTGAAGTTAAAGAAAGGCAAGCTCGCAACACGCGGGTTTATCCAGGAGTCCTTGTAGACGCCGGGCATGGCGATGTCTCAGCGGAATCCTACCGCTTCTGCCACACTTCAAAGCTGAAGTCATGGTCGTTGCGATCATCAGCAGGATGATCTTCGCTTGACTCCAGCGTCCAGGCATCCCAGTCTACAGCCGGAAACACGGTGTCTCCCTCAACATGAGCATGCACGCGTGTGACATAGAGCCTATTCGCAAAACCCAGAGCGGCCTGATAGATTTGGCCGCCGCCAATGACAAATACCTCGTTGTCCGTTTCACCGAGGGATTCAAGCTCAGACAGATCGTTGACGGTAATGGCTCCATCAATCATGTAGTCCGGCTGACGTGTGACGATCACCGTTGTACGGCCTGGCAAAAGCCGATTAATTGATTCATAAGTCTTGCGGCCCATGACAATGTGATGCCCCATCGTGATTTGCTTGAACTTCTGCAAATCCGCTGAGAGATGCCACGGTAGATCACCTTCTCTACCGATCACCCCATTTTTAGACATTGCAACAATGATAGAAATCGCCACGTTACGGTCTCAGCAAAAAAAGCGTTGGATCATATCGCTACCGGCGCGGATATGTGTGGATGAGGATCATAATCCACCAATGAAAAATCGTCGAATTTGAAGTCAAAAATCGATGTCACTTCCGGATTGATATTCATTTGAGGAAGCGACCGCGTTTCCCGACTCAGTTGAAGTTGTGTCTGTTCCAGATGATTGCTGTACAGGTGCGCATCGCCGAGTGTGTGCACAAATTCACCCGGCTCTAAATCCGTAACCTGTGCAATCATCATGGTCAGCAAGGCATAGGATGCAATGTTAAAGGGCACACCTAGAAACACATCCGCACTGCGTTGGTACAGCTGACAGGATAATCGGCCATCGGCAACATAGAACTGGAACAACAAGTGGCAAGGCGGAAGTGCCATTTGTGGAATCTCGCCCACGTTCCATGCACTAACAATCAGCCGGCGCGAGTCCGGGCTTGTCTTGATTTGCTCAACAACCTGTGAGATTTGGTCTATCACGTCGCCATCCGGCGTGGCCCAACTGCGCCACTGGTGACCATATACAGGACCAAGGTCGCCGTTTTCATCGGCCCATTCGTCCCAAATACTTACTTTGTTCTCTTTCAGGTAGCCAATGTTGGTGTCACCTGCGAGAAACCAGAGCAATTCATGAATGATCGATCGCAGGTGTAACTTCTTGGTAGTAAGCAGAGGAAACGTTTCGTCAAGCGAAAACCGCATTTGGTGACCAAACACGCTGAGCGTGCCGGTGCCGGTGCGATCTTCTTTCTCGGCACCTTCATCAAGAATGCGTTGTAGTAAGTCCAGATACTGTTGCATGGATCAATCCTTTGACCGGTGGTTAATCGTCATTTTCCACCATTCGTACTGCCCATGTCCAGTGCCTGTCACTGGTCGCTTCCACCGTCATTGGATCGCACCCTAATTCCGCCACGAGGGCCTGGATTTCTTCGAGCGAAAGTGCGGCTCGTAATGAATCTTCAAACATCTGTTGCTGGGGCTCATTTTCGCTACCAGCATGCAGGTAAATCAAGCGTCTTACCTGGTCATCATTTTCGGGTCGCATTAGATCGCGGAAGAAGATCAAGCCACCACTGCGACAAACTCGTACCGCTTCCTCGAGACAGTCCATGGGGTTGGGAATGTGATGGATAATGCTGTTGGACATCACCACATCAAATATCTCACTGTCATATGGAAGTGCTTTGGCATCCATGTGCTGCAAGTATACTCGCTGGATCACGCTGTTCACTTCAATGTTATAGCGGGCCAATTCGAGCATATTGATGGACAAGTCCACGGCTGAAATCCGGCAGTCTTCTGTATGCTTGCACAGTTCAACAGGTATTTGCGCTGTGCCGGTGCCGACATCCAACACTTCACCTTCGATTGGACCTGTGGCCAGCAAATCCTGCACAAATATTTCGTTGACCAACGAATGGTCCATGCTGTCATAGTCCTGAGCTTCTTCGATGGTATCCATCACTTCCGGCTCAAGTACACGCTCGAGTGCCATCCATTTGCTCCTTCGTATCCGTAAGAGGTTTGCTATGAATCATCGCGCCGGAAACGCCGACGGTATGCCAATGTATGCGACAGCGCACGTGACAACAGCTATTACAAGCATAAAGATATCGTATCTACCCCATCGGCGCAAGCGGCGCAACCAACGTTAGCTACTGGCTTTGAGCTCTGCCAGATGTTGTGCGGTACCAACCAGACGATCCCAGTTAGCATCCAGATACTCTGGTGGGCCACCGATTTGGGCAACCGTTTGAGCGACCAGTTCTGTTGGAACCATTTCAATCGCATCCCAGGGGCATACAAGCAATTCGTATGGATTCGTTTTCTTTTGCGGAATGTGAACGCACACTTCGCAACCAACGCATCGTTCCAGGTCGATTTCACACCAGCTCTGATTTCCTTTTACGGCGTTGCCGATATTATTCAGCTCGATGCAGTCGACCGGACATACTTCAAGACACGACTCGCAACCGGTGCAGTTATCTGCATTGATTACAGCCAGTTCCTTAGGCAGTTTTTTACGCGGGGCCGCTTTTGCCATCCACGCGTTCCTCTCATTGAGATGTTACATCAGCTGAATTGCTGACAGGACAATTATAAATTGATATCGGCAGCCGGCCAACAGGAGTAAAACATTACTGCAGCTGACTTTCGATTTCTAGCAGATGTTTGATGCTTTCGCTGGCGAGCGTTTCGATGCCCGGATCGTAGTCAAATACTTCAACACTGACCCAGCTTTCATACCCAGTGTCTTTTAATGCTTGCATAATCGGCAGGAAATCCACATCGCCCATCCCCGGGCCCCTAAGGTTTGCATCATTTGCATGGAAGTGAGCCGTTATGTCTGCATGTTTACGAATAATGCCATCAATGGGCTCGCCCATCGAGCTCATGGCTTTCACATCTAAATGAAGCAGGCAGTTTTCGCTATCGACCCGCGAAACAAGATCCGCACCTTGATCCGCGGTATTCAAAAAATCGCCTTCAGCCGGAGCTAGGGGCTCCACGGCAATAGTCACATTGCACTCCTTGAGAACGTCATCCGCACGTTTGATTACGTCTGCTGCGTAGTCAAGCGCCTGGTCATGACTGATGCCCGGCAGCAGATTTCGCTGCTGTGGTGAGCCAAGCACCATCACAAAGCCACCCAGGTCGCGACACAGTCGGGTTAATTCGCAGAAGTAGTCCGCAGTACGTTGCCGCACCTCTTCATCCGGTGATGTCAGGTAATAGCCTTCTGTCTTTGCCAGCAACCAGTGCAATCCAATGATTTCGAGCTCATGTTGGTCTGCCAGTGCCCGTATCCCGACTCGTTCTTCGGCGGAGATTTCGTACGCATTGTCGTTAATCGTAAACGGTGCAAACTCCAGCGCGTCGTAGCCCAGCGACTTTGCATATGCAAACGCTTTTTCAAATGGCCAGTCCTGAAAAGTCTCATTGCAAATTGCGTATTTCATTCATTCATTCCAGGTAAAGTTGGTTGGCTTGATTGTTGATTCGATGGTTGCTTTTGGTTTACACGTCGCCCCTGTGCGGTGTCGGGGCTACTGATAAGCGGCTCCGGTGAACCATCCAGCGGATCACCAGGGGTGATCGACTCCAGTCGCTGCGTGATTGCGTCGACATATTCAGTGGACAATTCAAAGCCGATGTAGTTGCGATGAAGCTTCCTGGCTACGGCTAAAGTCGTCCCACTGCCACCGAATGGGTCTAGTACCGTCTCTCCCTCATTGCTCGATGATCTAATAATCCGTCCGAGCAATTGTTCGGGCATTTGGCAACCGTGAAATCCCTTGCGTTCCTTAAACGTACCGGCAACACGTGGAAAATACCACGTGTCATCATCCGGTTGAAATCCTTCCGGCAGATCCTGTGGTCTGAGAATCCACGTATCATCCGGCAATCGGCCTTTTGGATTCGCTCGTTTGTCACCGTAAACCAATTGGCGTGCAGATGGCACGCGAATGGCATCGGCATTAAACGTGAATTGTTTTGGGTCTTTCACCATCTGAAACAGATGCGCATGCGAGCGACTGAATTTATTTGTGCAATTCACGCCAAAGGTGTAGTACCAGATCACCCAACTGCGGCAATGGAGTCCGTGGCGCCGCTGCATTGCTACTTTCAGTTCTGCTGCGTATTCATCACCAATCGCGAGCCAGAATGTCCCATCTGCTTTTAATAGCCGGGAAACGTGTGCCAGCCATTGGTCACACCAGCTAAGGAAATCATCCGGTGCACGTGAGTCGTCATACACGTCGTAATCATAGCCGATGTTAAATGGCGGATCCGCAAAGATCAGATCGACTGATCCATCATCAATCGCAGCCATTCCTTCCACGCAATCCTGATTGTGAATCTGGTTTACTGCCGTCGTCATGGATGTCCTCATCAGAATGACGCTGTTCTGTCATTCTGTATCTGACGTGGCTACGAAGGAATGATCTCACCACGCGTGATATCGTCCAGCGATTGTCGAGCTCGTATCAGGTGAGCCTGGCCCTGTTTAATCAGGACTTCACTGGCAAGGGGCTTCGAATTGTAATTTGACCCCATCACGCTACCATATGCGCCGGCACATTCAATAACCAGCAATTCGCCTACCTCTGCTTTTGGTAGTTGGCGACTGGCTACAAAACCGCCTTCTTCCTGTGTGAAAATATCACCGGATTCGCACAAGGGGCCTCCGACAATCACCGCCTGGTCTTCGCGACGGTCTCCGTTGCGCGGTGCAATTGAAATCGGATGGTAAGAACCGTACATGATCGGTCGGGCCAAATTATTGAATCCTGCATCGACGAGATAGAAACGGTTGTTTCCCATTTCTTTTATCGCGCGGATTTCCGTCACTAAGAAGCCGCTTTCCGCTGCCAAATATCGGCCCGGTTCAATCTCTAAACTTATGCCGTGCTCAAATTCCGATTCCAGCGACTTGCGAACTTCATCCCATAGCTCGTAATACCGACCCAGATCCATGTAGGATTGCGAACTGTTGTATGGCACAGGTAAACCACCGCCGGCACTCACGACGCTGATGCTGGGGCCAACTTCCAATGCAGCTTGTTTCATGGAGCCACAGACTTGAGCCAGATGTTCAAGATCGGTGCCTGATCCAATATGCATATGTAAGCCGGAAATGGTAAGGCCGGCGTTATCAGCAAGTACCTTACACTCACTAAGCTGCTCGAACCAAATCCCGTGCTTGGACTGCTCGCCACCTGTATTCGTTTTTTGGCTGTGCCCGTGACCAAACCCGGGGTTCAGCCGCAAGGTAATATTTGCACCGCTAACTCGCTCTGCCAGCTGAGCGATCATATCCGGTGACCCACAGTTTACATGGATGTTGTGCTCCGCAATCAGATCCAAGGCTGTTTGGTCGAATATATCCGCGGTGTAGACAATTTCAGGTGTCCCGTCTTCGCCGGGACCACCTTTATAGCCTGCCAAAAGCGCCCGATGAACTTCACCGGCACTCACTGCATCAACGACACCGCCAGCCTGACGAACCAAGTCTACGATCGCAATATTCGAACAGGCCTTTTGCGCATAACGCACAACATCGAATTGGGAAAGATCTGCAACACGCTGCTGAATGACGGATGCATCGTAAACAAATGTTGGCGTACCGAACTGACGGGCAAGATCGTAAACACTGATCCCGGCAATATCGGTTCTGATTGTTGAGAATTCTTGAACTTGTGGCATCTAACTATCTTTCAACAAAAACGGTGTCGCACTGACTGAGTGCGACACCGTGATGACTCTTTAATTTTTCTATTAGCTTAGAAAGGATCATCCACAGCCGCATTAGCCTCTTGCAGTTGAATGAAGGTACCAATGGCTCGCAACACGCCTTCCTGCAGTTCAATATGGTATTTAGCACCATTCTTCTCACTGTCCATCGTCATCAGGATCTTGTCGTCGCCGCGACCAATGGCTTCAGCAACAAGCTTCATGTCCAGGTCATCCAGCTTATCGGCAAAGAAACCGATGAAACTGCCAACCGACAAGTAAGCAGACAATGGATCGACCTCGACACCATCCTTATTTGAACTTGTGATGGCTGTTTTCAGTGCTTCCACATTTCCCTTGCCAAGTCCGAAATAGATATGGCCTTCACCAAATCCAACCGTCATCTCAACGGCCTCACCAAAGATCTGCTGAGCCTGATCTTCAAACGGCGGAATCGGCATACTGATCGTATGGAATGCTGCACTGCCTTGCCGTGCAGCATTCAGCTTGATTTCAGGCAGTTGTTCGCCCTGTTCCTGAGCCGTGGCGATGATTTCCTTGAATGAATCATTTAGCTTCTGAGCGTTTGCAACCTTTGCGGCAGCGACAACCTTCATTTCACCACCGTCAGTGGTCACCGAGCCAGCCATGTCCACTTCGCCATCTTCAATCGTCCCATTAGCAACTTCCAGGAGATTGCCAACAACGCTTCGAATCAGTTCGCGGGCATCTGCTGGAATATTTGGATCGGAATTAATTGTGGCATCAATTTGTGACTTTACGTTTTCCAGTGTCGAAAGGAGTTGGCCAGCTTCCGACGGTGGAATCACGTATGTAGAACTCATTTGTGCGGCTGCCTTTTCGACAAGAAAACCACTCAGTTTTGTAGATGCCAGTTCATAAGCACCAAATTGCTGTGCCAGCTTCGATCCATCAACCGCAGCGATACTAACGTCAGCAAACGCCCTCTTCTTTTCGCCCTCAACTGCAAGTCCGAAAGTGAGGCTATCCAGCTGGTCAACAACATCCTGCAGTTGTTGGAAACCGTCCTGAGCGGCCTTGCGACGCGCTTCGAACGCTGCATCTGTTTCAGCTGGCAGTCGTTGGAGACTGAACTCCATCGCGGTGCGAATCTGGCTCATTGCCAATGCACGTTGTGCTTCCGGAATCGCCTGAATATTTAATTTAACTGCAAGGTCGTATGTATCCGTCAGGCCGTCGAGTAGCTTAGCTGGATCCTCCGGTGGTTTTACAACGGACTCACGTGCATTGGAGATAAAGCAATACGAGTCTGTTTGATTGAAATATACATCGAGTCCACCTGTTTGAAGGACAAGCAAACCATCGCCTGCATCCTGCATTTGCAAACCGAAGCCTGCAAGTGGAGCCAATAATTGCTGGATATTCTTGGTCGGAACAAACGCATAAAAACCAGGAGTGATTCCTGATGCCGTACCGATAATTCCGATCGGCTTGGTCTGGTCCAGTCCTTGTGTAAAGAAACCGGTTTGCAGTTCAACCGTTGCGGCGATTGTTTGTTCCGGTTGCCCGGAAATCACACTCGCCATGTATATGATGTCTTTCTTAATTTCATCAAGACGATTGATAGCAACCGTCACGATGGGCTTAACTGCAGCATTTTGAGCATTGGCCAGAGGTGCGAATAGCAGCAGGCCCATTAACAAAGCAGATGTAAGGATTCTTCGTGGTCGTTTCACCGCGGATCTCCTGGCTTATTTCGAAAAGAAACTGTCTCAACATATGAAGGGTCACAATGAGCCGCTTCATATCAAACACCGCCGCTTCGCGCCGGTTTCTATAAAAATCGCCGCTGACAAGGCCCATCCTGAGCAGAATTAGAGTAAGAAATTCCAATTCTTCGGCGTTCCGTAATTCCAAGTCGAAAAAGGGTTTTCGTCTCAGAAACTTTATTCTACGAGAGATTTTGATCACTCGACAGTTAGCAAGTCGCGATTAATGCGAAATTTGTTTGCCAGCATTGAGTGGACGGCCGCTTACCGTTCACGATAGGTGATACGGCCTTTCGTAAGGTCGTACGGTGACAATTCAACTCGGACTTTGTCACCAGGAACAATTCGAATGAAGTGTTTGCGCATTCGGCCAGCAACGTGCGCCATCACCTCAGCACCATTATCAAGCTGCACTCGAAACCGTGTATTTGCCAGCGCTTGTGTTACTGTACCTTCAACTTCAAGAGCTTCTTCTTTTGGCATTCTGAGTTAAAACCTTTCGTTGTTCCCAATATTCGCCGTCATTTAAGTGCTTCAGCTTCGCATGATAACACCAAAGTGGCAATATCTCCTATGCTGATCCGGAGTACCATTCTGAATCAGTCATGTTGAGCATTTGTCCGTTTTCATCGATCGGCAAATCACGAATCTCAGTGAGGATTTCCAAATCTTCGCGTGCTTGCGCTTCATCCCAATAAGATTCCGATACTTCAACCTCACCAATATCAAGTGTGTTCTTGATCCACATCATCGAGATTTCAGGTGGCGTCGCTAATCCGCTACTCACCATACAAACGTCCAAAATTTCTACATCCGTATCGTAGTGCAACGGCGTCATCGCAGCTGTTAGGTGATTTCCCGTGATGCAGTTTATGCGAGTAGCATTAACATCGATTTCATTAACCACCGATGTCTTGCAGAATTCGGACATGCCAATACCTGTGGCGTTCCCCTTGGTTGCCGGTGTTAGGCCGCGGACGATGATCTTCTTAATCTTTGGAAACTCATTCTCTGCAGCTTTGTGGTCATTGAATTTTCGGCCGATGATATTCGTATCCATTCCCGAACCGCTAATGTCTTTACCGATCCCATCAATGGCAAGAATCTGGGCCTTATCAAATGGCAGTCTGGGCATCCACTCTTTAGACAATGTAAGCAGCTCTTTCTCTCTCGACTCGAAGTTCTCCGGGGCGACTGCTTCGATCTTGCCGGTTTCGTCATAAGCGTTTTCGATGATGGCGACACCAGCGACTACTCCACATTGTGAAAGCACTTCTTTGGCGATGCTTCGCACAATCTGTCCAAAGCTGTAATCCGAAATCGCCCGGTGATATATTTTTGCACCTTCGTGTTTACCCAAGCCGATGAGCATCATCTTCATCAGGCCGCTTTCGATATCCCCGTGGAAATTCGTATGGGGCTTTACACGACCACACACGACAACATGATCTGCGCCGTATGCGTGTTTATCAAAATGAACGGGAATCCCTTCTTCACTGGTGCAGACAATCACCGTTTCCATGCTCGCCTTGATTGGGCATCCACAGAATTCCTCGGTGATACCATACTTTTCGATGATGCCGCGTTGACCTTCAGCTGTGCCACCACCATGGCTGCCCATTGCCGGCACGATAAACGGTTCTGCCCCTATCGACTGCAGGTGTTGCACAATGCCACGGATTACCAGATGAATATTAGCGATACCCCGACTACCAGCACTGATCGCAACCGATTCACCCGGCTGGATCTTTTCACTGAGGTTGAGTTTCGCTAATTCTGCTTTGACTTCCGCATCAATATCATCAACACGTGGTGCATGAAATGTCTGACGAACTCTGAATACGCGTGGGTACTTGCTCATGGACTTAATCAATAAATGAACTGCTTAATTCAATCTAATTCAATTAGTCCATCGTAACGATAAATGAACCTGCCGTCATGCGTCAGAGTTTAGATGGCGGCCTAGTCCCCTACTCCAACATCATCGTCATATGCCTCCAGGATCAGGCAGCATTCGTCGTCTTCGTGGCGCAACAGATCCTGATAGAAACCGCCGAATTCCAAATCCACCCGCGAGATACCATAGCGCAAACGCCGCCGCTGATTGAGCCGTTGTACAAATTCAACCAGCTCAGCCAACCGAACGTACAGTGTGCAGTGCTCCTGCCTGAGGCGCTCAACACGCTCACTCAACCGTGGTGCCACGCTAACCGGGTCATCAAAGTACCCATAAGCTTCTTCCAGCGAGAAGTGAGTGGCGAGTTGATCCCGCAAGAGCTCAAATCTCGAGCAGAGGCGATAACAATCCCATTGATTTCGAAGTTCCGACTTGCATAACTGCCGCACTTCATCAATCAAGTCCCATAGTTGCTGATTGACATCCTTAATTTCCTGCAAGAATGCAGAATTGATCGTGACAGATGCGGTTTGGGTCACGTCCATGAGATACTCCTTTCGGCTACCATGCTGTTCCACGATGGAACCAACCCGCGCATGCGCACGAGCCCACTGGAGCCACAAGCTAAAGACAAGGAAAAGGCAACCACTGGTATACAGCTCTTGCCAGTTGCCATATTAGCTGGCCGGACGCGAGATCAAGAAGTCGACGTCCAAGGAGAAATAGGCGTGAGGCCAGCCCCGACAATGAAGCACGTGAACAACGCCACGTACCACCAACCTGAATCTACGCCCTATTTCCCGGATTGCAAGAAAATTCTTCTGCCGTGCTGCTTTCGGCTACAGCTTTGCACCGCAGTATTTACAATGCCTGGCATCAGCATCGTGTCCCTCACGAACACATTCCGGACACGATTGCGTTGTTAGGTTCTCACCTTTTGCGGCCATGATGATTTCAACGGAAAAAATGCCGCTTGGAACGATGATGATTGCATAGCCAAGAATCATACTGATTGCCGCCAGTGTTTGACCCATTACCGTCTGCGGTGCCATGTCCCCGTATCCGACAGTCGTGACCGTGACGATCGCCCAATAAATTGACTGCGGGATGCTCGTAAATTCCGTTGATGCTTCGTTTCTGTTTTCCAGCACATAAACGGTTGTTCCAAGAACCATGATCAGTGTCATCACGACAAGCAGGAACACAACAATCTTCGGCTGAGCGGTTTTCAAGGCTTTGAGCAAAACGTTGGCTTCCGTCACATATTGGCTGAGCTTGAAGATTCGAAACACACGAATCAGCCGGAACACGCGTACGACCGAAAATGCTCTGGAGCCTGGCATCAACAACTCGACATACGTGGGAAGAATTGCCAGCAGGTCGATGACGCCAAAAAAGCTTGTTGCATACTGGCTGGGCTTGCGCACACACAACAGCCGAAGGAGGTATTCCAGCGTGAACAACCCGGTGATGACCCACTCGATTGCTTCCAGTTTCCCGCCCCATTGGTCGTTAATGTCGTTAACACTTTGCAGCATCACGACAGCCACACTAATGAGAATCACAAGCAGCAAGCCAACATCAAAAAATTTCCCGGCACGGGTGTCGGCTTCAAATATGATTTCGTGAAGTCGCCGGCGCCAGGGAGCGGATGTTTCAGGAGCCGCATCAGGTCCTGTCCCTGATTTTGCATTGGATTTCAAATCCGAGCTCATTCCCTGGTCGGTCTGCTGTGAAGCTTTCACGTCGTTCAAGTTGTCGTTTGATTCACTCATCGTGGGTTGTTATGCGTCAAGTGCCGCCTCTATGCAATTAACTACATACTCCGTCGACTCGGTTCCAATTGATAACCGAATCGTACCCTGACTCAGGCCAAGGGACTCGAGTTGTTCGGCTGTCAGTGAGCGATGGCTGGTGGAACACGGATGACTCATCGTTGTCATCACATCACCAAGCGACGGACAGAACGGGATCGAACCGGCACCAATGAACTGGTCGACTGCATTACGGCCGCCGTTAATCTGAAATGTCACGATATGACCAAAACCGTTCGCTAACACTGACTGTGAGATTTCATAATCCTGATGATCCGCCAGGCCGGGATACTGGACGTTTTGAGCTCGTGGGTGTTGAGCAAGATATTTGGCGGCAGCCATCGCATTTTCACAGCACTGACGGATGCGAAGGTGCATCGTGGACAGCCCTCGATTTGCCAGCCAGCACTGAAGAGGGCTGCTGGCCAATCCCCAAACCGACAATGCTGTCGGAACACGATCCCACTGTTCCGTGCGACCTGCCAGCATGCCCAACATGACATCGCTGTGACCGTTCATCAACTTGCTTACACTTTCAAGAACAAGATCCGCGCCGAGTGTCAGCGGTTTACACAAGGCGGGCGTCGCAAACGTATTGTCTACAAGCAGCAGTGCATCCTGGTTGTGGGAAATGTCCGCAATCGCCGGAATGTCGACAACACGCACAAGAGGATTCGAAATGGTTTCCACTACCACTAAACCAGTGGCCGGTGTGACCGCAGCACGAACAACATCGAGATTGCACATGTCCACGAGTGTGTGAGTAATACCTAGCCTCGCAGCTTCATCGGTCAATAGCCGTGTGCTACCTCCGTACAGCTGGTCACTTACAACCATGTGGTCGCCCTGCTTGAGCTGGGAGAGCATCGCGAGTGCCATCGCTGACATGCCGGACGATGTTACCGCTACTTCTTCTGCTTCGTGAAGGGACTTGCATGCTGCAGCAAACTGCACGGCGTTTGGATGGCCGTCGCGCTGGTATACATATCCATCCAGAGATCCATTTAGGAGTGCATCTGCCTGACCGGTGCCTTCACAGCTCCAGACCGACGACAGAACAATGGGCGGACTGTGTGGATCCGTGGGTGAACTGAAGTTGTCCGCAAGACCGTCCACGAGTGACCGGGCGCAAATGTCATCCACACTCTTTTTCTCAGCACTATTCTTGTTGAATTCACCGTTGGGATTGGTCATAGCACGTTAACTTTTCTTCTGACGGAGGTCTTTCTCCGATGATACCATATAGATTCGTTTGCGATTCCGAGCCGACGGGTCACCCTGTCAGCAAGCGTCTATGCACTTAGTTTAATCTGCAAAATTCAATAGAAACCGCATTTTGGATAACGAGCACCTTCAGCCCCGACGTGACCTCAATGTGTTTGATGCTGTCTGCATCATTGTCGGCATCATTATCGGTGCTGGTATTTTTAAGACGACGCCGTTTATTGCCAGCATGTCTAATAACTGGATGTGGCTGATTGGTGGATGGTGTCTCGGCGGTTTCGTCGCTATTTGCGGTGCACTGTGTTATGCCGAACTGGCCACCGCATATCCTCGTGAAGGGGGCGACTATGTTTATCTGAAGAAGGGATTTGGGCTGCCGTTTGCCACCATGTACGCCTGGTTGTTGTTCTGGATCATACGGCCGGCAGCCACCGGCCCGATGGCGCTGCTGTTTGGTGACTACATGCATAGTGTTCACCCGCTTGCTAAAACAGCTCAAATCAGTTCCATGCTCTATGCAACATTCGCTGTAGTCGCAATTACGGGAATCAACATTGCCGGAATGCAGGCCGGCAAATGGACTCAGAACGTCTTGTCTTCGATCAAAGTGCTCGCGCTGCTTGTAATTGTTGGCATCGCCTTTCTTGGTCCACAGGAAGCCGTGGCGCTAGAAGCCTCATCGCGTATTGAAAATCCGTTCGGGGCTTTTCTGGTCGCACTCGTCCTGATCATGTTTACCTATGGTGGCTGGAGTGATCTGTCGTTCATTTCCAGTGAGATTAAGAATCCAAATCGAAACATTCTGAGAAGTCTGTTGATTGGCATTGGTGCGGTGATCGTGATTTACCTGTTAGTTAACTTTGCGTTCCTGAGAGTCCTCGGGCATGAAGGCCTGGCTAACAGCAAAATTCCCGCATCCGAAGTTGTTCAGAAACAAGCCGGTGAGAATATTGCACGCGTTGTTAGCCTGCTGGTTAGCCTGTCAGCATTAGGCGCTATTCACGGCATGATCTTCACCGGATCAAGGGTCGCGTATGCGGTCGGAAAACATACACCGGGATTCCATTGGCTCAATTCCTGGAATGCGAAGCTAAACGTTCCGGTGAGGGCCGTTTTGGCTCAGTCCTTTCCCATTCTGTCGCTAGTCGGATGCTTTGGGATGATGAAAGCAGATGGTGGCTCTGAAACCGTCGACGGGTTTACATTGCTCGCGCTATTTTCATCCCCATTCTTTTTGACATTTGCCTTGAGCGTAGCGATTGTTTTCTTTGTGTTGAGAGAACGTGACAAAGAGACGGTTAGGCCGTATCGCGCACCTTGCTATCCCCTCGTGCCCGGTATCTTTCTTGTTGCAATGGCGTTTATGCTTTACCGCAGCATTACTTACTTCGTCGGTGAAGTGCAGAGCAAGGAACTAATGGGCTCGTCCTACTTCATAGCGGTGTTGGGATATACAGCGGTGATGATCGTATCCGGATTGATCATTGCATTGCAGCCAGCGAAATCGCCGTAACCACCGGCACACACAACACCATACACAACCGCGGGGCTTGGCGCAGCCAAACCCGCAGGGCTCCCACAAATTCGCACGCACTACAGCCGCTCTACAACGTCCGCCTGCCACTGTGAGAATCCTTCTGCCGTCACGTGCAACGTTGCAAATTCTGTCAAATCCGACATGATTCGTTCGCGCTGCTCCTCTGACAGCACTTCAACCGCCTTGTACTTGCCCGGGTCGCAGCTGGCACTAGCGGCAAGCTGCCTAAACAAGAAGATCCGGTCATATTCACTGCGCAACTGCAAAGCCCCAATTACATTCAGGGCTTCATTAAGCGATTCTCCCTGCAGCGGGTAAGCATAATGAAGCTCTACCAATTCCATTCCATAGAACCAGTTTGGATCGCGATGCCGAAAGTCACCGCCGTAAATCTGAGCAGCTTCAAATCCTATCGCGTGAATCACATTACTTAGCAGCGCCATGGCATGGCGATTGAAATACTTGGAGGTAATACTTGATGCCGCCTTTTTGCCAATCGACTGCAACAACCACATGGCACCGCTGGCAACCGGATTCACTCCAGAGGCAAACCGGCTCGCATAAAATGCGGCACTGGCATAGTTCATATACGGTTGAGCTTTCCTGTAAACACCATATGCATTCACCGCAGTCTTCACGTAGGAATACAAGCTCTGAATGTTCATCTGTTTCACATTCAGTGGCAATTCATCGACGGCAACCATCATCTGAATGCAGATCCGACCGGCAGCGACCAGAATTTGTTCAGAGCTGGTCTCAAGCAACGGCGCTTTAGAATCCGGTTGATAGATTCTGGCAACGCGATTCGCTAACCCCATTGCTTCGTCGCGAAGCAATTCGAGTTGCACTTGGCCATCCGTGGAATATCGATTCGCCAAAATCGCATCGAATATCCGCTGCGTCTCTTCGTTCAGCAGATCCAATGTCTCGGCATCTTTTTCTGCCAGCTCTCCCGCTGTAACTTGCTCTCCTTCGATTGAGACATCCACCGGCTCGGGAAACTCAGCCCAGCTGTGATAGGTCACCAATTTCTCAGTCAACCTTTGCTCCCGCAGATCTAATTGTCGCACTGCCTCATCAAATGCCGCTTGCTGTTTTTCAAGTTGCGTTTCCCATTCAAGCAATGGGTCCGCTGCCTTGCCAAGCTTGGCCATGATCCGACTTTGAGGGCGCGTCGAAAACCGGCCACGAATTAACAGAGAGCTCAATACAACGACGGCGCCACCTACCGCCATCAATGTTTTAGAGAGCGTGTCCGGAACAAGGCGGTCCTGCGCAATGAATATGCAGCTCAGACCGCAGAGGCCTATCAGCACACAAATCGCGATTCGTACCCACTCCGATTTCACAACAAAGATTCCATCGCTTTGCGTATCACTGAAAACTGGCTGAAACAAACGTTATGCCAAAATTAAGATGCCGCGTTGCCTTTGAGCAAACCGATGACATCCCGCTTGACCTTTGGCCATGCAAGAGCAGCATAACAAACCACGCCCAGCAATACCGATACCAATAACACCGCTGGTGTTGACCAGTCACGACTGAGCAAGAAGCCTCTGAGGAATAAGACGCTGAGACCCATCAGCATCGCCGCAGCCAACGGGTGCATCAAATCAACAAGTAACGGCTTGAGTCTCATCCCGCACATGCTTAATGAGAAGATCATATACGGTGCAAACACGACCATAATCAACACCATGGAGTATCCGACAGCCACGCCCTCGACTGTCCCAGTTGTTGGGTCAAGGAATTGTCGTCCCAGATAAAACCCAGCCACAGCACCCTGTACCTGAAGTAGGGCAATCACAATGGCTGCCTTCATCAATTGGTCGGCACGACCAATCGCAGCAAGCAAGCTACCGTTGATGTTTATCAAGCCATGCACGGCAATGACCGGTGCTAGTGCCAACAGGATTGAAGTCCCCTCTGTCCATTCTTCGCCACCGAGAACCTCTACGAAGTCCGGCGCCACAACGTATAAACCGACAGCTGCCGGAATCAACAGCACGCCGACAAACCTGTAAAACGACCGGGCCAACTCCTGGAGTGTCTTTATGTCCTTCGTGGCTTTGAGCCTCGACAGCCCTGGCAACATCACCTGCGTTGTCGGATTCGTCACGAGCTGTACGGGCTTCATCATGACTTCGTACAACTTGCTATACATACCAATGAGTTCACGACCTTGTTGCGTCGCGCCAAGCAGGACACTCAATACAACCTTGTCTGCATTTTGACCTGCATAAAACACAATGCTGCTTGTTGAGTAGTAGCCCCCAAACTTAACGAGCGAACCAATCTTCGCCCTTTCTGGTCTGTTTGGCTTCCAGCCAGCGGTACACCAACAACCCAAGACAACAATCGCCCACTCTACGTATTGCTGAATGACCAGAGCCCAGATTCCCCAATCCAGGAACACCGCGGTAATTATGGCCGCCACAAGTCCGATCAGCTGACCAGCAATTCGAATTGCAGCGAGTCGTCCAAGAAGTAACTTACGTTCCAGAACGGACTGGTGTGTGAAGCTCATTCCGGCCAGGACCGTGGTACCTGCCATCGCTACACACACGTCCAGCAACTGTGAAGCACCATATACGCCTGTCAGAGCCCAGCCGAGCAAGATCGTCACCCCTGCTGCAATAACTGAAAACACATTGGTCAACCAGAATAGTGCTGATAACTGTGCTTGATTCAGTGAGTCCTTTTGGACGGTAGCGACACTGATACCAAGCGTCGCAAACATTCGCGGTAGAGTCAGTAGCGGCAGCGCCATTCCAAAGACGCCAAAGGCCTCCTTGGAGATGTAACGCAGCAGAATTGCCAGAGCGCAAATCGTAAGAATTTGGGAGGAGACCTGAGCGACGGTGACCGCCCGCATTCCACTGCGCACTTTTGTGCTGATGGCCTCTGCTGAATGACCGGACGGTTGTTCTGCCATACAGATATCACCCAAACAGCCCGTAACGGATTATGCAGCGAATGGCACTTACGCCATCTTTCCAGCCGATTTTTTTGCCTTCTTCGTAGCTGCGGCGATCATAGCTAATCGGTCTCTCGAAAAACCGTGTGCCACTTTTTTTGGCCCGTCGTGACAGCTTGGATGTCATTTCTATTTCGATACCGAATCTATTTTCTCTCAGTGTCGGCGCGATTTCCTGAATGCATTCCCGGCGAAATAATTTGTAACACGTCTCCACATCTGTGAACTTTAGTCGCGTCATGAGATTGCAAAACGTGCTGAGAAAGCCACAAGCTAGTTGATGCCAAAACGGTGAAATGCTGTCATCCCCGCCCGAGAAGCGGCTGCCGTACACAACGTCCGCGCGGTCTTCCACGATCGGCTGGAGTAAGTAGCGGAGTTCGAACGGATCGTATTCCAGATCCGCATCCTGTATCGCAACAACGTCGCCCGTCGCGGCACTGAAGCCGGTCCGTAAGGCTGCACCTTTGCCACGGTTTTGCTCGTGCATGATGATCGTCAACTCCGGATCTTCCTTCATCTTCTCAAGCAATTCCCGTGTGCCATCCGTGCTGCCGTCATCCACAAGGATCAGCTCCAACGGCAATCCGGTCTCCCTCATGCGTTCCACCACGGACTCCACGGTAGCGACTTCGTTGTAGATCGGGATTACAACGGACAGGACAAAACCTTCCGGGATAACGTAGATGCCGCCGCGTCTGCACAGGTCTTCACCAAGTTGCTCCCGCAGTGCTTCGAACTGTCGATCGCCTCGATCAATCTGCCCCGGCTGGATTGCTGGCCCAGCCGCAACAGCTTCTGCGATCTGTTGTTGTTCTTGCTTGGTAAGCTTGTCGGACTCAAAGAGACGTTTCATATTGTGCACTTCTTGATGCGAGTCAGGTACAGGCGCAACCGTGCGCACCCAAGTTGTTCATCGGCCATTGAGGCATCAAAAATTGACCCTCGTCTGGGGTCCATAGAACCCGCTGGGATGCCGGCTTCCATATCATTTTCAAAATGGAAGTCAACAAAGTACTTCCAAAAAGGTCGAAGAAACATTTTCCTAAAAGTTTGATGCAGGTTGCTTGACAATTTTGCTGTGCCGTTGAAAATGTGAGCGTTGTTACGACTTAATTAGTCGCGCCGCTGTCAACTCCAGACAGCAGCTGATTGAACGACGTCTGGCTTATCCTTTGATCAGTCGTTCGAGTTTTCATCGAAAAACTCGTTAATTGCGTGCGGGAAATGTACGCGCTGACTGTCTCAAAAAATGAGCTCGATGGTCTCAGCCCGAGATCACTGTCGCTTGTCGTGACGACGACACCTTAAGTAATAAACGCTTGGGAGGCGACGACTGAATGGATCGACAGTCGACCCGATTCTGTAACTTGTTGCAGGAACAGGTGGCTCGGAAGTCCCTCCCTCGTTTTTACGTTGGCATTGCCGTGCAGGGATCGCGCGGAACAGCCACAGGCGGTGAGACAAAAACTCGGATTGAGTCTCCCGCCATTTTTTATGCGCTAAACGAAAGTTTTGTTCACGCGAAACTGCATTATTCTTAGCCTTAGACCGTTTCCCACTCATCTACCACTGGCAATCTGCAGGCGTATGGTGCAACATTTGGTTATGCCTGCGGTGCTCATTTCTATCGGTTCGAATCTTGGAAACCGGCAATCGTCCATTGATTATGCCATTGCCCAACTCCGTGCGCACTCGCATATCCAGAACGTTGTCGTCTCGAGCCTGCATGAGTCTGAATCGATCGGCGGGCCGGATGGTCAGGGCATTTTTCTCAACGGTGCCGCCCTCCTGGATACCACATTGCCAGCAAATGAATTGCTTGTCGTATTGCAACAAATAGAAAATGAAGCAAACCGAACACGTGAAATCCATTGGGCAGCGCGCACTCTGGATCTGGATATTGCATTGTATGACAACCAAATCATTGATTCCGAGTCACTAACTATTCCGCATCCTCGTATGGTGTCGAGGAAATTTGTTCTGCAACCAGCCGTCGAAATTGCAGCCAACATGCTCAACCCACAATCCGGCTGGACGCTCGAAGATCACTTGCTCCATTTAAAACAAGCGGCACAGGCGTACATCGTGTTCGTCGCATCAGAAGATGAAAAGCTGCAACTCGAGCAGGCCATTTCAAGCCACCCGGCCACCGAGAACTGCAAGCTGACAGTTGCCGCTGCTCAGGCAAACTCCGTTCTCCCGGAAATACCCGGCGGCACACGACTTGCCATGATTGTCTCTCTTCAGGCTCGCCGGTTGTGTTCGTCGATTACAGATGTCCCCTGTTCTTTGCCATGGATTTATGTGACAAACAGCGAAACTTCTGTTGATGAAATCGTCGCAGCTATCCAGGCTTCCCAATAATTCCTTGCCCGATTGCCGTATGAGTAACAGACAAATACATGTAATCAACACTCCGGACGAGATGCACCGTTGGGCGACCAATGCCATTGGACGCGTCGGTCTGGTGCCGACCATGGGAGCATTGCACGAAGGGCACCTAAGTCTTGCACGTGAAAGTGTTACCGCGTGCGAGAACACCGTGGCGACGATTTTTGTTAATCCGACTCAGTTTGCACCGGATGAAGATTTTGAAAAGTATTCCCGCACGCTTGAGTCCGATTTAAACCAGCTCGATGCGATCGGTGTGGATGTCGCGTTCGTTCCGTCCGTCGAAATGATTTATCCCAGCGGTGAAGAGATAACGGTCCAGCAGCCCGACGTTGCGTACCGATGGGAAGGCGCCAGTCGCCCCAGTCACTTTCCCGGGGTTTGCACCGTTGTTGAAAAGCTGTTCCGTATCATCCCAGCGGATGTCGCTTTTTTTGGTCAAAAGGACTTTCAGCAAACACGCGTGATCATGGCCCTGGTTCAGCAATTGGAAATGCCTATCGATGTGCAGGTGTGTCCTATTGTCAGGGAAGCATCAGGACTCGCCATGAGTTCGCGCAACAAGTACCTCTCAGATTCGGGTCGCGATTTAGCATCCTGTATTTACCGAGTGTTGTGCGAAGCTCGGGCAGCTGCTCAAGTCCCGTCTGCTGGTCCGAAGGCTATTGCCCTGGACGCAGAGAGAAAACTTAAGGATGCAGGGATTTCTAAAATTGACTATGTTGCTGTCGTGGATCCTGACTCGCTTGAGCCACTAGACGAATGGCAACCTCCATCGATTATGGTGGTGGCCGCATATGTTGGTTCCACAAGGCTGATAGACAACATGTTTCTCACGCCCTAACCAAAGTATTTCGGGTCGTTTGCGATCCATCACCAGAGCTCAAAAGTAGTCCGCTGTGCGCGAAACCCTGTTTGTCATACCACACGAATTTCTCGGCCTTCCCATGTTTGGTTTGCTCGGCTGGATTGTGATTGTCTGGCTGATAATCGGCACGGGCTGGATGATCTGGTACCACAAACAACAAAAGCACACCGGGCAGAACGGTGAACAGGCACTCCAAAGTCCTTTGATGTTCATCATCATCGTCGCCCTGCTCTTTGGTGTGGTGGTTCCATTCGTCGAACCGCGACATCCAATTTCGAACGAACCGGTAGGTATGGCAATCCGCGGTTACGGACTATTTGTTCTGCTGGGGCTTGTTTGCGGAATCTCGCTGAGCGCCCACCTGGCCAAACGATTAGGGCTGAAAATTGAGCCTGTCTTTTCGCTAGCCGTTTGGTTGGTGATCTCCGGAATGATCGGTGCGCGGGCTGTTTACGTCATTCAATACTGGCATCGGTTCACGGCCAATGATCCTTCATTCGGTGAACTGCTCGGCAGGATTGTTAACCTTACTCAGGGTGGGCTGGTAGTCTACGGATCTCTCATTGGGGGCAGCATCGGGAGCTGGATTTTCCTGCGCCGCAATAAGCTACCCGTATTGGACTACTTTGACATCATGATGCCGGCCATGATGGTTGGACTTGCCTGTGGACGACTTGGCTGCCTTTGCTTTGGTTGCTGCTTTGGGGGAACGTGCAGCATCGACGACTGGCACGTGCAATTTCCTCCAGGGTCACCGCCGTATCGCGCTCAGATTTTCCGAGGTGAGTTTCCACTGCTTCCCGAAATTGTGAGGCATCACACCGGGGCCGAAGCAACGGTCATCCCAATGGGGCCGGATGGATCCGAAGCGCTTCTTGAAGTCACCGATGCCGCTGACTCAGGATTTGCAACCGGCGACCAGTTGTTATTCACTCTGGCCAGAACCGAGCAGGGATTCATTCCGGCTGACCAGTGGCCAATGATGTTTCATTTTGGACTTGAAGATTCTGTTGTCGCCGAGCTTAAACTGCGTGATGGCTCTCGTACGATCCCCTTGAAGTTATCAGACTTACCTCCGACATCACTGCCAGTTAAACCGGCACAGTTACTGTCAGCGGTTTCCGCTACTGCCATCTGTATCTTGCTGTTGATTTATTTGCCGCGACGGCGGCGAGCCGGGCAATTGCTTGCGCTCATGTTGACGGTTTATCCGATTGCACGATTCCTGTTAGAAAATGTGCGTAACGATGAGAAAGGACAGTTCGGTACCGACTATACGATTTCGCAGTGGATTAGTTTTCTAATGATCGGCCTGGGAATAGCATGTTGGGTCTGGTTGCAACGCAAGGCACCAAACCGATCCTCCGCTAAATCGTAATCCCTGTTTGGCCTATCGCACGTCGAGCAGAATGATCAACTTGGTGCGTGCGGGAGCTTCTGCATATTTCTTTTCAAGTCTGTTTTCGGCGTCCGCAGATTCTTCTGTTGCCAAACCCGGTTTCGCATTCTTTTGAGCTGGGTTGTCTTTTGGATCGTTTCCATTCGCCTTGGAAGTATCCGACTGAGAGGCGACTCTGAATCGCTGTATCTGCATGTTCTGTTGATAGAACGACGTGGTCACCGCCACCTTTACGTCCGCCGTTGAGTCTAAGTCTTCTAATAACTGGTCGACCTGTTTCTGTGTTCCTTCGACAACCTGATGTGGTATGACGGTTACCTGTTTGCGTTTGGCATTTAGTGCGCCGACACTGCTCAATTGCCGCTCGTAGTTGTTGAGCAATTGTACAGATGGCTTGCCGGGACTTGGTGTTGGTTTCTCGCCTTCGGCATCTTCCGCTATGGCACTATTTCCTTCGGCCAACTCTTCGCGGATAGTGTATTCGACCAGTGTCAGATTATTCTTTGCCAGTAATTCCCCCAGCTGGGAAAGCTGGTCGCGTGTGCACTGTACGCGTACTATTTGAGAGCCTTGCGTCTCGCTGTCCCTGGCCTGTTGAAGTTTGACCGTATCGAATTCTTCTTGCTTCAGTGCGTTATTGGTGGAACCATCAAGCGGCGCTGTCTGATTAAGGGCCGCTCCAAATCCACCGCCTGCACTACCGCCTTCATCTGCGGACGCGGCCTCCTGCACTGAACGGGCACTTATCCCTCCCATGCCACCGCCGCCCATTCCGGCTTCCATTTCACCACCGGCGGGCATGTTGTCTGCAAACTGGTCGGCTTGGGCTATCGTGGAGGCCATTTCCTGGTTTGCCGTTGTCGCCGTATCCGCAGCGGATTCCATTTCATGTATGAGTGTTACCGCAGGTCGCTCATTGACAATAAACATCAATAGCGCCGTCAATGCGGAGGCAGCCGTTGCCGTAATCGCCAGACTCAGCCACTGCTTTTTGTTCGACGCGCCCATCTCCGGCAATGTGACCTGTGGTGAATCTGTGGTTTGTGAAGATGCCGGTAATGCTGATTCGATCCGTGACTTCAGCTGTTGTACGGTGTCTTCCGGTGCCACAAGCGATGGCAGTGCCTGCCACGCGTCGTGCAGATCCTGAAGGGACCCCAATTGCTTTCGCAGATGCTCGTCTTGTTCAAGCGCAGATTCGACGGCCGCACGTTGTGCGTCATCAAGCTCACCATCCAGGTAGGCACTTAGTATTTCTTCATTGAACGGTTGGTTCATTTATTTTGTTGAACCTCCGCTAAATCTGGTGGGGTAATCGAGTCATCCATCTGCGGCTGCAATAACGCTTTTAGAGCCTTGCGGCCCCGATGAATGCGGCTTCGCACCGTCCCGGGTGGCAGATCCAGGATGGATGAAATTTCGTCATAGTTACAACCTTCCAGTTCACGAAGCACCAGAACGCTACGCTGCTCATCATCAAGCAAATCCAACGCCTGATGCAACTGGTGCGATCGCTCACTGCGAAGCACTGATTCCAGCGGTTCCTCGGCACCCGATTCCACATCCTCGCCAGCCAACTCACGCCTAATCTCCACGGATTGGTGTGGTTGGTTTTTCTTCTTTCGGCGGTGGCTAAGTGCCAGATTGACGCCGATTCGGTAAAGCCAGGTGTAGAACGAGCTATTGCCCTGAAAGGTCTGTAATTTGGTGTAGGCCTGGAACAATGCATCCTGCATTATGTCTTCAGCCTCATCCTGCGATCCAAGCAGGTAGGCCAGCGTATTAAACAGCCGATCCTGATACTTAAATGCAAGTTGTCCAAAGGCATCAGTATCACCGTCAAGCGATGCGCTGATTAATTGCGTATCTTGTGACACGATTCTGATACCTATGAATTGGACGGTCCGTGCTCGAAAAAAGTTCCGAGCCTCACCGTTTTTTTAACGAAGCCAAAAATAGCGATAACCACATCTTCCGTACCGACTGGCCGCAAGTCAAACCTGTGTAATCCCCTCATATGGGAACCGCTTGCTATATATACGGTGATTTCGTTGTTTGAGTGATTAATAGTGACAAGTTTTCCCCAATTGGAGATCACGATGTAATCTGAGTAAAACCACTTGTTTTTTAGTCTCAAATGGCTTTCTGCCTCAATTACTTTATTCAGCAGTGCTAGCCGTTTACCTTGGTACGCCTAAGGACAACTCCATTTACGTCGCACGTCACGGCATTGAGCTTTCAAGACCGTTGCGGCTATTCAAGCAAAGGATGCGAACTGCTATGCCAGGCGGATTTTTCGAAGACTTTTTTACAGAAGACGACAAAAGCGAAGAATCGCTGCAATCCGAGTCACACTCTTCTGAAGCAAGGCCAACCGAAGAGGTTGAATCTCAGGAAGACAAAGAGGTGCTCGTGGAGGCTGCCTCTCCTAATTTAGATGATGAACAGAAGCCCGTTCAGGAGTCCCCTGCGGCACCTGTTAACCGAATCGAAGCTCTGCTTGATACAGACGAAGAGCCTGAACCGACCGACCAGCCCTCCGCTGAGAACTTGGAATTCGCCGATCCGGATTCCGTCAAGGAATTGGATTCGATTGACACCGTCGAAGAATCCACCTCAGCGAATCCAGCAGAAACAACTGCGGAAGACGACGGCGATGTGTTTGAAGACGTGGAGCCGCTTGCTAACGATGACTTACCTGCCGCAGAGGTCGCAGAACTGGATCCGAAAGTTCTGGAAAAACTCAATAATACATCCAAGCCTTTCGAACAGCGCTGGAACAGTTTAATCAGCACCACCAACTGGGAGAAAGGAGCCATTATCGAACAATGGCGCGAAGCACTCATTGCTGACGATGCTCCTGTTACCGAATACTCTGACGATACCTGGGCACAGCGTGTCGGCGGTGTCAGTGGACAACATGTTGGACGGCTGCGACGTGTGTTTACTCGCTTTGGGCAGGCACATGCGGAATTCGCTGGCCTGTACTGGAGTCATTTCCATGCAACCATCGATTGGGATGACGCTGAGTTGTGGCTTGAGGGCGCCGTCCAAAACAGATGGTCCGTTTCGCAAATGCGCGAACAACGCTGGGAAGCAACCGGTGCCGATGCTGACCAAAAGCCAAAAGAAGAAGACATCACTCATTCCGTCATCGACGAAGATTACCTGGCGCCGGCGATTGGCCGTGATGGTGGGCGGCCTTACAAGGAGTCCGACAGCCAATCCCGTTCGGGACCCAGCGGGCCTGTATACGATGGCCCGGATTTTGGTGATGGAAGCGAAAGAACTCCGGCCGCATCGTCATCATCAACTGGCATGGATGCCGTGCCCCGGGAAGTCGAAGCTGAATTTGCAATGGCAACCGAAGATGCAACACCGGTTCAACCGTTTCGTGATTTGGCAGATTTACCGGAGGATCTCGCTGAAGCATTCGATATGTTCAAGCTCGGCATCCTTCGGCACAAGAGTGCACAATGGGAACATGTTAAGTTGGAAGCGGTTTTGAGTAACCTGGATGCTCTAAAGCAACTTGCTAATGCTCCATCAATGGACACTGGTGCTCCGTTCTAATTGTGATCGCTGGTCAACGATAACAGCCAAACCAACTGGGAGTACGCCATGCCACCTGGATTCACGATTCGTCACGCCACGGAAGCGGACAGATGGGAAATCGCTGAACTAATCTACATATCCATTAATCACTGGTACCAAATTCACGGCCGTGGTCAATTGTTTCAGGGTGGCCCGCACGTCGCCGACGTTTTCTTTGAAGCTTACGAATCGTTGGATCCCGGGTGTTGTGTTGTTGCGGAGTGCAACAACTCCAAACGTATCATGGGTTCGTGTTTTTACCATCCGCGTCCACTTCATGTATCGCTTGGCATTATGGCCGTGCATCCGAATCACTGGGGCAGTGGGACGGGCAAGAAATTGCTCGACTGGATTATCGACTTTTCCCAACAAGAAGAAAAACCGCTGCGATTGACTCAAAGCGCCATCAATCTCGATTCATTCTCGCTTTACAACAAAGCCGGATTTGTGCCGCGACAAGCATATCAGGATATGTTTATCGAAGTGCCTGAGAGTGGAGTGGGTGTCACCTCCGGCGGCGATGCCTGTGTGCGCGACGGTCGACTGGAAGATGTGCAGCAGTTAGCAGCTCTGGAAAAGAGAGTTTCCGGAATTACTCGCGAGCAGGATTACAAGTTCATGATTGAGAATGAGCTTGGTTATTGGGGCTTCTCGGTCTACGAGTGTTCTGAGAGCGGAGAATTGCTTGGATTTCTTGGCTCATGTGCTCACCCCGGCTGTACGATGATTGGCCCGGGCGTCTCCGACAATGAGTCCGTTGCCGAAAGCCTGCTCATTCACAGACTCAATGCATTTGCGGGAAAGATGGCCGTGTTTCTGGTCCCTGTCGATGCTGAAAGTCTCGTGCAGCGGCTTTATTCCATTGGCGCCCGGAACTGTGAATTGCACTTTGCCCAGGTGCTCGGTGACTGCCAGCCTTACGACGGCATCAACATGCCAACGTTTATGCCGGAAACCGGCTAGTGGCCCACGGCCTAACTGCGTGGATACAGGGCTTCGTGGATACCGGGAGTCGTGGGTGCAGGGATTCCTTGCCAGTGCTTAGAACTTCCAGATGAGTCCCGCGAATGCACCGTGAAGAATCATGCTGCCGCCGCTGTCGATCGCCTGAGCTTCTGACACGCTGCCAAAACTTGCCGGGATCTGGTCGCTGGCGAGCGCGAGGCCCGATACAAATACGGCTCGGTAACCGATTTGCAATGTTGCGGACTCGCGGATTGGCATGGACATGTTGATATCCAACTCACCCAGCATCGAGACGTCGCCTTTGTAGGGATTATAATTGTAGCGACGCTCATCATTGGGATTCCCGTCTTCATCGATAAATGCGTAGCCCGCCGGTCCCTCAAGGCTGGTGTGCTTATCAATCGCATTGCCGTAGATGCCAGCTTTCGCAACTGCTCCCAATGTCCACTCACCCACGGGCATGACAGTAGCCTCTGCTCCAACTTGAAAGCCAACGAGGTGATTAGTCGTGCCCAACAAATAACTGACTTCATCGGTGGAGCCCGTGAAAGTTTGGTCCGCTGCATCCATATGTAGAGATAGGCCTTCGTGCACCTTGAAGTATCGGGCACCCGCCATCCAGCTCACGCTAATGTCCTCGGTTTCCGTTCTTGCACTAATCACATTCCACTCGATGTTGTGATATTCAAACGAGCGATCAAGGCGCATGAGCACCGAGCTCGTCCCAAAGTTTGACATGGGAGTGTTGTAGCCCGCATAGCTCAGCGTGCCGTAGTCGAGCGGTGAGGATAAACCAGCGGCATCGCTGATGCTCGCCGACTCGCCATCGGAAAACAGGCCCCAATATGTGATCCGATCTGAGAGATCCTGATCTTTCCAGTGACGGGTAAGGGAAACCTCGAAACCGCCTCCGATACCTTGAGCTGCATCTCGAGTGGAAAGGATCGAGCCGTCTGTTGCCGTTGCCAGCCGTTGATCGGTGGCGCGGTCGCGGCTCATGATCAGCCCCCGCATTCCAACTGACAGAGCGGATGTTTCACGACCGGTGGGTCGCTGGTTGTGCAATATATCACGACGTGGTTCATTCCTACGTCTCACATCGATCTCGTTACTACGTGTTGGGTCAAAGTTGGGCTGCTTTGGCTGAGGCGGTGCCGTGTTACGTCCATTAGCCGTTTGCAACACACTTGTACCGACTTGGCTGGATGGAATTCGCTGGAGCTGCTGATTATGACGAGCCACCCAGTCTGGTTCAGCTGCTTCAATCGGTCGGTGGTTCTCAAGATATGGATTAAATAGCGCTGGTTCGTCAGCTTCCAGAGTTGTGCTGTTAAATAGAATCGCTGCGACGACCAGGCTCACTGATGTGAAAATGCAAACACGACGTTTCATGACCTTTAATCCCCTTACCCCGTTGTCGGAGTCTATCTTTTGCCCTCGTGGTGGACGTACGAAATCTGTGACAAAACACGCCGTCCGATTAGCTACATCGACACGGGTTATAGGGATAGATTCTCATAATCCGACTATACGAATGGTTCAAACTGATGACCGGTGTTACGACCGGTATGACCGGACCAAGCGGACTGCGGCAGTTGGCGCATTCAATAGTGCCGGAATAACCGGTATAACCGGACGCGGGCTGGTGGCAGGCCCTGCGGGTTCGGCTGCGCCGAGCCCCGTGGTTGTGTGTGGTGCCTGGTGGAACCGGAGGTACGGTTACTAACAACAAGCACCTAACAACATGCGACTCTGTTGTTATATTGAAGCCTTGGTTAGTTCGTTACATATCAGGAGGCCCTTGAGGTGGCTGATCAGTTTGATCCATATCGTGAAGCACTCGTTTTTGAAGAACGAACCGTATGGCCTGCCGAATACGGTGAATTGGAAACGGTTGCGAAGCAGGAGCTTGAGAAAGCTCTTCATGCAAGCGCAGAAGAATGCGCCAGCATTGAGTACATCCGAACCCACACCGGTTTCTGCCGACAGATCACTGTGACCGGTGAAGACTACGATCGCGTCGGCTAATCCGCAGCGATTGGAAAGGCACCGGTACTGTGACCTCACAGCTTGAAACCGTACATGTAGCACTTAGCGAACGTAGCTACGATATCTCCATCGGTGCCGGAATCCTCGTCGACATCGACAAGTACATCTCTGAATTCGATGACGTGTCACATGTGGTGGTCATTTCGGATTCCAATGTGAGCGAGCTATATGCCGGAACGATTTTCCGACTGCTCAGCAACGAAGTAAGCCGGGCAAATGTGCGGGAGGCATATTTCCTGGTCGTCGATGCCGGTGAAGAAAGCAAATCCGTCAATTGGCTTTCAACACTTTGGCAATCACTTCTGGAAGTCGGTGCCGACCGCAAGACACTCATCGTCGCTGTCGGTGGTGGCGTAATCGGCGATCTGGCGGGCTTCGCAGCTGCAAGTTACGGTCGCGGCATCCGATTTGTGCAGGTGCCAACCACATTGCTGGCACAAGTAGACAGCAGCGTTGGCGGCAAAACGGGTATCAATCTGCCGAATTCAAAAAACATGGTCGGTGCCTTCTGGCAGCCATTGGGCGTGATCATTGATACGCAAACCCTCCGGACGCTACCGGCACGGGAATTCTCCGCCGGGCTGGCTGAGGTCATAAAGTACGGCGTCATCCTCGATGACGAATTCTTCAAGCTGCTTGAAGACAATCTCGAAAGCATCATGCGGCGTGAGACGGATATCATGCAACAGGTGATAAAGCGTTGCTGTGAACTTAAGGCATACGTTGTTCAGGAAGACGAGCGTGAAACGACCGGGCTGCGAGCTGTGCTTAACTACGGCCACACGTTTTGTCACGCTATCGAGTCAGTCACAGGTTATGGGCATTACCTGCACGGCGAAGCCGTTTCGATCGGAATGCTCTGTGCTTCGCGACTTGCGGCAGCGATGGGAAGAATCGGCCACGATGTTACCGATCGCCAACAACGGTTGCTGGAGAAGGCCGGCCTGCCCGTAGCCATGCCCGATCTTGACCATGATGCCCTGATCGCCGTCATGCGGAACGATAAGAAAGCAGAACATGGGAAGATGCGGTTCGTGTTGCCGACCAAACTTGGACACGTTGAGCTGGTTGGAGATGTCGACGAACAAGATGTACGTAATGCCATGCAGCCAACGGCATAGATTAAGCTGCGTCTGAACACTGGCCGCTATCTAGATTAACTCGCGTCAACGCTTCAATCTCTTTCGCTGCTCGAGCGTAGTCACAAGCGCCATTAGAATCCGGCGCATACTGAAAAATTGTCTGACCAAAGCTCGGTGCTTCGGCAAGCTTAATGTTCTTACGAATTCTTGCATCCAGCAGGCGGGCATGCTGCCAGGGCGATTCTACTGCGGAAGCCGATTGCAGAAATTCGCTTACGTCTGATTCCACTTCTGCACAAAGTCGCGTATTTGACTCTGACATGGTAAGCAGCACCGCGGCCAGCCGCAGGTCTGGATTAAGCCGCTTTGCCACCAATTCTGTCGTTTGCAACAACTGACTCAGACCGTGTAACGCCAGATAATGCGGTTGCATCGGCAACAAGATGTCGTCCACGGCTGTTAGTGCGTTGAGTGTCAGAAGTCCCAATGATGGTGGACAATCGATAATGATGTAGTCATACAGATCAAGGTAGGAGCGTTCGAGGGCATCGCGAAGAATGAATTCTCGACCAACCTCACTAGCCAGTTCCATCTCTGCAGCGGCAAGATTGATATTGGCCGGCAGCAGCGCTAGATTCGGTGTAATTCTGACGAGTGCATCTGCCACGCTCGACTGTTTAGTCATCACGTCATACACCGATGCATCATCTTCACGCAGGTGAATGCCCAAGTGCAGCGATGCATGAGCCTGTGGATCGAGATCCAGAATCAACACGCGCTGCCCGTGCTCGCTTAATGCCGCAGCAAGGTTAACCGACGTTGTGGTCTTCCCGACTCCGCCTTTCTGATTGATCACTGCGATCTTGCGCATTTGAGATTCCGTGGTTGTGCGGTAGGCTTACTCACCCTTATATGCCGGCAAGTAAGGCGACGGATTATAGCCCTTAATCGAATGCGAGAGCCAGACGAGTAGGCGCCTAAAAAATCTAGGCACCCTTCGTGACTGTGGGTATTTAGGTTAAAACGAATATTCCGCCATTTGTGCAGCCTTTGTGCACAACCGGCTTTTGCTAACCAGAGACGAGACACCACTAATGCGTCTGATCGGATCCTTTACTGACCCGGACCAAGCCACTCGATTCGCTTCCTTTCTGGAAGTTGAAGGAATCGATGCGCGCGTTACTGACGCTAATGCTGAAGGTGACGACACCACTGTCTGGGTGCTCGATGAAGATCGGCTCGTCGACGCTCGTGCACACCTCCAGCAATTTCTGACGGCGCCGGACGATGCCATTTATGTCGATGCGGTTAAGCAAGCCGTAGAATTACGCCTTAAAACACGCCTCGAACATGAGGCAATCCAAAAAGAGTTGCGCAAGCTTGAACAGGATGTAAAGCAACAGTGGGCAACCCAGACCCCCTCGCAGTTCAATTTTCCGTTGATTCGCATGCTGCTAGTCATCTGCATTGCAGTGCACGTCGTGGGCATGTTTGGTGGGCAAGAGAATAATCAATTTGGCTCGATTGAGAGCATGCTCATGTTCAAGGAAGGGCGTGGCAGTATCGATCCCGATGCGTCGGCGCGTCTGAGTGACGCCTTTTCAGATGTGAAGAAAGGCCAAGTCTGGCGGGTCATTACGCCTGTTTTTGTTCACGACCACGGCATGTTGCTACATATTCTGTTCAACATGATGTGGCTCTATCAGTTGGGCCGCATTCTCGAGCATCGATTTGGCACTCCAACAATTGGAATGCTCGTTCTCTTTAGCGCTGTGTTTAGTAATCTTGCGCAAGTTTTTGTTCCCATTCTCATCCTCAATGAGCAGTTAGTTCCCTTTGTCGGAATGTCCGGAGTCGTTTATGCCTTGTTGGGATTCGCCTGGTTTAAATCAAAGTTTGATCCGCGCAGCGGGCTTGGGCTGCGGGATGAAATCTTTGTTTTCATGATGATTTGGATGGCGATGGGATTTCTGATCCCTGGCATGCGCGTTGCCAACTGGTGCCACCTTGGCGGATTGGTCGCCGGGATCGTGTTCGGCAAGATCCACCGCAGCCGATAATCGATCGCTAGTCGGCTCGATGTCATCAAGGAGTTCTGAGATGAGCAAGGACAAGTTCTTAGTCACATTTATTTTTGGTGTCGCTCTGGCTGCCGGCATCGTTGCCTGGGTCTATCAATACAACAAATCTCTTCAAGTGCTAAATTGGCTTGGCCCGGAACAAGCGCACCTGGTCACCAATGCTGACGCTGTGGAGCTATTGGAATTTGACGCGGTAGAATTTGACGCGGATAGCAGCAACACACTGGAGTCGATTACGCTGATTCAGCAAGATTGGCCCGTCTCTAAGAAAACAAATGTCACGAACTGGAAAGGGCTTGTTCACGCCCGATATATGCTCAGCGTCGATGTCAGTTACCAATGGGGAGATCCCGTGGCCGACGATGCGGACATTCAGTGTGCCTATGCGTTGCGGTTCATTTCCAAGCAATCAGAATCGGGCCCCTTGCTCATTGGCTTTGACCCGATACGGCGGGTTGCTGTCTGCGGCGCGAAGGTCGTCGCAATGGGTGAAATGGCTGACCAACTCACCAAATACCTTTTCGAAACAACAGATCACTGAATTCAACCGTATAATCACAAGCTGAAACAAATAACCACACATTTATGTGATCAAGTAATCCATGGCACAACACCGTCATTCTAGTAATCGCGACGAACAGAATGGTGCCATGCCCGATGGCGCCCGAAAGGTTCAGTTAGATCGCCGTGCCTTTAACGCGGGCACACTTGCGGTCGGAACGAGTGCATTGGTGGGTGTTGGAGACGACACAGTCGCTCAGGACGAGCCTGAGGTAATCGTTGTTGATGACTTTAAGCGGGAGGACACCTTTTATCACGGTGACATGTGGGAATCACTCAATCCCGGGTATTGGAAGATTCAAGATAAATCACTGCGGCGACGTGTCAGGACTCGAGGCGACCGAGCCCGTGCTACGGGTTTTCCATATCACTACCAAACACATAACCGAAACAATGGCGTCATGGACGCCGAATATATAACCCTACCACCGTACGGGATGGTCTGGCGCAGAGATTGGCAGCTGTCAGGTGCGTATAGCATTATCGCAAGATTCGAAGTTCTTGAATTGCCAACGGAAACTTCTGGCTTTGATACCAGTCCCGGACAGGCTGTGATGGGTGTTTGTTTTGGCGCCAACACCGCCATGGAAAGTTGGACGGGAGGAGCCAAACGCGGAGACGCCTGCTGGTTTGCCGCAGTCCGCGACAATCAGACGTTTGGTGTTTATGACCATGCAAAAGACACGCCGACCGCCGCCACTCAAAACAGTGAGTCCGAATGTCCGCAATTGAAAGCCGGTGATCAGGTCGTCATCCAGCTTACCGTGCGGCCTCAAGACGCTGTCTCTGCAAGCGTGACAGCGGAAATGCGGATCGGGGATGAAACTGTGGCCGTTACTTGTGAAGACGTGCAACAGGATCTGTTTACCCACGGCTACTTTGGGTTGGTGTCGCGCGGATTGCTCGACTTCAAGGCAACCCAGCTCGATTTAATACCGTTTGATAACACCCCGCTTGATGTGGAATTGAACCAGTTGCGGGTTGCCATTCCACTTGGACACACCTTGCAGCAGGATGATGACGGCAACTGGGCTTGTCGATTCGTTACGGTAATGCGTGACAACGGCGATGAGACGGAAATCCGAATTAGCACAGAAGAGAAGCCGGTCGATGGCTGGGAAACGGTGCCGGCGGCCGGATCAGCACCTATCGTTACCAACGACTTTCGACGGGCCACGAGTATTGTCGACGTCACCCTTCCGGCAAATCCCGGTGAAACCGATTTGTATTACACGATCTGGAAAGATGGTGAAAACGTTACCACTGATCCTAGAAGTGGATACCTTGGCCAAAAGGACTACGTAGGCAAACTGCCAAAGCTCTCTGCACCCTACCGGCTGTGCGGTTTGAGTTGTCATGCCATTCACGGACAGTTTGACGGAGGCAATGCCGGGAAGTTCCAGGAAAACTGGATTCACGACCAGCCGGCACTTTCAGCATACGAACATTTGGATGATTACGATTTCCAAATCATGGTTTGGGAAGATGACATCTGGTACTTGGAATTGTTGCTCTACACGACCAGCGTTGATGATGCGTACCTGCAGATCATGACCGCCATTGCCGGGCCTACCTCCCGTTGGCAAATCATGCGCCATTGGAACGTCCTCAATCCCGGTGATCATGACTACGGCATGGATGATGTCAAAGGGCCTGAGCAGATCGCTATCCGCAATCGCGATGACCTTGGACAGGACCCGGCGTACATGGGTCGCAACTTCCAGATTGTGCAGCATCTGGTAAGAGGCGAAGAAAACCCGTCGGCCACCGAAAATCCACAGCGCTGGGCTGCATGGAAGATGCCTAACCAGGACTTCACGCTGATGATGATTGACGCCCGGTTGTGGCGCAGCAGCCAGGATACACACATCTGGGCAACGGAAGGCTGGGGTGGCGACCGGGACATTTATGACCGAACCGATCCGACCCGTAGCCTGTTAGGCGAAGCGCAGTTTGCATGGCTGCAACAAGTTATCACCACCGACACGTCCCCGATGATTCTGCTGACCGGCCTGAACGGGATGCATACTGTTTGGGAGCCTTCTCCCAAACTACAGCGTAATCGTGTCGTTGCCGATTATGCGGGATGGGTCAAAGCTGGGTGCGATCGTGTCATCGAGCTGCTTGCCACGCGCGATGGGGTCGTTAGCGTTTATGGCGATGTGCACAACGGCTGCCTCATGACCAATACGGAGCACAATCTGATTGAATGCTCTTTTGGCCCAATTGGGCGAACCGGTGGTCGACAGCTAAAGCCCGGCTTTGGTCGCACGATGGTCGATCATGATGATCGGCCATTAACGGTGCATGCACTTTATCACCGTGAGTTTCACTCGCCTGATTTAGAAAAACGTACCGGCCCGCAGTACTGGAACTTTCTGGAAATGCATCTGGATCCGACTGGTGAAGGTGCCCTTGAGTTTCGGCTTCGCAACTTGATTGATGCGCCGACCGATGCCCCGCGTGGTGGTGGATCATTAAGTACAACCTGTGAAACGACCGGGCGTCCTGTCGCCAGCCTGTTGCCTCAAATCAAAGTGATCCCGCTGGCCGACGTACGATTCCAATTGCTTGATGGACGGCCGCTACGAGGCATACGAAGTAACTCCGATGGGACACTCCCAATCAAAGGGCTGGTCGATGTGCCGGCTGGTGAAAGCGTCGTGATGACCACGGTCAAGGGTGATCAGGCCTTTGCACAAGTGATCAAGACACTTCCACTCGACGGGTAAAGAGGTTTACTAAGAGAGAGAAACACCGCGCGGAGCTGGCGGATTTTTAGCATGGACTCAAAATATCAATCTGAAAGCCCACCGCAGCCCACCGAGCTTCCTGATGATGTGATCATTAGTCCGGATACGCTGCGAGATGACCGGCTGCCACCAAATCAGACGCGAACGCGAAAGTGGCCGGTGCTGGATGCTACCGGTACTCCGGATATCGATTTGAATCATTGGAGCCTACGCGTGTTCGGGCTCGTTGACACTCCGTGCACACTCTCGCTCGATGAGTTTCGTTCATTACCACGCACCCGTGTGTTTGCCGACTTTCATTGTGTTACTCAATGGTCGAGGCTCGGTAACGTTTGGGAAGGCGTCTCTACAAAACATCTGCTGCACCGCGCTGGCTTATCGGTTGATACCGGTTTCGTCGTGTTGCATGCTTATGACAATCACTGGACGACAAATTTGACGTTGGAAGACTTCCTCGGAGATGATGTCTTGTTAAGTGATAACCATGATGGGGAGCCCATCACACCGGATCACGGCGGGCCGGTGCGGGCAATTGTGCCAAAACGCTACGCGTGGAAAAGCGCGAAGTGGGTTTGCGGTATCGAAATCGTTGCAGAAGACCACCCCGGACACTGGGAGCGGGTCGGCTATCACAATCACGGGGACCCATGGGCGGAAGAGCGGTTCGACGGTGATATGCCAGAGTCTTTTTCGACGGACGTCGATATCTAGTGCGTTTAGATAGAAAAGGGATGAATAATGAAAACGCTTATTAAAAATGCTTCGGTCGTATTACCGTCCGGAATCGCCGAAGTATCCGTACTGACCGATGGCTCGAAAATAGTCGACATCGATGCGGCAAACCAAACCGCAGCTGATGAAGTCGTGGATGCTACCGGTCTGCATCTGCTACCAGGAATCGTCGACGATCAGGTTCATTTCCGCGAACCCGGTCTGACTCATAAAGAAGATCTCGCTCATGCCTCGCGGGCCTGCGCTAAAGGTGGTGTAACAACCTTTCTTGAAATGCCGAACACTAAACCGAACACCATCACGGTTGAGGCGCTGCACGACAAGCTTGAAATGGCGAGCACTCGCAGCTTTGTGAATTACGGCTTCTATGTTGGCGCTACGCCAGACAACGTCGCGGAACTTGCTGCGGCACGCCGAACACCCGGCATAAAGATCTTCATCGGATCAAGCACCGGGAATCTGCTCGTGGATGAACAAGCTGCGCTTGAGCGAATCTTTGCCGAAACGACTTTGCCAATCACCGCCCATTGTGAAGATGAAACCACGGTGCGAGCCAATAAGGAACGGTTTGCTGGAACAACCGATATACATGACCACTCTCGCATCCGGGATTACGAAGCTGCATACATTGCAACCAAACGAGCCGTGGATCTTTCGCATCGGCACAATCATCGGTTTCACGTCCTGCATGTTTCAACCGGAGCAGAAGTTGAATTGTTTCAGGACCATCGCGGACTGTTAACAGCTGAGGCCTGCCCGCATCATCTGTTCTTCAACGTCGATGACTATGATCGCCTCGGATCACTGATTCAAATGAATCCGTCGATCAAGGCGAAGGAAGATAATGCGCAATTGTGGCAAGCTCTGTTGGAAAACAAGATTCAGGTCATTGCTACTGACCACGCACCACACACGCTTGAAGAGAAACAACAACCGTATCCACAAAGTCCGTCCGGACTGCCCGCTGTGGAGAATTCACTTGCCTTGATTCTCAATCAGGTGAATCAAGGAAATTGCACGCTTGAACAAGTGGTTGGCTGGATGTGCGACGCACCAGCTCGCACGTGGGACATGATCGATAAAGGCCGGATCGAAGTCGGATACGATGCTGATCTGGTGCTCGTGGATATGACGTTGAAGCAAACGGTGCATAACGAAGACCAGCTGACCAAAAGTGGCTGGACGCCTTGGCATGGAGAGACGCTTCAGGGCTGGGCGGTACGAACGTGGTGCATGGGGCACACAGTGTACCGCGATGGCCAAGTGGACGAGTCAAGGTATGGTAGCGAAGTGCAGTTTGACCACGCTCGCGGCGGTTACTGGGCATAAGCTCCATAGATACAGCTTCCAGCTGCGACACATTTTCAAGGAGCCGTCACGCAGCGTGAAAATCGGATGCGGGCTGCTTGAAACATATCACCCCCGCAGTCGTCGGCCTAAACGTCCACGCCGATTTTCTTGGCGCGGATTTGCAGTGCTTTATAGAAATACGGAAAAGGATATTTCGCGTGCTTCTTGCGGGCCCATTGAAATGTTCCCACAACCATTGAGTAGGGCAAGCGGCCGCTTTCGGTCAACTGAACCACCTTTTTGATAATCCCCAGGTCCTGAGGGCGCTGCACTCTCAATCCCAGTCGCAGTTGTTCGTACAAACTGGGTTTGTCAGCTGCGCGTGATGATCTACCGCCAAGTAACGCAAATGCCGTGATCGCCAGAAAGTCTTTCCGGTTCATTTGTCACCTTGAAATAAGCTGTAATGCCGTTGTGAGATGGCTTTTACTGAATAATCCGCCTTTAGTACAAGGCCAATCCATCCAGTTAAGTTTTCTGCTTGATTCACAGAAACGGTGCTTATGGGACGATATAAGGAGATAGCAAGAGTTAGATATTCTTCAGACTCGAATTGACCCAGCAAACAAATGGAACTTATACTATTTATATAGGGTTCTTGCCCTTACATATGTACATATAAGTAGATAGATAAATACGTTGGCCTCAAAGTGTCGCCAGCGTTGGAACTCAACGGAGCTAGTAATCGTGCTACGTATTCCCGGACAAAAAGGTAAGGACCTCTGTGACAGTGGCCTTGGTGTAAATCGGCGTGACATCCTGCGTGTTGGTGGATCCGGCATGTTGGGCATGACCCTTGGCCAAATGATGCAGGCTAAATCGGCTCAGGCAAATGAGTCCGCTATCGGCGGCCCTGGCTGGAATAAAGCCAAGAGCATTATCCTGCTTTACCTTCAAGGTGGACCAAGCCATCTGGATCTATGGGATCCAAAGGACAACGTACCTGATAACGTTCGCAGTGTGTTTAATCGCATCAACAGCAAAGTGCCTGGAATGGACTTTGTAGAAACACTGCCAAAGATTAGCCAGCAAGCTGACAAGTTCTCCTTGATCCGTTCGATGAGCTACACGCCGGTTGGTCTGTTCAACCACACAGCTGCTATTTACCAAATCCACACGGGATATACCGCTGACAAGGTAAGCCCATCTGGTCAGCTGGAACCACCCTCTCCTAAAGATTTCCCTAACTTCGGTTCTAACATCACCCGCATCAAGCCGCCGGAAGTGCCGATGCTGCCATTCGTGATGATGCCACGACCGCTACAGGAAAGTAATGTTGTAAATAAATCCGGTACCGCTGGATTTCTCGGTCGCGCCTATGATCCTTATTATCTCTTCCCGCCGGGCGGAGACATGGACATGAACAAGATGGATCGTATCAACATCGACGATCTTAAACTGCGTCCTGAGGTACACTCCAATCGTCTTGATCGCCGCGCAAAACTGCGTGAGCTGATCAACGCCGGAATGCCGGGCATCGACAAAGCCACTTCCAAGTACGATCTAAACAAGTATTACGAATCCGCATTGAACCTCATCAGTTCCGGCCGGGCTCGTGACGCATTTGATCTGACCAAGGAAGCCACTGCGGTACGTGACCGCTACGGCCGTAATACGTTTGGCCAGTGCTGCCTGCTTGCTCGACGTTTGGTCGAAGCCGGTACACGTGTGGTTGAAGTTGTTTGGCCAAAAGTTGCCAACTCCGACAACCATTCTTGGGATGTCCATACCGGATTAACCAACCGTATGAAGAATCAGTCTGCACCAATGCTTGATGGTGGTGTTTCTGCTCTCATCGAAGATATGGATCAACGCGGCATGCTCGAAGACACGCTCGTTGTTGCAATCGGCGAGTTTGGCAGAAGCCCGCAGCGTGGCGTCAGTACTTCTGGTAACAGCAACAGTGATGATGGTCGTGACCACTGGCCATACTGCTACACCGCACTGATGGCGGGTGCCGGTATCAAGCGTGGAAGCGTCTACGGTGAATCGGATAAGACGGGCTCTGCTCCGTTACGTGATCCGGTACATCCAATCGAGCTGCTGGCTACCATGTACCACTCGATCGGTATCAATCCTCAGTCGATCGTCTTTAACCACCTGAACCAGCCTCGTGAGTTGGTCAAGGCAGACCCTGTAACGGCTCTGTTTGGTTAATCGCCGGACGCTTCAATTCTGAACCAAATGTCATCCTTGCATGCATTTCAAGGCCGCTATGCGCGCTGCGCGTAGCAGCATCACAAGCTCTCATCGCCAGCAAACGCTTGGTGATGTCCTATAACTCGTGGACACCTCCTTGTAAGAACCCGACCGAGTGGGTTAAATTGGGGAAATTTTGTACACGAAACTATGACCACCATACATAGAGGGTTAGCGAGTTGCCGCGTCGCGACGACATAAAAAAAATCCTGCTCATTGGGTCTGGACCGATCATTATCGGTCAGGCCTGTGAATTTGACTATTCTGGAACACAGGCCTGTAAGGCACTTCGTGAAGAAGGTTACGAGGTTGTATTGGTTAATTCCAATCCGGCCACGATCATGACTGACCCTAGTCAGGCTGATAGTACCTATATCGAGCCGCTCACCTGGGAAATCGTGGCGAAGGTCATCGAAAAGGAGCGGCCCTGTGCTTTGCTCCCCACCCTGGGCGGACAAACCGGGCTGAATGTGGCGATGGACCTGTCCTCCAACGGCGTACTGGAAAAGTACGACGTCGAGATGATTGGTGCGATCGCTGATGTAATCGACAAAGCGGAAGATCGTGACCGCTTCAAAAAGGCCATGGAAAAAATTGGCCTGGATGTGTGTACCGGTGAAACCGTCAGCACTATCGAACAAGCACGGGAAGTTCTTCAAAAGCTCGGGTTACCGATGGTCGTCCGTCCGAGTTTCACCATGGGTGGTTCCGGCTCAGCCATTGCATACAACCGCGAGGAATTCGACGCCCTCGTGCGATCCGGACTGGATCAGTCACCGGTCACCGAAGTCTTACTCGAAGAATCCATCATCGGATGGAAAGAGTATGAAATGGAGGTGATGCGGGACATGGATGACAACGTGGTGATCATCTGTGCCATTGAGAACTTTGATCCCATGGGAGTCCACACGGGTGACTCGATCACGGTCGCACCCGCGCAGACGTTAACGGATAAAGAGTATCAACGAATGCGTGACGCCAGCCTCGCGGTAATCCGTGAAATCGGTGTTGAAACGGGCGGCTCTAATATCCAGTTCGCAATCAATCCCACCGATGGTCGGATGATTGTCATAGAAATGAATCCACGTGTTAGTCGGTCCAGTGCGTTAGCCAGCAAGGCAACCGGCTTCCCCATCGCAAAGATTGCAGCCAAGCTCGCTGTTGGCTATCGGCTTCATGAATTGGCCAATGACATCACACGCGAAACGCTTGCCTGCTTCGAACCAACCATCGACTACGTAGTCACCAAAATCCCACGATTTGCATTTGAAAAATTCCCTGAAGCAGATGCAACACTCACCACTCAAATGAAGAGTGTTGGTGAAACGATGGCCATCGGCCGAACATTCAAGGAATCCTTTCAAAAGGCGTTGCGAGGCCTGGAAGTTGGAAGCTTTGGCTTTGGATGCGACGGCAAAGACCTGTGGGGAACCGACCTGCAGCCGTCCGAAGATGATATCCGTGCAAAGCTCTCCACACCTAATGCGGAACGCGCGTGGTATTTGCGGTATGCAATGAAACACGGCTTTACGAATGAGGAAATTTACAACATTACAGGGATCGACTACTGGTTCCTGGATCATCTTCGGGAGATCGTCGAAACCGAAAATGCGTTGCGGGAAAGAGGGAATACCGCATCGGTTGACTACGACTTGTTACGAACTGCGAAACGCTTTGGGTTCTCCGACCGCCAGTTGGCAACCTTGCTTGGCAGTACAGAGATCAACATTCGCGAGTGGCGACTGAAACAGGGTGTTGCGGCAACTTTTAAGTCCGTTGATACCTGTGCAGCAGAATTTGAAGCATACACGCCGTATTACTACTCCACTTATGAAGATGAAGACGAAACTCCAGCCAAAGATCCAGATCAACGAAGGATCATGATCCTGGGTGGTGGGCCAAACCGAATCGGCCAGGGAATTGAATTCGACTATTGCTGTTGTCACGCCAGCTTTGCTCTGCGTGACATGGGGATTGAATCGATCATGGTCAATTCAAACCCCGAAACCGTAAGCACCGACTACGACACCAGTGACCTGCTGTTCTTTGAGCCGCTTACAACCGAAGACGTGCTGAATATTTGTGATCGCGTCCAGCCAGACGGAGTCATCGTTCAATTCGGAGGGCAGACACCTCTGAATCTGGCTCGTGGATTACAAACCGCCGGTGTTCCAATTATCGGAACCAGCGTCGATACGATTGAAGCCGCTGAAGATCGTGAAAAGTTTCAGCAGCTTCTCGAGCGACTGGGCCTGCGTCAGCCTGCCAACGGGATTGCCAGGAATATGGATCAGGCACGAATGGAAGCAACCAAAATCGGCTACCCCTCGTTGGTGCGACCGAGCTTCGTGCTCGGTGGACGAGCCATGGAAATCTGCTATGACTCCACTCAATTTGATCGTTACGTTGCTGAAGCATTTGTCGTTGCCCAGGGTCAGCCTGTTTTGATTGACCGATTTCTTGAAGATGCAACGGAAGTGGATGTGGATGCGATTTGTGATGGAGAGCGCGTCGTCGTTTCAGGCATCATGGAACACATTGAGGAGGCGGGAGTGCATTCCGGCGACTCTGCATGTGCGATCCCGCCATACAGCCTTCCCGGGCCTGTTGTCGAAGCGATCCGGGAAGCAACGGTTTCCTTGGCAATGGAGCTAAAAGTTATTGGGCTCATGAATGTTCAATATGCCGTCAAGAAAGAAGATGGCCAGATGAACGTCTATGTGCTGGAAGTTAATCCTCGTGCCAGTCGGACAGTGCCGTTTGTCGCCAAAGCAACAGGCATGCCAGTGGCCCGCATTGCGACACAGGTAATGGCAGGTCAAACACTGGACGAGCTAGGAATTGAAAAGGCACCCATTCCATCACATGTGAGTGTCAAAGAAAGCGTCTTCCCATTCCGTAAATTCGTCGGCGTGGATATTATCCTTGGCCCGGAAATGCGTAGTACTGGCGAAGTGATGGGCGTGAGTGAGCGTTTCTCGATCGCGTTTGCCAAGAGCCAGCTTGCGGCTGGCGTGATTCTGCCTAAGGAAGGCAATATCTTCCTGAGCGTAACACAACGTCACAAGGACATCATTACTGATCTGGCACAACGACTTCACGCCATGAATTTCAACCTGATGGCCACTGAAGGGACAGCTAGCCGTATCGAAGAGGCTGGAATCCCCGTACAGCGCGTCAAGAAGATTGCCGAAGGCCATCCAAACCTCATCGATCATCTCATTGATGGAGAGGTGTCACTGGTGCTCAATACCCCTAACGGTAAGGGCGCCCGAACGGATGAAGGAAAAATTCGTGCTGCGGCTGTCCACCACGGTGTATCGTGCATCACAACGATTCAGGCTGCTGAAGCGGCTGTAAAAGCAATGGAAGCTCTTTGCGAAGAAGAAATGGCGGTTCAGTCGCTGCAAGAACGGCTGTAACAAGACCATTTGTGGATTTCCTCACTTGCATAAACCGGCTGGTGCTAAATAGCATGAACCGTTCATGGGTGTTTCATCACCTGACTCGTAATCACTTCATGAATGAGTAATACCGTGGCCTCCCCTTCAAGATCCGGAGTATTTGACTCCGCCGCTGATAAACGTGTTGAGCAGTTCACCGAAAGCGTGAGCTTCGACCAGCGTTTGTATGCACACGATATACAAGGCTCCATTGCTCATGCCAAAATGCTTGCGGATGTGGGAGTACTTACCGCGGAAGAGGCCGCCAGTATCGAAGCGACGCTGTTGGAAATCAAACAGACGATTGATGATGGTGAATTCGCCACCTCTATATCGCTGGAAGATATTCACATGCATATCGAACAAGCGCTGATCGATAAGCTTGGTGATGTTGGACGAAAACTACATACTGGCCGAAGCCGGAATGATCAGGTCAGTACGGACTTGCGGTTATGGTTGCGAGATGCGCTAGATCATATCGATCAGGCTCTTGCTGACTTACAAAAGGCCTTCGTTGGGAGGTGCGATCAGGACGCTGACACGATCCTGCCCGCTTATACGCATCTCCAGCGCGCGCAGCCTGTCCTGGCCAGTCACTACTGGCTTGCTTACACAGAAAAATTACAGCGCGATCGCGAGCGAATTGCAGACTGTCGAAAGCGAGTCAATGTTCTCAGCCTCGGAGCTGCGGCACTGGCGGGCACCTCCATTCCAATCGATCGCGAGAACGTTGCTAAACGACTGGGGTTCGAGCTGGTCGCTGCTAACAGTATTGATGTTTCCAGTGACCGAGACTTTGCTCTGGAAGCCGCTTTTGCGCTGTCTGTTATTGCAACGCATCTAAGCACATGGGCAGAGGAGTGGATACTCTGGAAAACCGTTGAGTTCGATTTCATTGACTTGCCGCATGAGTTTTGTACTGGCTCATCCATCATGCCACAAAAGGTAAATCCGGATGTGCTGGAGCTGATTCGAGGTAAAACTGCTCGGTCCATCGGCAACCTGCAGACATTGCTCGTTCTCGTTAAAGGTCTGCCGCTCGCGTACAACCGTGACCTTCAGGAAGATAAGCCGGCTCTGTTTGATATCGTGGATACTGTCCTTGCCTGTCTTGAGATTGCTGCACCGCTTGTCGCTGGGGCAACATTGAAAACTCAGTCCATCGAGGCTCGCATCGAAGAAGGCTATCTAGATGCGACTTCGTTGATGGAATACTTGATTCAGCTTGGCATTCCACAGAGATCCGCTCACCACATGGTCGGTTCCTTAGTCGGTGAAGCCGCCAAAAGAGGTGTCCAATTAGCTGAGCTTCCTATCGAGGAGTTTGCGAAGCTTGACCCCAAGTTGGACGATAAAGTACTAGGGGTACTGGGTGTTAAAAACGCGGTTGGAGCCTTTAAGAGCTACGGTTCAACAGCTCCAGAGCAGGTAAAAGCCCAGATAGAGCAGTGGAAAAGCCGTCTAGGGCTATCTTAACAATCAGGCCTCTGCGGGCTTAAGTGCTTACTATCTAAGCACTTACGATGCCCAACACAACCCAGCTGCCAAATGGCATGTTAAACTAGGGGACTTGAGGTGAGATTAATGGGTAATCGATCTAATACGATCTTTCATTACCGCGCGTGCACACAGCGACGGGCTCTTTTTTCGCACATGGCGACTATTTTTTTTGGGATTTTTTTCCTGAGTTCTGTCGCGGTTGCCCAGCCGAATAATCCATTTGGAGCACCTCCAAATGCTGGCGCGGCTGCCCTTCCCAATCCTGGCCAGCCAAATCCCGCCGCTGCGCCTGCCAGAGAAACCGATCTGGCTATCCAGATTTTGCTTAACGAAAACCCAACAGAGCCACAGCCCTTAGCTGAAGCCATACGAACCTGTGTCCAGCTTGGCCGCGAGGATATCGCGCGGAAATTCATGCGGACGCTTATCGACGGCAACTTCGACGCTACACAGTTAGCTCCGTTAACGGACGTCTTGGACGCTGTCGTGCTTCACGAGTTAGCCACCGAAGAAGAGCTTCAGCCGGAGGGTGCACAAATCAGTAGCATCATCCGTCAGGCAATCAAGCAGCGGTACGACGACACATCCAATCTTGATCAGATCCTCACGTTGCTGGCAAGCGACAACCCATCTGAACAACGGCTTGCTATCGAAGAGCTGCGGCGGAAAGGCACTCCCTCTGTGATTGCATTAGCGGACATGTTTAAAGACCCCACGCTGGAGGATCGTTTTCAGACGATTCGTCGGGCACTGGTCATTATGGGCAGTCATACGAGAGATCCATTAGTTGGGTATCTTGGCTCTAGCCATGAAGCTCAGGTAGCAAATGTCATCGAAGTACTGAGCTATTTAAGAGAGACGCGAATTGCTGCCTCACTACTGTCATACGCAATTGTGAACGATGATCAAACCATTGTTGGACAGGCAGCTAGAAAGGCGCTGGTGCGACTGGTCGGATCGCTCCCGTCAAATCAGGATGCCGAAGAATACCTGCGGACGCGATTAGACTACTACCTAGAAGGAAACGTCGAGGCCCTTCCAGATGAAAACATGAAGGTGGCGGTCTGGAGATGGGATAACGCCGCTCAATCGGTCACCATCCAGTCGTTCGATGTTCGAGTCGGTAGCCTTATTGATGTCGCGCGTGTTGCTGCCGACCTGTATAAACTGGACCCGGAAAATGAATCGTACCGATTACTGCACTACCGTTCGCTGTTGGATGAAACCAAGGTAACCAATGGTCTGGATAACGCGTTGGATATTGCTGATGGCAGCCCGGGAGCGGATGCCGCTGGCCATGGTGTGGAGTTTATGGTCGAGGTCCTTGAAAGCAGCCTTGCTGCTAAGCGATTTCCCGCCGCAATTGCCGCTACAGAAATCCTCGGGGAAATCGCCACGGCTGAATTGGTCGAGGCTGTGAATGGGCAGCCTTCATTGCTCGTTGAAATCGCCCAACACCCTAATCGTCGGTTGAGGCTAGCCGCTACCGAAGCAATCCTCACGCTCGATCCTCAGCAGCCTTTTGCCGGCTCCACTTTTGTTGGGGAGAGCCTCGCCTATTTCGTTTCCACTGCTGGGGTACGAAAAGTTTTAACTGGCGACGTAACCGGAACGAAGAGTCAGTTTTGGATTGGATTGCTGGGACAAATGGGGTACAGCGGCGATCGGGCAACTACAGGAAGGGACTTAGTGTTCAGTGCTCTTAGGAGCTCCGATTATGAGTTCATTCTCGTTGGCGAGACCATCCAAAATCCTCCCATTCAAGAAGTGGTGCAGTTGCTGCGCAGCCAGCCTAGAACCGCTGAAATTCCGATTGCGATTGTTTCTGACAATCCTGAAGACGGTGCCGGCGCTAGAATCGCCAGGCGTGATGACGCTACGTTTTGTATCGCTTCACCGAACAGCGTGGACTCACTGCTTCGTCACGCCCGCCGTTTCCTGCAAACAGCTCAGTATCAGGGAATCACGATCAACGAGCGGTTTGAACAGTCCGAGCGTGCTATTGGGTGGGCTACGATGATTCTTGCTGACAGCACCTATGAATTCTATAACCTTCCGCGCCACACAAAGTACATTAGTGAAGCCCTGTTCACACCCAATATTTCAGCAGCAGCAGCAAAGGCCTTACAGCATATTCCGAGCCCCGTGGCTCAGAGGGCGCTGGTGTTATTAGCAAGCAATCCGGGAGTCGACATCAGCCTCCGCAAAATCGCTGCTCAGGCTTTCAAGGAAAACATTGACAAACATGGTACGTTATTAACGAGACCGGAAGTGCTGGCACAATATGACTTGTATAACCGAAGCCTTGGGCTCGACGATGCTACGATTGATGTGCTTGGCTTCATTCTGGATGCCATGGAGGCTCGAGTCAGCGCACAGCCAGCAGCTAACGGCGATTCCGGAGAATAAGAGCCTTGTTTCGTAGATTGTTGCACTTTGAAGGTTGATGCTTTTACCCAGTTATCAATAATCAGTGCCATGGACTGTTATTGATTTAGTCATAAGGATGATGACTAGCCTCCACTGATCATGAATGCCGATCTGTCTCCACCGAATGACTCCGGCTCTCTGCCCGGGATTATTGGTTCAAGCGAACCGATGAAAAGGGTCTATCAGCTTACGCGCCAAGTGGCAAAAAGTGATGCCTCGGTTCTGCTCCTTGGTGAAACCGGCACGGGAAAAGAGTTGATCGCAAATGCTATCCATCAGCTGAGCAATCGCAAAAGTGGTCCTTTTGTAAAAGTTAATTGTGGTGCCCTCAGTGAGAGCTTGCTCGAGAGTGAATTGTTTGGGCACGTGCGCGGCTCCTTTACCGGTGCTGTTAACAACCGCACCGGCCGATTTGAAGCCGCTCACCTGGGCACGGTTTTCCTCGATGAAATCAACTCCACCACATTGCAGTTACAGGTGAAGCTGCTGCGTGTCCTGCAAGAGCGTCAGTTTGAGCGTGTTGGCGATACACAAACCATTGAAGTGGACACGCGTATCATTACAGCCAGCAACCGTGATCTCATGGAGTTGGTCCGTGAAGGAGTCTTTCGAGAGGATGTTTACTGGCGCCTGAATGTTGTTCCAGTTGTCATTCCGCCGTTACGCGATCGCCGTGAAGACATACCGGAACTCGTAACGTTCTTTCTAAATCACTACAACGAAATCAACGACCGATATGTGGTTCACATCCAGCGTGATGTGGTGCATGCCCTGCAGAGTTATCATTGGCCGGGTAATGTCCGGGAACTGCAAAACTACGTAGAGCGTGCGGTCGTAATGGCTACTGGGGACGAATTCACGATGGAATTGCTGCCGCCGGCAGTGACCGACACCGGTGCAATCGCCGAAGCGGTGACATCGGGCACTACTGCTGTTAAAGCGGATCTTGATACGCTGGCTAACCTGGTTGTTCAGGAAGGGTTGGCCAGCAGCGCTGAGGAGGAGGAAAACCTGCACGGTAAGGTTGTGGATCGGGTTGAAAAAGAACTGATCGAGCAGGTATTAAAGGCCTGTGATGGCGTACAAACCCGCGCTGCGGCAAAACTCGGGATCAACCGTAATACATTGCATAAGAAGATCAAGGATTATGATTTGGAATAGGCGATGATCTCCAGCCGTTCCCCTTAAGAGTGCTGTTCCAGGCGCAGAGTCGGTGTGCATTGGCAAAAGAAGCCCACTGACATCCTCTAAGTCCACAACTAGAATAAAAATGACTGGTATTGCTGTGCCAGCCATCATCGTTTGTACCTATTATCCCACCTAAGCACGGAAAGCCATGTTCAGCTTATTAGGCGCTGAGTGGATGTCGCGAATTTCTCTGTCGTGTTTTGCATTTAGCTATGCAATCACGATGATTTTAGAAATTTCGCGTATCTTCTTTCGGGTTCCCGTACGGTGGGCTGTCATTGTCCTTATCACCGTTGCCGGGCTATTTGCTCATGGCACATTTATCTGGCTGAAGATGAATACCGCGGATGGTGGTACTCCTATTGCTAGTTGGCAGCAATGGTGCCTCATCGTTTCGCTTGGGCTAGCAATCATTTACCTTATCATCGCGCTGCGGCGCCCTGAAAATGCCTTTGGTGTATTCTTCTTGCCGGTTATTCTCGCGTTGATCCTGATCGCCATGGCTGCCGATGACACTACCGGCTTCGACAAAACACATACCACTACGTGGTCGGCTATACATGGTTTTTCATTACTCGCCGGCACCATTTCTGTGGCACTTGGGTTTGTTGCAGGCATCATGTACTTGATACAGGCATACCGACTCAAACATAAACTGCCGCCGCGCGCTGGCTTTCGACTGCCGAGTCTCGAGTGGCTTCAAAACAGCAATCGACGTACTTTATGGTTGTCGACGGCACTGCTGGCGATCGGATTGCTCTCGGGCATCATCATCAACGTCCAGCGGCACGCTGGTAGTGAAGCCGGTATCCCATGGACGAATGCGACCATTTTGTCTTCTGCTGCTTTGTTCATGTGGCTAATTGCAACCTCGATATTTGAATATGTCTATCGGCCGGCCAGACAGGGTCAGAAGATTGCGTACCTAACCATAGCAAGCTTTGTATTCCTCGCTTTTGTGCTTACGTTTGTGATCCTCGGTGATCATGCAAGCGGCACCGCTTCAACAAGTGGCGTTGAAGTCTCTCAACAGGAGGCTGGCTCATGAAAGTTCAGGTAATAGGCTGCAACCATCACACCACAGATATTGAGTTCCGCGAGCGGTTGGCATTTCAACCAAATCAGGTGACCGATGCCCTCGATCAGTTCCAAAAGACACACCCTGATACCGAAGCTGTGCTGTTGTCTACATGTAATCGTGTAGAACTCTACACGGCGTCGGAAAAATCTGCTGCGTGTCCATCACACAAAGAAGTCGTGGACTTTTTTGCGGCCTATCATGGATTAAACGCGACTGACATCGCGTCTGAATTACGTCAGCTCTCCGGTGAAGAAGCCATCCGGCACCTGTTTACCACCGCAGCAAGCCTGGACAGCATGGTTGTTGGTGAAGCTCAAATCCTGTCGCAGGTCAAACAGGCGTATGAAACGGCCAATAATGGTGACTTCACAGGCCCATTAACACATGCGTCCTTTCAGGCAGCACTTCGGGTTGCCAAACGCATTGCGACAGAAACGGCCTTGCATAAGCGACGCATTAGTATTCCCAGCGTTGCGGTTGCCGATTTTGCGAGCCAGTTTTTCGAACGCTTTGATGATAAGACTGTTTTGGTCATCGGCGCCGGAGAAATGGGGGAAGAAACGCTTCAATACCTTATCGATCTAAATGCAACTGATATCCATATCGTTAACCGAAGCATCGATCGTGCTGAAGATCTAGCTAGCCGTACCGCTGGTGAAGCTCAACCATGGGAAATGCTGGATTCGTTGCTGATAAAAGCTGACCTCGTCGTATCAACGACCGCTGCCAACGAGCCAATCATTACGGTAGATCATTACAAAGACATTTCTCAAAAGCGCTTCCAGCGACCATTGTTTGTGCTGGACCTCGCTGTCCCTCGCGACTTTGAACCCGCGATCGGTGATGAACTTGGTGTGTATTTGTATTCCATTGATGATTTACAGGCTGTTTGCGATAAGAACCAGCGAGCGCGGCAGCGAGAGTTGCCAAAGGCACTGGAGATTGTGGAATCCGAAACTGCGAAGTTCATGGGTGAACTAAATCACCGAACTACCATCCCATGGGTGAAGCAACTAAGAGAGCAAGCAGATTCTATCAAACAAGATGAACTAGCAAGGCTTATCAATAAACTTGACGGGCTGGGCGAAAGTGGCAGAAAAGAGCTCGAGATCTCTTTTGACCGGCTAGTCAATAAACTACTGCATCCGCCACTTGAGTCACTTCGCGATGACGCCAGCAAAGGCCTTGAGCATGGCTTGCTGGATGCACTTAAAAGGCTATTTCAGCTGCGTGAATAGCGATTACTCATCTGAGTCATCATCGCTGTTATCTTCTTCGTCTTCTTCATCATCGTCGTCATCGTCGTCATCATCTTCTTTGTCATCCAGGTCATCATAGTCGTCTTCCCAGCCTGACTCATCATCGTCGTCTTCGTCGTCGTCGTCTTCGTCTTCTACTTCTTCCCAACTGGAAGATTCCTCGCCGTCGTCATCGTCGTCATCGTCGCCGTCTTCGTCACCCTCTTCATCTTCGTCATCCTCGTCATCCCAGTCGTCATCTTCTAGTTCTTCGAGGTCATCGTCGTCAAAGTCATCGCGGCTCTGATCGCTGCCTTGATCGCTGTCCTGATCGGCATCATCTTTATCGTCATCCTGACTGTTATCTGAGTCGTCATCCGTATCATCATCCAGCTCTTCAATTTCATCGATATCGTCGGCTGAATCGTCCTCTTCATCGTCTAAAGCGTTCAAGAGAACCGGACTGTGTTTAATCTCTGGCAGTTCTTCGAGGCTGGTTAGTCCAAATGCCTGCAAGAACTTGCGTGTCGTGGCATAGATGTAAGGGCGGCCAAGGTCATCGCTGCGACCAGCAATTTTAACCATATCGCGTTCCATGAGCTGGCGGAGTACTTCACCACACCCAACACCGCGAATCGCTTCCACGTCCGCGCGCGTAGCAGGTTGTTCGTATGCAATCACCGATAGAGTCTCCATTGCCGGGGAAGAAAGCCGTTTTGTGTTAGGAATATGTTCAAACCGCCGCAACCATTGAGAAAACACCGGGCGGGTCATCAACTGAAACCCACCACCGACTTCCTCAACACGAAATGCTCGGCCTGTTTGATCGTACTGTTCATTCAGGTGGCGTACTATTGTTCGCGATTCGTTACCATCTTTCAAGTCGGCGTATTGCGCTAATTTTCCGCTTGGCATCGGCTCTCTACCAAGAAAGAGGGTGCCTTCGATTCGCTGTCGTTTTGCCAAATCTGATTCTTGCAAGACCGCGAACGGTTCAGTCGCACTCACCGGAACTGGAAACCGCATGCGTGTGTGGCGGCGGCGCAGCATCGTCGACGACTGTCCTTTCGAGAGGTATACAGGTCGAATCTGATTAAATGCGCTTCGCATTATTCTTACCCAGCTCGATGTGGCATTGTGCAACGAACGATTTGATTTAATGCCGGATAATACATTTTGTTGTGTTGTGGGTCTACCGCTGTCTACCAATGATTAACGCTATCTTCAAATGTTTTCTGCCAATTCCAACGAGCGGCAAATTGACCGTTATCGTAGGCGACATACATGAAGTAATATGAAAGGCTGCTTTGCAAGCCTCAAACCAAACATCGGCTGTCCGTGATATACCTCGATAACAACGCCACCACCCCTTTGGATCCTGCTGTCGCCGCTGAGATTTCTCTAGAGTTAGAGAAGCAGCATGCTAACGCTGGAAGCCAACATCAGGCGGGGCGCATGGCGCGACGTACTCTTGAATCAGCTCGTGAGACGATTGCCAAGCTGCTTGGTTTAAATTGCTCCGATATCCACGCTGATCATATTGTTTTTACCAGCGGTGCAACGGAGGCTAATAATCTTGCTCTGCGTGGGTTGCTCGCCGAAAAGGTTGGCACGAATGCCCGAGTTGTCATCTCTTCACAAGAACACCCGAGTATTGACCAGTGTGCTGCGTTCCTGGCAGCTAACGGACACCCTGTGGTTCGAGTGAATAGCCTCGCAAGCGGTATTATCGATTTGGACCACTTGGAAAGCGTGGTGGATGGGGATACGGCTGCTGTAAGTATTATTCATGCCAACAACGAAACCGGAATTATACAGCCGCTTGCGCAAATCTCGGAGATTTGTAATGTGGCGGGTGTGCCATTGCATACCGATGCTGTACAGGCCGTGGGCAAGATGCAATGGGACTTTCAGGCGATACCTGTGACATCTGCAACTGTTTCTGCTCATAAATTGCATGGACCCGTTGGCGTCGGAGCCTTATTGGTGCGTCATGGCACCCAACTGTACCCTCAAATCACCGGTGGATTTCAACAAGAAGGCTTCCGTGCCGGTACAGAATGCGTGTTTCTGGCCGCAGCATTGGCTAAAACTCTTGAATTGTGTTGCGGGGAAGGTGCTGCGGGCTATAGGCTAGCGCTTGGTTCACTGCGAGATCGATTTGAGTCTCAAATCACTTCAAACGTGCCAGATGTCCAGGTTCTTGGGTCTGGTGTGTCACGGGTGCCACATACATCGTGCATTTCCTTTCAGGGCCTGGATCGTCAGGCGATTCAAATGGCTTTAGACGCTGCAGAAGTGTGTTGTAGCACCGGCTCTGCGTGTGCTAGTGGCTCCAGCGAACCGTCTCCGACGTTGATTTCTATGGGGCTCTCGCCCGATGTCATTGAGGGTGCTGTGAGGTTCAGTTTTGGGCGGTTTAACACAGAACAGGAGATAGACTCGGCCTGCGAGCGTATCTCTAGTGTTATCAAGCACTTACGACGATGACAAACCTCGAGGTTTTGGGTTCCGTCGGGTCGTCATTAACGCTGAAAAACCGTATAATAGCGGGTGTTAGTTCCAGGGCGAACCTTGTGCTTATCACTGCCCTGTTTTTACTTGAAAACCCCTGTTTTTTCAGTTGTTTTCAGGTTGTTTTGCCCCCAGCTCTATCAACTTTTTTGATCAGGACGGACCCGCTGTGGTAAACGGAATCTTTACCATATCACTCAAGGATACCACCGGCGACAAATCCGCCGCTGTGAGATCCAAAGAGGCCGACTTGGCGCCGAAGCATGGGCCACAGCTTTATGTTGGAGATGAACAATCTCAGACGGTATTAACTGTGTTTGATGCTGTGCTGGACCGGCAGCCGTTCTGTAACCCGCTGGTTCTTACCGGTGCGGGAAGCGTTGGCAAAACGCTTCTGGCTCACGGGATCGCTGATTGCTGGAAGAGTCGTTATCCAACGGAAAACGTTCTTATTACCACTGGTGCTGACTTCCTTAGAGGCTACACAAACGCTGTTCGCAGCCATAATACATATCGTTTCCGACGACAGTTCATGAAGCTTGGGCTGCTGGTCATAGATGATTTACAGATGCTCAATCACCGCGCTTCCGCCCAGTCTCAACTGGCACAACTAATAGACAGCATGGCTCGTCGTGGACAGTTTGTAGTCTGTGCGCTACCCAGCACGCTGGCTCAGGCAAATGGCCTGGAAGAGGCTCTCGTAAGCAGGCTGTTTGGTGGCTTGCAATTGCCGCTTTCCGCACCAAGCGAAGAGTCAATGCTCTTTCTGCTTGATGAGTTGGCTGCACAACGTGGTATAGAGCTTGATATAACACTGGGTAAACTCTTAATTCGAGGTGAAGCCGGGTGCCCTTCCCCAATTAAGACCGTGCCTCAACTGCGACGGGCTTTAATACGTCTTCAGACGACGGCTGAGCTAACCGGATCACATATAAACCGGGAGCTGATCAGAGAATACTTAAAGAGCGAATACCTAAACCAACTGCCCACCTGCCGGGATATCACCTCGATTGTGGGAAAACGCCTAAACGTAAGAATGGGTGACCTTAAGGGAAAGTCCCGGCGACAGTATCTTTCCAGAGCTCGTGGAATTGCGATGCTCCTTTGTCGATCATTTACCGCTGAAAGCTATACCGCCATCGGCAAGTACTTCGGTGGACGAGATCACTCAACGGTTATGAATGCTTGTGAAAAGACTCGACTGCGACTCCATTCCGATGCTTTTATTACCACAACCTATCAAGAACTTACGGCGATCATTGACGATCGATTTCCTAATACACCAAAACAACAAAGCTGTAGTACACAGGAGGGCTGAACACCGGTATTCACAAACACAAATAGTGGAAAACCTGTCTAACTGACGTAGGTCGCTGTCCATTGATTTGGCTATATCCTCACTGGTTTGAGAGTCGGTCAATAACAGGGTGATTTGTTGACCATTGATAGACAGCTCACTGACGTTTTATCGAGTTGTTTTCCGCATTGTTGTTTGTAATGTTTCACCCATGTTTTTAAGGCTTATTTGCCTGATTGAAACACTTTGTGGACAAATCTGCCGGCGCCTTACTACTACTACTTAATTTATAAATAAGTAATAAGTACCCACACCAGTTTTCATGCCATAGCAAACCAAATATGGCTTTGACAATTTGAAAGTAAGAATCATGAGACTGACTTTTAATCGCGAATCACTTCTGGCTGCATTTCAGACCGTAGCTACTGTGGCACCGAGTCGCAGTCCTAAACCTATCCTGCAGTGCGTAAAGATTTCCGCCTCGACTGATCAAGTTGTATTAATGGCGACCGATACAGAGATCGGCATTCGCCTGAGCGTTGAAGACATCGACGTAGAAGCTCCTGGTAACGCTATCCTGCCAGTTTCCGAGTTTGGTAATATCTTGCGGGAGAGTACCGATGAGAAGCTCTCCGTGGCTGTTAGTGAAAGCTCTGTGGATATAACCGGTGAGAGCAGCCTGTTTAACATGGCTTTCCAAAATCCAGATGAATATCCCGATGTAAATGGGGCTGAATCAGAGTCATTCCTTAAACTACCAGCAAAGCTACTCAAAGAGCTTATCCGCCGCACGCTGTACGCAACAGACAACGAAAGCAGTCGATACGCACTCGGTGGCGTACTGCTGGAGATGAGTTCAAGCAATTTAGTGGCAGTGGGAACTGATGGGCGTCGCCTTGCAAAAATGGAAGGCCCCGTTGAAGTGGTTGGTGCGGTCGATTTAGGGGATTCAAACACGATTGTCCCATCTAAATCCATGGGGCTGATCGATCGTGCACTAAGCAATCCGGAAGAAGAGGTTACTGTCTCGTTGTCCGAAGGTCACCTAGTGGTGAGAACCTCCACGGCGATGATAACAACCGGCTTGGTGGAAGGACGTTTTCCAAAATGGCGGGAAGTGTTCCCGAATTTTTCCGACCCGTCAGAAATTAATCTCACTGTAGGTCCGGTTTACTCAAAGTTGCGACAGGCATCCATCATGACAAGTGATGAAAGTAGGGGTATCGATTTTTCCTTCGATAGTGGCACCCTTAAAATGCATGGTCTGACAGCACAAAAGGGAGAAGCAAAAACAGAGCTACCAGTGGCATACGATGGTGACCCGCTGACAATTAGCATGGATCATCGATACGTCGCAGACTTCCTGAAAACACTGGATAACGAAAGTCCCTTCACAATTAGTGTGCAAGGAAATGAGAGTGCCGTTCTCTTTACAACAGAGGATGGATACAACTACATAGTCATGCCACTGGCCAGGGACAGGTAATCAGTAATGTATGAGTACCAGGAGTCAGAAGAAGAGGTCCTTGCAGACATCAAGAGTCGGCAACGGTCCTCGAGATTACCTCGCTCGATACAGAGCGTAGTAAACACATTGCTGGCTCGGACTGGTTATGCCCAGGTGAAAGGGAATGCTGATCTGCAGGAAAAGTGGAACGAAATAGCCGGATCAGCGATGAGAGGTATGACAAAAACAGGAGCAATCAAGCGTGGCGTGTTAGATATAGCAGTTCAAAGTTCTGCTGCCATGCAGGAGCTCATGTTCAGGAAACACAGCTTAGTTAAAGAACTTAACGAGAAACTTCCGGGACTAAATATCCGGGACATACGATTTAGAGTGGTTGATTTGCGATCGTAGATTAACAGCTTATCGGAAAGACGAGAATGGCCAAGGAAAAGCAACAATCCGAATATAGTGCTGAAGATCTACAGCACCTCTCTGATAGAGATCATGTGCGAAAACGTCCCGGTATGTATATCGGCGATACGTTTAGTCGTGGTTTACATCATCTGGTTTACGAAGTCGTGGATAATTCCATCGATGAAGCGATGGCTGATTTCGCATCGTATGTCACTGTTGTTATCAATAACGATGGTAGTGTGACCGTCGAAGATAACGGCCGCGGTATTCCGGTAGAGGAACACAAAGAACTTACAGCAGAAATGGGACGTACGGTATCGACGCTTGAAGGTGTTATGACCGTACTGAAGTTTGGCGGTAAGTTTGAAAAAGGGGCTTATCAGACATCGGGCGGACTCCACGGTGTTGGTGTAACGGTCGTGAATTTTCTGTCGCAGTGGTGTGAAGTTGAGGTTTCTCGCGATGGGTTTGTATATCGCCAGGAGTATGAACGTGGTGAAGCAACCGGTGATGTGAAAAAAGGAGAAGTGACAGAACAGACGGGCACAAGAACGACCTTCAAGCCGGATAGTGAAATATTTGAATCAACAAAGTACGTCTCAGATATTCTGGTAAAGCGTCTTCAGGAATTAGCTTTCCTAAATAAAGGTGTCACGATCATTTTCCGTGACGATCGTAGCGGGCTGGAAGAAGAATTCTGTTACGAAGACGGTATCATCGAATTTGTTAAACACCTCAACCGCGCCAGTGACGATCTACAACCCGATGTGTTCTACGTAACAGGCGAATATGTAGATGAAGAAAAGGATAATGAGCCCGCCATAGGGTACGAGTTGGCGTTTCAATACACCAACGAGTACACGGAAAATCTACAGTCTTACGTGAACAACATTCACACGATCGAAGGTGGAACTCATGAGACAGGGTTTAAGCGAGCGCTAACACGGATTCTAAATCAGTATGCATTGAGTAATAACTTGCTGAAGAACCATGATAGTACGCCAGATGGATCTGATTTCCGCGAAGGTCTGACAGCAGTCGTTTCAATAAAAGTTGCTCACCCGCAATTCGAAGGTCAGACGAAAACAAAGCTTGGCAACAGAGAGGTCGACACCGCAGTTAATTCCATTTGTGGTGATACACTCACAAAATACCTAGATCAAAACCCGAAGATCGCCCGCATTATTGTTAATAAGGGAATCGTGGCTATGGAGGCCAGAATGGCCGCCAGAAAAGCACGTGACCTGCTACGGAAGCGCAAGAGCGTGCTTGGCGGAAATTCTTTACCTGGCAAGTTGAGAGACTGCATTAGCAATGAAATGGAACGATGTGAGTTGTACCTGGTGGAAGGTGACTCAGCCGGTGGATCTGCCGAAGGTGGCCGGATGAGAGAGTTTCAAGCCATCTTGCCTCTGCGTGGAAAGATCATTAATGCCTATAAGTCGCGAGAAGATAAAGTGCTCGCGAATGAAGAAGTGCAGAGCATGATCAATGCCATTGGGTGTGGTATCGGTGAAGAACAGGATACATCTAAGCGACGCTATGGCAAGACAGTCATCATGACGGATGCCGACGTTGACGGTTCGCACATTCGTACACTGTTGTTGTGTTTCTTCTATCGCCAAATGAATCAACTGGTTGAACAGGGGCATGTTTATCTTGCTCAGCCACCACTGTTTCGCGTGCGACAGGGTCGTAAGGTCCACTACGTCCAAACAGAAGAAGAGATGAAGGGCCAGTTGTTGGAAAAAGGTCTTTCCGACGCAACATTTAATCCCGGTGATGGACAGGAAATAACCGGCGAAGAATTAGAACACCTGTGCCGACTACTGGCATCAATGGAAGAATCGATCGTGGCCTTGGAGCGCCGCGGTGTTAATCTCAAAGCACATGCTGAACGTATGGATCTGGAATCTTCCAAGCTGCCGGTATTTCGCGTGGCACACGAAAGCCAGAACTACTGGTTCGTGAAACGCGAGGAAGTGGATGCATATATTGCAGAACATAGCCCGCCTCCGCCTGAAGAGCCAGTAAGTGAAGAAGGTGGTGAAGCTGGAGAAAGCGATGAAGGGGAAAATCAAGCTCCAGTAACACCGGCACTCCCGGTTGTACAGGTCACCGAGCTTCATGAAGTTAGGACGATAAACGGCGGCTTGACTGACCTTGCCGAACACGGCTTTGATATTCAGTCGCTGATAACCCAGGAGCGCACAGGGGAACAAGACCCTCGTTACACGCTTGCAAAAGGCGATAACGTTACAAACATTGAAGACCTTCGTGGTCTTCTCGGAGCCGTCAGGGCAGCCGGTGAAAAAGGTTTGCAAATTACTCGATTTAAAGGTCTCGGTGAAATGAACGCTGAGGAATTGCGAGAAACAACTTTGGATCCCGAAAACAGGACACTGATCAAAGTCACAATGGATGATCTCGGTGCAGCCAGCCAAATGTTCAGTGTGTTGATGGGTGACAAAGTAGAGCCGCGGCGGGAATTTATCGAAAAGCACGCACTAGATATTCAAAATCTCGACGTTTAAACCGTGCAGTGACAAACCTAGTCGTTAGCGTCGGGCAGCCATACGACGCTGTAGATATAGGGCAAAGGTTTCGCCCAGGTTGTTATTCGTGTCACACAGAATACGTTCGCAGCCGTTGTGATCACAAATCTGTTCGAGCAGCTCATTAAACCGGTTCATCGCTTCCAGATAGCCGTCTCGAATATCACGAGGTCTCGTTAGATACTGGTCGGCATCTTCCAGGCCGATAAATCGCACCATACCATCAATATCGAAATGCAATTCGTCATGGTGCATTATTTGAAAGAGGACAACTTCATGGTTGTTGTATCTTAACCGTCGTATGGCGTCTTCAAGGTCTTCCAAATCGACGAAGAAATCGCTGAGAATAACAACAATACTTCGCCGACCAATCTGGCTTGCAACTTCTCTAAGGATCGGCGCAATCTCGGTTTTATTTACAGCACGAGCATCGTCGATCGACTCCGTCATTCGGATGATCTGGCCCATGTTGTTTGATGGCGTAAGAGATGCTCGAATCTCATTATCGAATAGCGTAAGTGATACTTTGTCGGACTGTTCGACCACCAGATACCCCAGAGTTGTGGCCATCCGAGAAGCGTAAAGCAACTTTTGTTCATCATCCGCGCCGTAACGCATCGAAGCTGAGATATCTAACACGAGGTGGCATACAAAGTTTGTTTCCATCTCATATTGTTTAATCATGTGCCGTTCCTGCCGGAAATACACCTTCCAGTCGAGGTGACGCAAATCATCCCCCGGGACATATTCTCTATGGCTGGCAAACTCCACAGCATAGCCGTGGAACGGCGATTTATGAGCACCGGCAAGAGAGCCTTCTACCAACTCTCTGGGCAATACTTTGAACTGGCTTAGACGCGTTAACACATCTGGCTTAATGTATTTACTTAAGACTGGCTGGGCCATCGCGAACCTCTAATTCTCTTTCTCAGGATTCACGCTAGACGGTTACAGCCTGTGGCGGCTCAAAAGCCTGGTCGGAACTGATCTCCTCGAGCAACATTTCAATGATGCGATGAGAAGTGATACCGGAGGCCATGCCAGAGTAGTTGGGTGCAATCCGATGAGCCAGTGCCGGTGCCATGATTGCCTGTACATCTTCCACACTGGCGTGATAGCGACCATAAAGCAATGCACGTGATTTGGCACAACTGATCAAAGACAGCACGCCACGAGGTCCAGCTCCCCAGCTAACCCACTGGTTTATGAATTCGGGTGCTTCTGGCTCGCCTGGGCGAGTCGCTCGAACAAGTGCGTGCGCGTATCCTAAAACCTGATCACAGATAGGCATGCTTTGAACAAGTTTTTGTGCGGAGATAATATCCTCAGCGGAAATGACGGGCGTGATCTCGCCGAGGTCACCACTGGTTACTTTGCGTGCGATATCCCACTCTTCGCTTGCTGTTGGATAACCGACTTTAATAAACAGCAGGAATCGATCGAGCTGTGCTTCAGGAAGCGGATAGGTACCTTCTTGCTCAAGGGGGTTTTGAGTAGCGAGTACAAAGAACGGCTTTGGCAACTCGTAGGTATTACCACCGGCAGACACCATTCGTTCCTGCATGGACTCAAGCATTGATGCTTGTGTCTTGGGTGGTGTTCGGTTGATTTCATCACCCAGAACCATGTTGGCAAAGATAGGGCCTTTTACGAAATTGTAAGACCGCTCTTTGGTAACAGGATCTTCCTGCAGTACATCCGTACCAGTGATATCGGACGGCATAAGGTCAGGCGTAAACTGGATGCGATGAAAGGACAACGATAATGCATTTGCAATGGAATGCACCATAAGCGTCTTGGCCAACCCAGGAACGCCTTCCAGTAAGGCGTGACCTCGAGCAACCATGGCAATGAGGATTTGCTCAATGACATCGTCCTGACCCACGATGACCTTTTTCAGCTCATCGCGGAGGTGATTAAATTTGTCAGCCCATTGCTGAACAGCAGCAGCTTCATCGGAAGATTCAGGGGTGCTTGGAGTGTCGTTCATGTTCTTTTACTTAATGTTCTTAAAGTACTTTCTCAGGAGTTCTTCATACCCTCTTGGCAGTGCCTTATTCTGACGAGAGTTGATCGCTTCCCGAGCGGATTTAGGTAGAGATGTAAAGAATGCACTCTTCTCTTGTGGCAATCCTTGTAGGCTGGCGTCACCGTTTCTTCCACCAGGGACGGTTGAGTCAGCGTCGGTTTGAGCTTGAACGACTTCAGGTGTTCCTTCCTGAGGCCCTTCGTTTTCACTCGTACCGATTTTACCCTTACTTGTGCCACCCCCCTTTGCTTGGGAACTGGCAAACGTGGACATGTCATTTGGTTCCTGCTCCGATGCCTGCTGGGATTGTCCCTGACCAGGTTGACCACCTTCCATTGGTTGTTGACCGGGCATTGGAGGACCATTAGCTTGCTCAGGCCCTTCTGGCGCCTCGCCGTTGGACTCACCATTCATGGGCAATCCATTTTCAGCGAGCTGCGCTGGATCGGTAGGCAATGGTAGTTCTTTACCGGCCATCATCTGAGCTGTTTCAAGTGGTGACGTTGGCACGAAGTTTCCAGCATCGGGTACAGGCAATGGTGCAGGAGGCGTGCTGGCCATCGGCTGATCACCAGGTTGTGCCCCTTCACCTTCGGCCGGCTCAGCGTCACCGGCGTCCATAGGCGTATCCATTGGCCCAAGTGTTGCTGCTAGCTGAGCGGCATCCTTAATGGGCTGATTGGCGATCTCTTCCTGTTCCGTCAGAGCTTCTACTAATTCGCCGATTCCAGCCAAAGCCTCTGCCTGATCGATAACGGCATCGAGCAGTTGTTCTTCTGCTTCGGAAGGATGGGGATCTTCCATTGGCTGACCTTCGTTCATATCACCATTCATTGGGGCGTTTGCGGCAGCCTCGGCCTGCTCTTGTGCAACAGCTTCTCTCGCTTCGGCAATTTGCTCAGCGGACTCCTGTCCCTGTTCAGCCAGCTCTTTTAAGGCCTCTGCAGCAGCCAATTCATCTTCAAGGATCTCCTCTTTGATGTCGGCAAGAACCTCGGCACGAAGCAATTGTCGGGCTCTTTGAGTTTCAGGATCTACAGGCTCGCCTTGTCCGTTTTCCATTGGCATATCACCAGTTGGCTCATCACCGTCCGCAGGTTCGTCGCCAGCAGGCGGTTCATCACCACCATCTTCTGGTTGATCAGCAGGTTCGTCACCAGACTCGTTTGGCTCGGCTGGCTCATCACCAGCAGGTGGCTCATCACCACCGTCTTCCGGTTGATCAGCAGGTTCGTCGCCAGACTCGTTTGGCTCAGCTGGCTCATCACCAGCAGGTGGCTCATCACCACCGTCTTCCGGTTGTGCGGGATTCTCAGCCTGCGCTTCGGCTTGCTCAGCGGCATCAGCGGCTTCTTGTAGAGCTTCACCAACGCTCGGAACTTCTTCAAGAGCACGATCGGCCAGATCTTCAATCTGCTCCGCCGTTGCCGGCGATTCCGGATTGTTAGCCATGGCAACTTCAGACTTCAGGTCTGAAACTTCATCTAGCTGCTCTTGTACCTCTTTGACCAATTCCTCTGCAGTAGCCAATAACTCTTCCCGAAGCTCATTGGCGGCGTTTTCCAGGTTCTCAGCCACAGCATCTGCCTGATCAGCAGCATCACCTTCTTTCTCTTCATCGCCGGCAGCCATGGGAAGACTCTCTGATAATTCGCCCGCTTCGTTAGCAGCGTCCTGCAGCCCTTCGACGTTTTCATCTGAAAGAGGCTTAATGCCCTCGGCCACGTCATTAGCAATTTCTTCGATCTTGTTAAGATCGTCTTGCGCCTGAGCAACCTGGTCCTCGGTTGGCGACCCTTCTTCGTTAAGTGACTCGGCGGTGTCACGGGCTTTTGCAGCAGCTCGTTCGAGAGACTCTACGGCGCGGTTTAATTCGCCGACCTTGGCAGCCAACGCATTTTTCTTAGCCTCTTCCTCGGCGATTTCGGCTTCACCAATTGCTTCACTAATCGCTTCGCCTGCTTCGTCCAAAGCACCTTCGCTTTCTTCAGAGCCTTCTTGTAGCTCTTCGGTTGCTTCAGCAACTTCTTCCGCCGCATTTTCGATAGCATTAGCAACATCTTCCGGCAGGTTTTCATTTTCACCGGCTTCGTTGACGGCTTCCTCAGCCTGAGCTTCCGTTGTGGCAGCCTCTTCAGTTGACTCTTCAGCGGTTTCGGTTGCCTCGGTGTTTAACTCATCGGCTTCTTCGAGCTTCTCCCGCGCCTCGGCAACTTCTTCAGCAATCTTGCTGTATTCTTCCGATGATAGCTCCGGTTTGAAGCTGTCAATCTCGTTTAGAATTTCTTCCTGAAGTTCCGCGAGAGTGCCAATTACTTCATCCTGTAATTCAACCGCCTCCTGTTCATCACCTTCGAAAACGGCTTCACGTGCTTCAGCAGCAGCTTCTTCAGCACGTTCTGCTAACTCGACAGCATCTTCGTTTGTAGCCAACGCATTTTTCAGGCGATTGAGCTTCTCGCGGATGAGCGACTGCTCTTCCACCAACGAGTTTAGTTCTTCTTCATCCTCAAGATCGCCGCTTTCAATTTTCTCTTTAATTTCTTCCTGAGCGGTAAGGATATTTTCGGCAGCTTCCTTGGCATCGGCATTAATCCAAGCCGGGTCCTCGAAGCGTCGGATCTTGTTCAGGATTTGCTCCAGCGCGTCGATAACTTCTTTTTGCGTGCCGGCAGCATTTGAAAACTCTGTGTCGCCAAGCTGAGTTTCGGCTTTAACCAGTAGACTATGTACATCTTCATTCTCAATGATCTTTGCACATTGTGTGGCCATTTTCCCAAGCTCACCACTCCAGTCAGCGACGATCTGAAGTGTGTTATCAAACGATGTGACTAACAGTGAGACATCTTGCTGCGATCGTGCGGTCGCCAAAATCTCTTGTTCGTTTGTTGTTGATAACTCAACAGTGTCCTCTCTGGTGTCTGTCTGTTTGACAACGACTTCTGTGATGCGCTCGATCAATTCGGCATGTTGCCGCCTTAGGCGAAGTTTTTCGCGCTCACGAAGCAAGTCAAGCAACACGTCTTTCATTTTGACATGAACCGACTTCATCAGGTCTTGTCGTTCATTCGGCTTTGCCACATCTGCCTGCATCAGCAAATCAATAACGACCGGCATTTTTTGCATGGCCAAATCACCCAACCGACCCCGCATGGATGTTAGGTCTTGATACAACGGTATATCAGTGAGTTGGTTGTCTTCGAGCTGCTCAAGCTGGGTATCGACCAGAACCTTTAACAAGTCCGCGGTGAGATCTTTTGCCCGTTGTTGATTGACCTTGTATTGGTTAATCACGGTACGGTTTGCAGGCTTGGTCTGCTGAGCAATAACCGTGCTGCTTGTGAGCAACGAAACAGAAAGAATAGCAACGAGAATCTGACGCGTCATTTGCGATCTCCGATTCCTAATTGAGCTTGAATGATTTGGTCGAGCTTTTCATCTGTTTGCGCATCCACTTTGCGCATGGCAGCCAGAAAATCTGCCCTGCTGGCTATATCAAATACCAACGGGTCAGCCTCCGTGGCTTCGCCCTCCGTGTCACCACGATAATCTCTAACTATTAAGGTTACCGTAACTGAATCACCTATCTCTAGAGAGAAATTGGAAAGGTCTACCTGTGCATTGGAGTCAATGTCCATTAAAACCGTGTTCGTACCCCCTAAAGGGACGGAAATCGTCTCTGTTTGCAGCTCTTCCCCGTCTCGCTCCACCAAAATCCTGGCACTTAGGTCGCCGATGGCGTAATCGTCAACGGCGCGATATTTAATCCTCGGCTTAGCATTAGGCAGAGCCAAATCGATAACCGTGGCAGCCGCGATTCTTGGTGGCAAGTCGGGCCGCACTTGGATCACCCCGCCAATTGGCCGCTCAAGCTCAATGCCGTCCAGGTCCTTTATTTCAACACGGTAATGAATGGTCTCTTGTAGATTAGCGAATGGATTTGCACTTGCGTCGGCAAAGATATTGCCTTCCTTAGGCAAGACCAGCCCCCAGTTTTTGTCGTCATCCTTTGATTCAACTTCGACAGGTTGGTCGTTGACGGCCAGAGTTACATTGCTAAGGCTCTTGCTCGACACAATCCGCGGCTTTATGGTTGTGCCTTCTAGCACCACACGCGAACGACTGTTAGCACTGGCTTCCTGGAAGCGATGCCGAGCGTATTCAGGGATGTTTACATCAAGCTCCATTTCCACGATGGGTACCGGGATGATCTGAAGCTGGCGTTTCTCCGAAACAGCATCCCCCAAAGCAACGGTGTAGTTAATGTCATCAATAGCCATATCCAGCTGCCCAACGAATATTTTGCTGCCAGGTTCTTCCGGCACAAGCTTGATACGAGAAAGGGTTCCGCCCTTGGTTTCAATCGTTACTTGGCCATCTTCGGGAATAACACCGTCTGCCTGAATTCGGAAATGAATAGGCTTGCCGTATACAGACTTTTCACCCGGGCTGATGATGTCCGCGATCTTAGTTGCAGTGGGGTATGAAACTTCGTTAAACAGCATGCGTTTGAAGAAGATTTGAGCATATTCACCCTGCCAGAAAAGCAAGAACCCTACCAGCAAAACACTGCCGACAGCGGCGCCAAAGCGCTTCCAGAGGTCCGGACGTGAAAAGCCTTCGAGATAGTTAAGCCGTCCACTGACCTCGACGGTGTTTGTAACGACCGCCGCTCTCAGCTCTTCAGAACCGTACTGATTTCTCTTCTTGTCAACAAATTCCATCGTGGCCACGAGATCCGAAGGAATCCCTTGCTGCCGCTCCACCATCGCTGCCATGGCAACTCGACTCTCGGACTGTGCAAGGGAGGGCAATACGTGCTTTCTCAGAGACCATATCGCAGCAATCGCTACAACGCCCAGCAGCAGGACACGCTCAAAGGTGTCAGTGTTAAGGAAGAGGTCTAAAAGGAACACGACCAACAATGTCCAAACAACGAGCGTGAGGAACACAGACAGCGCACTACCAACCCGCGCAACGAAGCGAAACCGCCTTACACGGTTAACGCCACGATGTAGTGTGTTGATAGTCGCCATAGTTATTTAGACCAGTGTTCTTATCTCAGGTTAAAGAGCTTGCGCGCAAGCCATTCGATGTGCATTAACAGCAACAGAATCAGGAGCACCAACCAAGTATTCCATAATGGTAACTGTTGTTCGGCCGGTTCTTCTGTATCTTTAGCCTCAATTGACCGCAGAATCTCCGGTAACTGGTACAACTCGCCTTTCTTGCCACCGGTTTGACTTGCCAGTTGGGTTTGAAGTCCTACATTCCGAATAATCTGCTCGTTTTCACGTGACGTGGATGTTACTTCAAAACCAAGTTCAAACTTGTCATTTTCAATTGGGTCGTCAACAAGCAAGCGATAACGACCAGGCTCATAAACCATCGTGGTCGCTTCGAAGACGTGATCGTCTCGGGTCAATGGAAGTACAACATCCTGTAGAAAAGTTTCTTGCCCGGCCTCATTCACCATATATAGCTGTCCGGACAGGAGTTCATTTTCCAGTGGCTCGAAGTCAGCGTTGTAAGCCTCAACCGTAAATCGAACCAGATCTCCGGTGCGATAGCTTGAACGATCCGTTGAGGGCGAGAATCTCTTTTGTTCGCCCAGCACACGACCGAGCCCGAGGCGGTAAATCAGCTGGCCCCAGAATTGCCGATAAAATCGTTCGCCGTATTTTCGCCGCAACCGCCAAGTTTCATTGAATCCAAGATAAATGACTTCGCCCTTGCCGTATCGTCTTGAAGCAATCAACGGCTGCAGGGATTCATTGTCAACAGCACGGTCTCGAGGATGTGTAGCCAAGACCGTGGCCAGCGGGTGTGATCTCAATACCGGCTGATACCACGGCAAAGGGCCAATATTATTCCAGGCCAGATTGTTTTCCGCGTCATTGCCACCGAGTTGCATAAACGGATATTCAGAAATGATCGGCGAGAGGTTCAGCGCGAAATCGCCCGTCTTAGGTTTAATCGTTGGGTCCAGCACTACGGGCAACATCTCGCCAATCCGTGTCCTTGCCAGCGAACTCAGGCCAAAACGAGGACCTGCTAACACTACCAGTCCGCCACCAAACTCCTCAACGTATTCGATCAGCAGATCCTGAAAGGCCTTAGTCATCATCTCAGCAGGCACGTCGCTTAACAGAATGACGTCGTTGGAGAAGAATTCCCGACGCGGCCGGACAAGTTGATCAACAAACAGATCATTTGTTTGTCGGACTTTGAAGTCAGCAGATCGCAGGAATGTCCGGAATCCGTCCTGGCCGATTAATGGATCTCGGTGAAAGACCTCTTTCACAAAACGCCATTCCCACGTCGGCTCATATTCTACAAAGTAGAGCTTCAGCGAGTCATCCTTAATATTGACCTCGCGACGGCCGCTGTTGTTATCAGTGTTTACTTCGCCAGCGATCGGCTCAATGCTGGCAATTAACTCAAATCGACCGGACTCATCTGGTTGTAATGGAATTGGTACCGTGACCGTTGGCTGGTCAAGTGTTGCAGCAACGGGCGTGCCGAGGGGGACTTGCTCTTCTTCAGCTCCAGCATCACCGAGGGGGCGTGCGTAAAGTTGTACCTGCACGACTTGGCCATCGAGCCCCTGTTGTTTAATTGTTGCAGTAACGGCGGTTAGCTCATCCTGTTTAAGCACCAACGGCGCTTCCAGTTGAACCTGAAGGTCTACGGCATCCACTGGGCCAAGGCCGATCGCATATACCTCGGAATTAAGCCTTCCGATGGAATCTAAGGCCGGGACGCCGGCATTTTGAATGAAGTCGCTGATAATGACAGTACCACCGATCCGCTGACTGCCGTGACGCAGAGCAAGATCATCGAGTGCACCACCAAGGGCGGTAATCTCGGCATCAAATGTGAGCAAATCGGCGAAGCCTTCGCTCGACGGCGACCCCTCTTCGCCAGACTCGTTTTCTAACAGCCGTGCTTGATCCAGCGAGTCCATTAGATAGAACCGCAAGTCAAAATCCTCTTTTATTTCATCCAATGTCTCAGCCAGGGGGCCAGCTTGCAGCGCACGGGTGACCAACTCTGCCCGTGTAAGTGTTGTTGGATCCGGACTCTCGCCGGATTCGGGCTCTGTTAGGAGCGTCCTCATTTCAGTGATCTGGTCATCCGGCAGCTCATCACGAGTATTCATACTGCCGGAGCCGTCAAACAGCACCAACAACTGCGGCTTGTGGTTTTGTGTATAAGCCACCCAAATGACAGGTTCAGCCAGCACTAGAACGACGATTACCAACAGAATGGACCGCAGAATAGAAAGGAAGAACCGACGCTTGGGGCGCTTTACGAGTCCCGCTTCGGCATGCAGCTTGTAATAAAACCAGACGGCAATGACGATGGCGGCGACACAGGCTAGCAGGACAAGGACGGGCCGTCCCTCTGCCCACGGCGCGGCGAAGCGAAGTTCCACACTCTCAATCGTGGCACTCGAATCCAGCCCCACCATTTGGCTAATGAAGGAGCTCACTATGCACCCCCTTCTGCAGAAAGAGCGGTTGATGCTCCGGTGCCGGAGCTCACTTTTTTACGCTGTCGCAACAACCACATTTCCATGGCCATCATAAGCATCATCAGAATCCACAGCCATCGCCAGGAATCGGTGCCGACATACGTTTGTCCGCTGAGTGTAATCGTGTCGCTTGCACCGACCCAAACAGCGTTTTCAGAGTTGATTCGGCCCATTAAGTCTTCCTGCCCCAGATAAACCAAACGACTTTCCGTTGCAGGGCCGTTAAACGCTAATAGAAATGGCGGCTCATCATTTTCTTCTTCTACGGCCGTTCGAATGATTTCGTAGAAACCCCGGTATGTCGGTGAGCGAAGGACAACACCGTACCGGTACGTGCCAACGCTTTCCACGCCGATCGGCGTGCCTGTGTTCTCGCCCGGGTACACCACTTCAAAGCTGTCACCGCGCTGTCTTGCCGGTACAGGTAAAACCATACTCGCCAGCGGGCCCATGGTTCGATCTGGCAAAGAGCGGAGCAATAGTTGTCTGACAACTCGACTAAAAATCAAAACACCTGAATCCACGGCTACGGTATTCCACAGTGGAAATACACCGGAAGCCATTAGGTAAACATGCCCTTTACCAATTTGCCGCTGGACGGCAAAGGGCTTGCCATTGTCAAAACGCCCAAGGACGCGAGGAGCGTTTAGTGCGACCAGTTGCTCAGGTGTGTAGCTGCTGAAATCACGGGCGAGCGGGTTTTCCCAGTTCAGCCAGTTTGCCTGAAGACTTTGCGACTCCAGCAGTAGCCGCGCCTGTTCAGCCTTGTCTTCGTCGGAGAGTGTTTGTTGCTGGCCCAGCTGCCCAAGCCTTTCCTCGATGAGCATTGTTTTCTCGGCTAGTGCCGAAACGCGAGCGAGCTCCGCATCAGCAAAGCCATCGAGCGCGGCCTCATCCACCTCTGTCACCAAATAGAAAGAAGGTGTAGAGATGATGTCCCGCTGCTCATCTTCTGAAAGCTCTAGCTTATACAGAGGGTCGTCAAATGTGTTTGGATCAAGTCGAAAAGCGTTAGGCTCCGGGGCTCCGGGTTCGGGCAGGGCACCTAGAAGATTGCCTGACAGCGGTGCTGGCAACAGACCTTCGCCATCACGCCAGGCAGTGGCATTCCATGCGGCGGGATCAAATTCCGCTCCGCCTGCAATCAACAGCTGCCCGCCCTGCTCCACGTATTCTCGCAACAGATCTTGAATGGCGTCTGGTGGTGGCGCGGAGCCGGCAATTACAGCCATACGCGCGTCTTGTAAATCCTCACGGGTGATGGTGTCTGGCGTGCGGTGGATCGGGTCGACGAGCTGTGGCCCATCTTCTTCATCAACCGAGGTTAACAGTGCACGAAACGGGAAGGATTCGCCATATCGACTCCGATCAGGATCCTCCTGACTGCCCCACTGATCAGCGAACATTACGGGTATCCGAGTTAGCACCGGAACAACACAACAGCGGACGTCATCGCCCTGTAGCCGGTCGGCGGTGATCTTTAGCTCCGCTCGGTTAAATACCGGCTGGTCGGAGGTTCCGCCACTGACAAACCGATGCGTAAATACAATCTGAGAGGGTTGCTCACTGCTGACATCGATAAATTGTTCTTCCACAGCAATATCATTTATGTAGAGCGATGCTTGAATTCGAATAGCAGGCTGCGGACCTCGGTATTGGATCGCCCCATGAAAGACAGCCGAACTCTCGGTATCAGCGATTCCATCACGGAGAAAGAAGTCGGTGACCCATGCGTTTTCGGGCTCCGTCGGTTGAATGGCAACGAGTTGTACTGAGGGCAGATCCTTAAATGCATCATCGAGAGAACCCGTTGCCACGGCTTCCTGCATATCGCTAAAGATGATTACCCGCTTTGTCTTGATATCGCTGCCGTCCTCGCACTCGGCCGCCGCCTTTTCTGCGGCGATCAGCAGAGACGCACTTCGATCAACAACGTCAATCCGATCCAACGCTTCAGATGCATCTTCGCGAGTTGCGAAGGCACCTCGCGTATACCATTTTTTGACATCACATAATGGAATGATAGAAACATCCGATCCGGCCGGCAGATCCTTTATGAAATCGCGTGCTTTCTGTTTTGCTTGATCTAAGAGCGAGGGGTCGAGTTCGCTATAGCCCATCGACAAACTGTTATCGATGACCAGAACAGCGTGGACAGGCTCACCGCTGTAGACACTGTCGGCACCAGTCGTCCAGTATGGACGAGCCATGGCAAGGACGAGAAAAATGACGATGAGTGTGCGCAAGGCCAGCAAGATGAGGTCCCGCATCTCGATAGCCTTGCGGTTCCTTCGCAGTGCTTCTCGCAGGAAGTTCATCGCTGCCCATTGCTTGGTGCGGTAGCGCCTGCGATTCAATAGGTGAATCACAGCGGGCCCGGCGGCAGCTGCCATTGCTGTCAGGAATGAAAATTGCAAAAAACTCATACGGTGGTCGTGTTCCTAGCGCGCTGCGTCATTTTGGGCGTCACCAAAGTCACCTTCTTGGAGAATTGGTAGATACCGGTTTGGAATGCTCAAAGCAAAAACCGCTGTAGCGGTGCCAAATAATTTCCCGGGAACACCACTGACGCGGCCACCCTCCCAGGCACCGTCGACGGACTGGCTGGTTGATTTGGATTGAGATCGGACGATGGCATCCCTGATCAGCGGGTAGTTTTTGCGCCATCGATCACGCCCGACCTGATAGAGCCCCTGTGCGACGTAATACATTGTGTAGGCGTCAAACGGGACGTACCCAGCTCGAACCTGCATGCTGTTTTGAATGTCATTTGCAACATGATCAAGGCTGCGCAGAATTCGGAAGTCATCGTATTTGCCAAATTCCTGCAAACAGACAGCACCAGCTGCCGCCATGGCTGTTGTGACCCGGCCACCGTTATAGGTAAAGGCACCAGGCCGATCGGCAAGTGGGTCATTCCCATAGCGCTTGCCGTCAGGTGGCCCAAGTGCTCGATAGTAGTTTTGCACGGACTGAATTGAGAGCTCGATAACTCGCGGCGGTATGTCGAGTCCGATATCGGTGGCTCCGCGGAGTGCCTTGGCCTGCATGACCGACAAGGACAAATCGTGCCCGCGCGAACCTCGCCGTGCAACATAGTCCCAGCCGCCATCACTACACTGGACATCACAGATTAGCTTTATCCCGCGATCCAGCGCGCCACTGAGTCGCTTATCCGGCACCGCACCATATGCCTGAGTGAGCGCAAAGACCGCGAGCCCATGGTTGTACATGTCCCGCCCCTCGGATGATATGTTCAGCAGTCCGGATGGCTTGGCATTGGTGAGGATATAACTAATGGCCCGACTGACCGTATCGCCATATTCAGACCTGCCAGGTGCATGACCTGCAGCAAGAAACGCTAATGCACCAAGAGCAACCAGACCAAGGTCCGTGCTTTGCCAATTACCACTTGTGCCCTGATTTCGAGCCAGCCAGTCCAGCCCTCTTTCAACGCTCTTGGCACTTTCAGCAGTGATTTCCCATTCCCCTTCGCCATAAACGAGCGGAGTGCCAGCAAGAGCCAGCGTGCCACCGGCACCTATGAAAGAACGTCGATCCATGTTTAAGGTGGGACTCTTAGGCAGGTTAGGGCGGGAAGATGGCCACCCGAATTTACGAAATCGCGGTGGTTGCACGAGTGCAGCATCTCTTAGATCAATCGTTGATTATACGTTGTTTGAGATGTGAATGCGCTAATTTCAAGGTCACTTCACGAATCCGGCATACCCAAAAGTAATCGCCCCCCCTCCACCGCCAGTTTTGATCTGTATGGTGGATGCACCCATCGGTAGCTCAAGGTCAAGCTGATGGGGTCG